>JBGVTO010000450.1:0-19332 GCA_041862635.1 Phycisphaerae bacterium | reverse complement strand
GTCCGAAATAATGCGAGTATTCCCGTACCGAAGGAAAAGGATTGCCGCCGAGCCGCTCGAACTGAATCCGAAGCATATTTATCACATCGACCTTTTCGATAACCTCATCAAGGCTGTAGCTTACCTTGACCGGCAGTCGGTCTACCTGTGTCGGCATAAGTGTAGGCGGACCAACGAATATTACCTCGGCGCCGAGTTTTGTCATCGCCCACATATCACTGCGGGCAACGCGCGAGTGCGCTATATCGCCGACAATCGCTATCTTTAAGCCCTCAAGCGTGCCTTTTATTTTGCGAATAGTATAGACATCCAGAAGCCCCTGTGTGGGATGTTCGCAGAATCCGTCGCCGGCATTGACCACGCAGGCGCCGATATTCCTGCTCAGAAACTTCGGCACACCGCCGGCACCGTGCCGAATCACTACAATATCAATCCCCATCGCTTCCAGATTCCTGGCCGTATCCAAAAGGGTCTCACCTTTACTGACCGAGCTCATCTTCCTGGTAAATTCGATAATATCAGCGCTCAATCGACTCGCGGCTAAGGCAAAGCTGTTTCGCGTCCGTGTGCTGTCTTCAAAAAACAAGTTCACTACAACCTTGCCCCGCAAAGGCGGAGCCTTTTTGACCGACCGCGTGCTTATTTGCTCAAAACCTTTGGCTGTGTCAAGAATGTAAGTAATCTCTTCGGCACTAAGCTCCCGCAGCCCAAGTAAATGTTTGTGTTGCCACTTGAATTGTTTACTTTTTCTTTTTAGCGCCATAGTTTCGTATAAATCCGAAATCCTAATATCGAAATCCGAAACAATATCGAAACCTGTCCTGAGTAATGTCGAAGGATTCAAATTATAAAATGACCAAAACGTTTTGAATTTTGGATTTTTGTCATTCGAATTTGTTTCGTATTTCGAATTTCGTGCTTCGGGCTTTCCATAGCTTCGTTATTCTAAACTCGATATTCAATATTCATAATTCGTCTTAACTCTTACTCGATGACTACTTCGTCTTTTCCATCCGATTCGACAAGGTTGACCTGAACTAATTTTCCGGGCGCAGCGTCGGTCTTATACCCGGCGTAATCAGCCTGTATCGGTAACTCTCTGCCGAGGCGGTCAACGAGTACCGCCAACCTTATCGCCCTGGGTCTGCCTAAATCTATAAGTGCATCCATCGCTGCCCGCGCTGACCGGCCGGTATATAAAACATCATCAACCAAAATAATGATTTTATCGTCTATATCAAACCCGATTTCCGTGGTGCGAACCAGCGGCTGTGCAGTGCCCTGCGGCGAATTCAAATCGTCACGGTAAAGCGTTATATCCAGAGTACCACACGGAACATCTTTGCCAAGCTGCCGTGACAATTGGCCCGATAACCTCTGGGCAAGGACCTCTCCCCTGCTGCGAATACCGATTACTGCAATATCCATCTCGGCCGGGGTCTCAGAAAAAATGCGACCTGTCAAATCCTTGAGAATCTGCTCGATTTGTCCGGAATCCAAAATTACCTTCATAATTGCAACAAACCTACTAATGAAAAAACATTCTTAATATTGGATTGAGTATAGCAACTGCAGCTAATAAAGGCAAGATTTCTCAAGAAGTTTTCAAAAACAAACCTTTTAACACTAAAAACTACATTATTACAGGAACCTGTCGGATAATTTACTTGAAAACAACGGCTTTTTATGGTATTATAGTATCAAGAATTTACAGACAGGAATATACCAGTTAAGGAGGTCGGCTTATCGGGGGAGCAACCTTGTTCCTGCTGGTTTTTTTGCGCCACCTCCGGAGTTATGAAGTGATACAAAAAGCTAAAAAAACACTTGTGTTGAGCTTGATAACATGCACGGCAGCATTGTTAAGCGCCGGAACTGCCGCCAGAGCCCAGGAGCCACAGAATGCCAAAACTCTTCAGCCGCAGGGATTAGAACATGCAGGAATCTATGCATTAAGACGAATAGAGCCTAATCTGACAGGCGATGGTATAAAATTCGCCGTTATTAGTCGCAGCATTACCTATATCAACGATGAGCCACAAAACGATTACCGCCCCGGTATCGAACACAACTGCTTCAAAGCCGGTAGTCTCAGCTTTTACGATCAGGGCCAACCGCCCGCAGGAATTTCTACCCATTCGACAGCTATCTGTTCTATACTGCTCGGCGAGTACCCCGACGCTTTTTATCCGCAAATAGGACAATTTTACTATCAGGGCACAGCACCGCAGGCCCAGGCTGATATCTACGAATTCTGGCATTTCTTAACCAATTATGTATTCGAGCACTCACCACCGGATGCAGATATTATAACAATCGGCAACGGCATTCAATTTGAAGACTGGTGGACAAATGGTATTGAATCATTGGCTGAGCACTACGGCCTTATTATCGTCGCCGCCATAGGTAACGGCACAGATGCTCATGACACTGTCCTGTATCCGGGTGCCGGAGCAAACACCATCGGTGTTGGTGTAATTGACTCTGTAAACACCGAAGACCTTGCAACCAACCTGGAACATTTTGCCTTGGCCTATCCGGAGCATTCGACTTTCGGCCCGACCGGTGATGCGCGCTGCAAACCCGACATCGTCGCTCCCGGTAATTGCTTAGCTGCAAACGATGACAAACCCAACAGCTATGAACCAACCGGTAACTGGTCGAGCTTCTCGACCCCGATAGTTGCAGGAACAATCGGCCTTCTCGTTCAAAAAGCCAAACAGGACCCGACCTTAAGTCCGGCTATCTCACCGGAAGGCGGAAATTGCGTAATCAAAGCTATTTTACTAAATTCCGCAGTCAAGCTGACCTACTGGCACAAGGGTCTGCTCCAAACCGACGATGACCACATCGCCCCTCTGGACTACATTCAGGGGGCCGGTATGTTAAACGCAGTCGGGGCCTACAACCATTTAATCGCCGGGCCAATTAAGCCCGGTGACACTCCAGCAACCGGCTGGGACTTAAACCAGCTGGATAATACCCAGAGGCTCCAGAATGTGTACAAAATCACCTTAGGGGAACCTGCCGATAAATTTATTACCGCCACAGCCATCTGGAACAAACACTATAAAAGCACCTATCCTTTTGAACCGGCCCCTGAAAAAGACAGCAATCTCCGCCTCGAACTCTGGGCCGTTGACCCAAATAACTCCGGCAACGATTATCTACTCGATTACAGTGACAGCAATGTTGACAATGTTGAGCACATTTACGTCCCCGCAGACCCCAACTATACCAGCTACGAAATTGTCCTGTCCATGAACGTTACTGACTACCCAAGAGAAATAGCCATAACCGAGCGCTACGGCCTGGCCTGGAACATCAGCGATAAACAAGACAGAGACAGTATCTTTTGGTATGACCTCAATGCCGATGGTATTGTTAACGAATCAGACTTTACTATCCTGCTCAATAACATCTTAAACAGCAAAAAATCACCGGAAAGTTATCTACTCGGCGACATCAATGCCGACGGAGCAATCGACATCAACGATTTCAAAATCCTTATAGAGCAAAATAAACGCAAAGCCGATTGGTGCACAAAACAAGAAGAAAGCTCCGAATAATTTACGCATAACAGACAACCACATTCAACACCGAAACGAATGTGTTTTTTTTAAGGAGGAATGGGGAATCAGAAAGACAATTCCAATGAAGTTTGCTCTTGCCCTTCTCTTTCTCGCGGCATTTTCTTCGACAGCTTTTTCTCAGGAGCCTTGGAAATTTATTGTCACCTGCGACAGCCGCGGTAACGTCAATGGCATCAATCAGGTCATCCTCAGTGAGCTTGCTGCCGAGATTAAAAGCCAGGGTGTTGATTTTGTCCTGTTTCCCGGCGACCTGGTTTCCGGCCACCGGGCAATCGACCCAGACAAATTCGAATCTTATCTCAGAACCTGGGTAGAAATAATGAAACCGGTTTACGAAGCCGGCATTGCCGTCTATGTCGGCCGTGGTAATCATGAGCTTGGTGATGTCTGGAGTGCTTATCCTCATCCCGGTACAAGCCCCGACCCAAATGATAATAATATGCTGCGCTGGCTTAACGTCTTCGGCAGCGACTCGCATCCCAAACAGAAGCTGCCTGACAACGGTCCTGCAAACGAGAAATTTATGACATATTCTGTTACGCACAAAAATGCCTTTATCGTCATCCTTGATGAATATGCCGGTACCAGGCATGATTTTCACCATAAGGTCAACCAGAAGTGGCTGGATGGCCAATTGGCGGCAAATATCAAACCGCATATCTTCATCGCCGGCCACGAACAGGCTTTTAGAACTCGGCATTACGATTGCCTCGACTATTATCCTGACCACCGGGATGTGTTTTGGACAAGTATAAAAAACGCCGGCGGTCGAACTTATTTTTGCGGCCACGACCACTTCTACGACCACGCACGTATAGATGATGGCGATGATAACCCGAACAATGACATTCACCAATACGTCATTGGAACCGCCGGGGCACCGCCCTATACCTGGTCGCCGCCCTACGATGGCAATAACAGCGACTATATTATGGAACAATGGCACCATGCCAGAAAGTACGGCTATGTCTTGGTTGAGATTGATGAGCATGACGTAACTCTGACCTGGATAGAACGCCACACCAACGACTTAGATGCTCCGGGCATATATGAGCCTAATGAAGTATGGAGTTATAACGTTACTCCGAAACCAATTGTGCTTTCACCAAACGGCGGCGAGGATCTCACAGCAGCAAGTACGTACACAATTACCTGGAAAATAATTGAAGGCACCCAAACAGACAATGTAATAATCGACTATTCGCTCGACAATGGTCAAACCTGGCAGGAGATAGGCCGGTCACGGAATACCGGCTGGTATGAGTGGGACCCGGTTCCGCTAACCAACTCAGACGAGTGTCTGATTCGTATTAGTGATTTAGATAACAAGCTCGCCAGTGACACAAGTGATGAGGTATTCACAATATCCCAGTGCCGGACAAAGCTCAAAGCCGACCTGAATGGCGATTGCTACGTTGACATCCTGGATTTTATAATATTGGCCGACGATTGGCTCAAATGCACAAACCCATTTGATCCTTCCTGCAATGAGCAGCAATAGGCTCTACTAATTTAGCCAGGAAATCTACACGGGATAAACCATCTGACTATTACACTAAAAAATTTTATAAGCTGCAACTCTTGCAGAGTACAAAATCTGTGTAATCCTTGATTAAATCTGTACCACAATCCGTCAACTTCTTGTTTTTTATGCGTGTTTTTCATGAAATCCGTGGTTAAAAAATCTTCTTTCAATTCTCCGCCATTTCTGATAAAAGTGCAACACGCAATACGATTGTAGTACTCTGTAATATCTACTTTGACTGGGTGGCAGCCTCAAGCGCAGCTTGGGGATGGTTCGGAGCTTGTAGCTTGTAGGATGAGTTTGAGCTCATCAAGAGATTGCTATGAAATTGATTGTAAGAAAATCACGGTTAAAAGGAACAGTGCTGATTCCAGGCTCCAAGTCGCACACCATTCGTGCAGTCGCAATCGCCTCATTAGCAGCCGGTGAAAGTCTCGTCCACAATCCTTTGGACTCAAGCGACACGCAGGCAGCCGTGGCCTGCTACCGAGCGTTAGGCGCTGCGATTGACACATCCGACCCCAAGCTCTGGAAAGTAACAGGCACAGGCGGCGAAATTACTACCCCATCGGAAGTCGTTGAAGTGGGCAATTCCGGCACAACGCTGCGTATCGCAATGGGCTCTGCTGCTCTGGCCCAGGCCGGCCGTACCACAACCTTCACAGGCGATGAGCAAATCCAGACCCGCCCTGTCGGGCCGCTAATGGACGCCCTCAGTGAACTGGGAGCGAAATGTAAAAGTCTCAAAAACAACGGCAAAGTCCCAGTTGAGATAACGGGAAAACTAACAGGCGGAAGGACCGCCATCGCCGCAACCACCAGTCAATATCTATCCAGCCTGCTCTTATGCTCACCACTGGTCTCCAAAGATACCCAGATAGACGTTACTCTGCTTAACGAGCCGGGTTATGTGCAGATGACGCTCGACTGGCTCGATAAACAGCAGATAGAATACGAAATCACAGATTTACACGGACTCGCCACAGATTTCACAGATTTAATCTGTGGAAATCGTCGTAAGGAACCTGAGTTAATCTGTGTATTCAAAATCAAAGGCAATCAGAGCTACAAGCCCTTCGATGCCACAATCCCTGCCGACTTTTCCAGTGCCACGTTTTTCCTTTGTGCCGCTGCTATGTCCGCAGATGATGTAATCTTGCTTGGGCTGGATTTTGCAGATAGTCAGCCGGACAAAACAGTAGTTGATTACCTAAAGGCGATGGGTGCCGATATTAATATTGGCCCAAATTCAGTAACGGTTAAAGCCGCCCCACTTAAAGGCACCGAGCTTGATATGAACAAAACTCCCGATGCACTGCCCGCTATAGCCGTTACCGCCGCTTTTGCCGAAGGCTCAACCAAACTGCTGAATGTCCCCCAGGCACGCAGCAAAGAGACTGACCGAATCAAATGTATGGCCGAAGAGATGAAAAAGATGGACGTAGATGTTGAAGAATTGCCAGACGGCCTTATAATAGTCGGCGGCAGGCCCAACCCGGCTGAACTTCACGGCCGGGCCGACCACCGAATCGTAATGGCGTTGTCCTTGGCAGGCCTGAATTTAGACGGCCAATGTACCGTTGATACCGCTGAGGCAATCTGCGTTACGTTTCCCGATTACGTGGAATTAATGAAGGGTATTGGTGCAGATATGGAATTAGTAAATGTCTAAAGTTTGGAGTGCCTAAAGTATGGATATCAGCAAATCAGGAAATCATGACGCAAGTTATCAGTGAATCAGAAAATTAGGAAAAGACAAATTCACGCTGTGCATTTATGCTGTGCGCTTATACTGATAACCTGGTACCCTGATAGCCACTACCTGGTAACCTGATTGCCTGATTGCCTGATAGCCTGAATCGTTAGCTCACTTTAGATACTTTAGCTCACTTTTCAAGGAGATTAAAATGATTGGCTGTCACATTGGACGTTGTTTTCAGGTAACGGTAGCCGGCGGCTCTTATCAGGAAGGCCTGACGTCCGTCATACACGGCGTTCCGCCGGGTATGTTACTAACCGAACAGGAAATCTACGGCGACCTCCTTCTTAGAAAACCGGGAGCCGATGAATTGAGCAGTCCGCGAAAAGAGCCGGACCTTCCAATTATCTACTCTGGCATAAATGTAGCCGACACCATCCAGGACGCCGGAAACAAAAACCACACCAACGGCACACCTCTGGCGATTCTAATTCCCAACCTGGACCGCCATTTCATTCACATCAAGCAATACCAGGACACGAATCGCACACCCCGTCCGGGTCATGCATCCTACGCTTCTTTCAAAAAGTACGGCCCGGATGATGATGCCATCGGCGCCGGCTTTTTCAGCGGACGCTACACATCGACCATCGTAGCCGCCGGATGCGTAGCCAAAAAAGTCCTGAAAAAATGCGGCATCGAAGTTTTTTCCTATGTCAAGGAGATCGCCGGTGTCCGATGTCCCGATATCGCTGCCGAGAAGGCCTTTAAGTACACAAACAATTACAAAGCAATGCGGCACGACCTCGATCCCTTCTATCAGGAGGTTTACATCAAAGGTCGTATAAATATGGATATGAGATTTCTGGAAAAAGTCGGAATATTAGCTCAGATTGAAAAGGAAATCGATGACATCCGCGATAAGGCCCCGAAGCTCTCTGCCAATGCGATTCGGGATAAATATGGCGTGCATCCGGTACTGAACTGCCCCGACATCGATGCCGCACAGGCTATGGTCGATGCATGTAACAAAATCTCCGCCACCGGCGATTCGGTCGGCGGCGTAGTTGAAGTGGTCGTTACCGGTGTGCCAACCGGCCTCGGTGAGCCGGTATTTTACAAACTCGATGGTGAATTAGGCAAAATGCTCGGCATCGGTGCGGTCAAAGGCGTCGAGGTCGGCGCCGGCTTTGCTGTCAAAGATATGACCGGCTTCGAGAATAACGACCAGATGCACGCCGAAGACGGCAAAGTTATTTTCGAGTCGAATAATGCCGGCGGCATTACAGGCGGCCTTTCCACAGGCCAACCAATCGTAGTCAGACTTACGGTCAAGCCTACACCCACGATTGACAAACCACAGATGACAATTGACAAATATACACTGGAGAACAAGGAGCTGGCTGCTATCACCAGGCGCGACCCAACGATTGTGGCTCGAATATGGCCCGTGGCGGAGAATTACACGGCAATGGTGATACTTGACCACCTTTTCGCGCACTATGGCTACCAGACGCTAAAGACCAAATGAAGATGTCCAGTCACTCCAGAGGCTCCTCAGCGCGCGGCTCGTTTGTTTTTATGGTGGGTCGGCCCTTTCTTCAGTCGACCAGGAGGTCTCGTTGTGGGACGGATCGCGTGCCTTGACACGGAAACGGTGCCCTTGTCCGCTTCTGCCTAACAGGACAGTATAGAACGGATCTACCTGCCAGCCGCTACTAAAACGCGAGTCAGTGGTGCACTCGAAGAAATACTCAACAATCCCGCCACTATCATCTGTAGCCACTGCAGCGGTCATCACTGCCCAGTTATCCCAAATACCTCCACCGTTATTGATCTCACGGGGTGTCCCGTCAAAACCATTCGGGTCTACAGTGAGGTCCCACTCCATCGGGTTCGGTGTTGGAGCAGTCAGATCCACAGGCACAAAAGTTCTAACAGAAACTATCTGGGACCAATCGGTTTCGTTCATATTAGAGGATCTGTCTCTGGCTTTGACCCTGTATGAGTATACTGTGTTGGGGTCAAGGTTGGGGTCTGTATAATTCGGGTCATCCTGCCAGCCACTGTCGTGCCCGTCACCGGCTGTGTTCTCGAAATAGTACTCCACGTCACTTTCATCGTAGGCGGTCGTAGCTGTCATCGAAACTGAAGTCATAGAAACCGCACTAATATTTTCTATGTAAGGAGCAGGTGCTGGCGGTGTACTGTCTCTGCCCGCATAGCGGACCGGCGACCACCTTGTTTCGTTGCCTATTTCATCACGCGTCCTTACCCTGTAGCCGTATTGGACATCGGGTGTAAGGCCACCATCGGTATATGTCGGGCTCTTCTGCCAGCCGCTGTCATGCCTACTGTCACTGATGTTTTCGAAGTAATATTCCACATCCCAGCCCCAGGCATCGGTGGCGGTCTCAGCAGTCATCCTGATTGATCCTGCTGTGACTATATTAGGCTTTGTTTCCCATCTACTTGGGTTAGGTATCGGAGCACTCGTATCTTCGACGAGCCAGCAGTCTGCCAATAAAGCTACATCTCTCATATCAACATACGTATCTGATGTAATGTCTGCACCCTGACACCAGTTATTGCCTTCTGAGCAGCCATCCCCGAGCCATCTATCAGCAAGTACCGCAAAATCATGGAAGTCAATAATGCCATCCAGTACAAGGTCACACAATCTGCATGGTTCTGCCCTCGGATGATGGTAGCCTATATCAACACGACCTGTATCGGATATTTCGTCAGTTCGGGTTGTGTATCCCAACAAACCCTTATAGCTTGCGTAATCACTGCCGGCATTAACATAGGGACTGTTCCGCGATTGGCCGGCCTTGGTCTGACTGAGATAGTAATCTCCAAGTGGTCCTTTGGTGAATAGTGGGTCTTTATCTATGTTTCCATCGCCCCAGTTGAGCGTACAACCATCGTCAACCCAAAAAGCAGATCGTTCATCCTTGATGCCGCTGTAAGAAATGGTAAGCGTTGCGCATCTTTTGTCAAATTCGAAACCGCCTCCAACTGCAACTGCATCCCCTTTCAAGCCATAATTGTTCCAGAAAATGCTGTCGGTAATTACGCAGTTGCTCTCGTAAGAATTAAACAGTCCGCCACCGAAGCCGGTGTTGTTGGATTCGCCGAGGCTGCCTGAGGCGGCGTTGCCGACAAACGTACAATTGGAGATAATCGAATTTGTATACCAGTTGGCTGAGACACCACCACCGTCTCTGCCGGCCGCATTGTTTAAAATCAAATTGTTGATTAATGAGACACTGTTTACATCGCGCAGATAAACACCGCCTCCGGAAAAATCAGCTATATTGCCGCTGATGTTGCAATCCTGGATGTCCATCCCTCCCAACCAGCAATATAAGCCGGCACCGTTGGTCAGAATATAATCATCACTTGGATCGTTGACGTCGCCGATTGCCCTGTTATTGGTAAACTTAGTACCTATTACATTGATTAAGCTATCAACACCAATGAACCCACCACCTCGAAGTGCTGTATTGGACGCAATATTGCAGTCGATAATTGTCACATCTGTATCATCAATATATACTCCACCGCCGGAATCAGCCTGATTGTCAACAAAGTTGCAGTCAACAAACACAACCGCTGCGCTGCTCTCGGCACATACACCACCCCCATATCCGCTATAGGGATCAAGGCGATGATTTGGATCAGTTACTCCTGGCGGAAGTCCGGAAGCAATATTATCTTCAAATGTGCAATCTGTGAACGTTACCACAGAATCAGCCGCACAATATACACCCGCCCCGTAAGTTGGCATCTGATAGGAAACCAGGGGCTCTATATTCCTGCCGGCTACTCCCGCACCGCCAATTCCACTCATCCCGCCTTCAGTACTGTTACCTCTGATTTCACAGTTAACAAAAGTAACTTTACTTCCGACATCGCAGAACGCCCCACCTCCATATCCGGAGTACCACCGGTAGTCACCTATATAGGAGGTCAAGTTGGGCTCACCATAAAGTTCCCCGAAGTCAGGTGCAAAGTCCCATCTAAAGGCTTTCCACAGATCACCATTTACAAACTCGAAGTCCAGACTATTGGGGTCATAATAAATTGCCTGAGACCTGCTATAGTTTCCTCCGTAGTTAGCTGAGCCACCGTCGCTATCACCACCATTACCGGCGTTGCCGCCGCGGGCTGTGTTGTTCTCGATTATGCAGTTTATAAACTTGGGTTTGCTGTCCGGGCCGCACCATATAGCGCCGCCGCGTGCCCAGCCGCCCCAGCCGCCTCGGCCTGCATTGAGAGTGTCAGTCGCATTTACGCCGTTTCCTCCATTGCCTCCCTCAACTAAATTGTTTCTTAATATACAGTTCTTGATAATGGGCGAGGCCCCTTTATCGATTAATATTGCAGCACCTTGACCGGGTGTACCATCCTCACCGTTAGGATGATTTACATTTCTGTCGCCGTCAGCACCGTCACCCCAGTGTCCACCGTAGTTCTGTATCGTAATACCATTTAGCACCGTCCTGGAATCTGTATTGGATGCAAACGCAACACCAACGTAATTCCAGTCATTAGTACCTATATACCCATCAATAATCGTCGTCGCCACACTATTGGGGTCATCGGGATTTCTCGATGTGATAGTAACAGCCTTGTCCACCCAAAGTGCGATGCCCATGTTTGCACCCGTTATGGGGTCTGAGACTCCACCACCGAAATATGTGCCGGGATCAACCACAATTGTATCGCCTTTTTTGGCATTATTAACCGCCTCCTGAATCGTCTGGTAGTTACCGGGCACAGTGACTGTCTTGCCAAGGTACTTTACAAACTCAACGGTAATAGTCTTGTTCGAATCCATTGTCACGGTATTAGTAAGAGCATCGGTACGGTCATTATCAGTGCCTACCCATTTGATCCGATAGCCCGGCTCCACCGTCGCCCAAAGTTTAACTACAGTGAACTTGTCGAAGAGCCCGCCGCTCGGCTCAACTGTGCCGTGCTCACCGACCGTACTTACAATCAACCGATACCTACCTTCGCCGATGGCATAGTGTAAGCCTATATCGACCTGACCGGTGTCAGCAATACCATCGGAGCGAGTGGTGAAATCTTCGAGGCCAAGAGCAACCACCGAATTACTTCCAGCATCAACACACGGGCTGTCCATCTCCTGCCCTGCTGCAATTTGACTAAGGCTCTGGTGTGACGCCACAAAAAGTGGGTCGGCATCAATATTACCATTGAGCCAGTTGAGGATGCGTCCCGGCTCGATATAGATAGATTTAGGAGCCCGTCCACCCTGGATGTCGCAATACGAAACTGTAAGGGTGGCAGGTCTGTCTAAATAAAACGGCTCATCATCACTGCCTATCGATATCTGGCTGCCGTTGAGACCTGTGTTGTTCCAAAGGATACTGTCTATAAGAATCGTTTGGCTTTGATAAGAGCAGGACAATCCGCCTCCTCTTCCGTGCCTGGCATTATCCGGGTCATACGCCCGGTTATTAACAATTGTACAGTTGGAGATTGTTGGTGTAGTAAGCCAGTAGGAGACGATGCCGCCACCGTCAAGGACAGCAGAGTTTCCTTTGACCAGACAGTTTCTAAGCGTCGGGACGCTGGGGTCACCACCGAAATAAACACCACCACCCGAGCCGGAAGACGAATTGCCGGTTATGAAGCAGTTTTCAATCTGAGCCTCAGAGGACCAGCAGAACATTCCACCGCCGCCGCCGAATGGCTTTTCAGAACCGAAGGCAATAAGGAACGCTTGAGAAACAGGCATAAACCAGCGTGTCCTGGCTCTATTACCCATGACGCTGCAGCCTTTAATCACCGGTGCCCCACTGCTCCAGTACATCCCTCCGCCATGCTCAGCGACATTATTAATGATGACCGAGTCGGAAATCAATACCTCTGCGTTCTCGCCGTGCCAGTACAGACTGCCTCCAAACGACGATTCATTATTACTAAAGTAACTTCTGTCGATTGTTACCTCACTGCCGTTATACCAGACTCCATTGTCCGAGTCCCATATTCCGCCACCGTATAATGCACCTCCGGAGCTATAAGTCCCAACAGTCGAATTGCCGATGAAGTCGCTGCCGCTGATCTCGAGTGAACAATCGGACAGGCAGAACAATCCACCACCGTCGCCGGTGGAAGAGTTATCGACATAGTTACAGTCACTAATATCCACCGAGCAGAAATCGTTAAAGTATTGACCCCCTCCACTTCCACTGGAGCCGGCTCGGTTACCGATGACTTTGCAGCGATTAAGTATAGCCTCGCACCCAGTTTGATAATATTCGCCGCCCCCGTCTTGGCCGCTGTCGTTATATTGTCTTGAAGCGTTGTTACTTATCGTACAGTTGGTAAGCTCTACTTTGCAGTCGTAGTCGTAGTAATTAGCACCTCCATAGTTCGAGGTGAAACTTGTCATGATTAAACCACCCATACCGTCTGCGCCGTCTGCTCCGCCAGCGCCTCCGGTACCTCCAGCGCCTCCGTCGCCGGGACCTACATTTACTCCATTTGGATCATTCGGTTCTGCCGGGGCGACACCGTCGCCGGGTGCAACAGGAATAAGTCCCGGTGGAGGGCCGCCCGAGCCGCCGTCGCCGCCCACGCCGCCGTCGCCGCCTGCGGCATCCCCATCACCGTCGCCGCCCGTGCCCCCGTCGCCACCTTCACCACCACCATAAGTATAAGTCCGGACAATCGTTTTAGTTGCGCTGTCACTAATTATGGTATCTGAGATTTCAGCCTCGCAGTTTTCTCCGAAGAATATGGCACCTGCCCACGACCTTACGCCGTTTACACCCATATTGCCGCCAATACCGCCGTCACCGCCGGTGCCGCCTCCGCTGCTCGCACCTGCTGCACCAGCTGCACCGGCCGGCTCTCCGTCACCGCCGTCGGCGCCATCGGCACCCGGTGCGCCTACGCCACCGTTGCCACCGTCACCGCCGTCGCCGCCGTAGTTACCAAGTCCCTGCTGAGTCGAACAGTTCAGAATCTCACAGTACCGTATCGTTGGACGGCAATTGGGACCGAAATATATCGCACCGCCTAAAGCTTCGCCGCCCTCGCCGCCTTTTCCACCGTCGCCGCCTCTTCCGCCTGCGCCGCCTGGTCCACCATCGCCGCCGATTCCGCCTGCGCCGCCTGCTCCTTGAGCCCCATCGTTTAAGCCCTCGCCACCATTTTGGCCAGGCTGACCGGGCTGACCCGGCTGACCAGCCTGACCATCCTGACCGTTCTGACCTGCCCCGCCATAACCACCGTCGCCGCCGATGGCCTGACAGTTAATAATTTTGCAATTCAGGATGATTGGATTACTATCGGCATCGAAATACATCGCGCCTCCGTAGCCGACACCACCATCGCCTCCGGGCGCGCCGGGAGCACCAGCAAGGCCGTCCACACCAGGCTCACCGGGCAGACCATCTTCGCCATCCTGACCGGGAAAACCATCTGCCACTGCTTCTGCCACCGCATTGGGATCCTCCGGATCTGGCTGTTCAGGCCTGTTGGGGTCGTTCGGTGCCCAATGGTCCGGGTTCGTAGGATCGGGTACAGGAGGATCCTCGAGTGGGTCAAGTGGATCCAGCGGATCCATCGGATCAGGAGCAGGCTCAGGAGCCGGATAGATGAAAGCATTGTTCTCACCGTTCCGACCTCGAGCGACAACGTTTTCGATGACCAGATGAGCCAGAGTTGGACTGCTGCCGTTAAGGCAGGTTATTGCTCCACCGAGGGCGTCCCCGCCAGGAACCCCAACGCCATCGATTAGTGGCATACTACCGGGATCACCCTGTCCTCTAATAGTGAAGCCATCAACGACGGAGTCGTGGCCTTCACCACTTTGGAAGATAAATGCAGGACCGCCAAAAGTTGCTATAATTGTCTCAGCAACAGAGCAGGGGTCATCTGGATGTTCGCTGGCGATGGTAATCGCCTTACCCATAAAATCATAGCCGCCCGGATAAGTGCCGGCCGATACAATGATTTTGTCGCCATGGTCGTAGGCAGCATTGATTGCCTGCCCAATGTTCAGATATTGTCCCGGAACGTGAAGACTCTTTGGCTGTCGGAACAGGACAGTAACTTCCTTGTCGGAGTCCATCGTTACTGTATTTGTATTGGACCAGGATGTATCATCATCGGTCCCGGACCATCGGTCAACAATGTAGGTTAGGTCGGGTGCTACGATAAGTGTTACCACTGTACCATCGGGATAATATTCACCTCTCCTATGATGGGGCAAGATTGCTCCGCGGCCGCTGATAACTTCGGTACGCAATTGATAAAGAGGAATCTTTTCAAATTCAATCGTAACTTCGGCATCGGCAACAATGGTGACGGCATTGCGGCGCTCCCTCGACGAATCGTCATCGGTTCCGGTCCACGCCTTGATTCGATAACCAGGTTCAGGGTATGCTGTGAGCAGCACTACTTCGTACTCCCGATAGACACCGCTGCCGGGTTCGACATGACCATTCGCAAGGTTCGGATCAACGGGCCCACTTGCATCTACCACACTAACATCCAGCTGAACGAGCCTCGCCGGCAATGCCTGATAGTGAGCACCTATATCAACGACACCTGCATCAGCAACACCGTCGGTTCTTGTCGTATAGGTATCTATCTTCAGAGCAATATCCGTACCCGGGTCACCGGCATCCACACAAGGACTGTCAATTAGTAGCTGTCCAGCCGCAGTTTGTCTTAGATAGTAATCGCCCAGCGGGCCTTTCGTAAAGAACGGGTCTGAATGAATATTGCCTATACCTTTATCATTATCCTCGATACAGGAATACGTAGCGGAACAGTTGTAAAGGTCGTCACCGTTACCCCACAGGATACAGTTCGTAATTACCGGCGAAGAGCCATGAAGGGCAAAAATACCACCATCTTTTGGAGCATTGGGGTCGTCAACAACAATAGTGCAGTTGGTAATAGTCGGCGATGAATGCTCCAGGTCAATTCCGCCGCCCTTGTAAAGCGCTGAATTGTTCGTAATTATACAATTGAAGATAGTCGGGTTCGCGTAATAGCACGCTATCCCGCCCCCCACGTTATCTGCAAAATTATTGCTGATAAGACAGTCTGCAATCCTCGGCGATCCGCCATTGGCGGACTCACAATTCACTCCGCCGCCTATACCGGTGTTTGACGAGGTTTGGTTGTTGATAATCGTGCAGTTTTTGATTGTCGGTGAACCATCTTTACAATCGATTCCGGCACCATAATAGTTTGCAAAATTATTGCTGATAATACAATCGGTAATCGTCGGCGATGCTCCGTCACACCGAATGCCACCTCCGTAATCGGCACTACCCCAGCTGATAGTTAAGCCCTTCAGAACAGTATCAGGTCCTTCACCGCTTTGGAATGTTACTACAGAATCATCGTCCAATATGCCTAAAAGAATAGTGTCTTCAGGACTGATGTTCGGGTCGTTCGGATTGCTGATATCGCCGCTGCGAAGCGTTATCGCCTTGCCTTTAAAGTCAATGGTCTCGAGAAAAAGAGCGTTGGCTTCAGCAATCAATACATCACCGTCATTTGCATCGTCTATAGCGTCCTGGATGGTGGAGTAAAGATTAGCAGGGTCACTTGGGTCGTCTTTGCTGTTGAGAACTTTTCCTGCTTTTCCGCTGGGAATTAACGTCAATGCATTATACAGATTAATACGTCCACCTGACAGACAAAGTCGGGGCGATGATAATACCGGGTCAACCGTCTTTAAAAGAATGCCCTTTACAGTGCTGTGTGCCAGCGTTGGATACTCTGCCCAAATCAGTGCACAAGCACCCGATGCATACGGAGCGGATAACGATGTCCCGCTTAAGGTCTCGTAATTCGTCGACACATTAAAAACGAGCATCGCAAAATTTTGTTTTGTTGGAGATGTACTCAGAATCTCCGTGCCTGGCTCAGCAATGTCAACCGAAGTCTCTCCATAATTGGAGAAATCCGACCTCTGGTCATCGTGGTCCGTTGACATCACAGCAATGATGTTGTCCAGGTTAAAGCTTGCAGGATAGACAGGATTCACGTCATTATCGCTGCCATAATTGTTACCTGCCGCAGCCACGAAAAGCAGCCCTGCATCCCCGGCGTCTCTGATAGCATCATAAAGAGCTTGCGAATGAAAGTTACCACCCCACGATGCGTTTATAATCCTGGCACCATTATCAACAGCATAACCAATAGCTTCAACCGCTTCACTAATAAATACCTCAGGCTCAACATTATAATCATCAGCGAAGACTTTCAGGGCCATTATCTTGACGTTCCAACAAACGCCGACAACACCCTTACCATTATTACCGATTGCGCCGATGATTCCCGCTACATGCGTGCCGTGAAAGTGATTATCAAGGGGGTCGCTGTCATCATCATCCGGGTCTCTTGCGACGGCACCGGCAAAATCATAACCGTAAATATCATCTACGTATCCATTGCCGTCATCGTCAACATCCGGTGAACCTCTCATCTCTGCGCTGTTCACCCACATATTATCCGCAAGGTCAGGATGTGTATAATCAATGCCTGTGTCGGTAACTGCTATGATAATATCAGGGCTGCCGGTCTGAATATCCCAGGCCTCGGGCGCATCAATGTCGGCATCCTCTGTTCCACCGGTTTGGCCGGTGTTGTCAAACCCCCACAAATCGGAAAACATAGGGTCGTTGGGAACAGCAAGCAGCCTGTACCTGTAGTTCGGCTCGGCGTACAAAACATTAGCCGACTGGTTGAACTGGATACAGGCATCCGCAACACTCATGCCTTCAGGCAGACTTACAACAGCCAGGCCTGGCGCTATCTCGTCATATTCCCTATCTACTACTGACCCGCTAAAGATATAATTCGAAATCGAATTCCTCATTGCCTGAGACGTCAAAGGCCCCATTGGTTTTAGAAGCCCCTCCGGCAGCTGGGCTCCTGCATCCACGTCTGCAAAACGAACAAGCAGTTCGCCTTGCTTATAGGCTGTGAAATCATCTTCCGATAAGTTGTAATATCTTATATCGGGTAAATCAACTGCCCGTGCAAAACCAGCTACGGACAGTAAAATCAATACGCTAATCAGAATTCGCCGCTTCATTCTTACGTTTCTAAACTGCCTTTCATCATTCCTTAAACTGTAAATACTTCAAGATACCCCACGAGCTAAAACGTTATAAATCAGGCCTTGCAAAAATGTGGAAACTGTCACAAATACCCCAGCAACCACCACAAGGCTATAATTCGCCCTCCATTGCGGCAATTGCCTCAGCATCGCGTTCCTCCTGCAGAAGGATGGTCGGTTTCACTAATATCAGCAATATCTTATGGTCCCTGATTTCGCTGCGGTTACTAAACAATCTGCCAAGGATAGGTATCTTGCTCAATACCGGGACACCCGCCTCCTTTTCAACCTCTGCTGTTATCTTCTGGCCGCCTAACAGTAATGTCCCGCCGTCGGGCACGCTCACACGAGTCATAACATTCGATGTCTCTGTCTCAGGAACAATTGCTTCGTACTCCTGAACCTCCCCTTGGGGTCCTACAGGCCCTTCAATCATATGCGTTCTCAGTCTGAGTAAGTCCGTCAGTTGAGTCATGATATACAATAACACGTGTTTCTTGTCCTTAGATATAGTCGGAGTAATACTCAGACTACTGCCGACCGATATATAGCCTATGTTTTGTTGTACACCTGTTTGCGTACCAGTAACACCGATGCCGGCCGGCTGTGTGACCGCTTGAGTGGTGGGAGGCAGCGCATAAGAAATCAAATCTTGAACAGAGAACGTCGCCGACTCTCCGCTCATAACTGTACCTTTCGGCGCTTGCAAAGATTTGGAGTCCACATGAGCCTGAACCGCTCGCAGAAGGAACGAAACCTGCAAATCGTCAAGTATCGTACCATATCCTCCACCAATCGTGGCCGACGCATCAATACCACCCAGGCTTCCCTGGACCTTTGTTGAGGCATCCGGTGTAGTAGTAACTGCTGAGCCTTGTTCAAATGTAAGCTGACCCCATCTGCCACCAAGGTTGACCGAGAAATCTACATCCAGCCCAATATCTTCAAGGAAATTCTCACTTACCACTAAGAATACGGCCTCAATAGAAACCTGGTTCCCGAGCGCTTTACGCAGCGCATCTAACAGTTTTTCGATTTCTTGATGTACCTCAACGGTTTGCATCACGGCAAGTTTCCTTGGCTGTTGACGCGGGTAAGGTGTTATTGTTCCCTCTCCTGTATCACTGGTTTCAAACCATTCATCCGGCTCGATGGTCTCTTGAATGAGATATCTCAAATCTTCAGCTATAAAACGGCCCATGCCGCCCATCATGCCGCCCATGCCACCCATCATGCCCATGCCACCCATGCCGCCGTAGCCGCCCATGCCGCCCATGCCGCCCATGCCACCGCCGTAGCCGCCCATGCCGCCGCCGTAGCCGCCCATGCCGCCGCCGTAGCCGCCCATGCCGCCACCGTAGCCGCCCATGCCGCCACCGTAGCCGCC
>JBGVTO010000449.1:0-20232 GCA_041862635.1 Phycisphaerae bacterium | reverse complement strand
TTACGCTACGCTGTGGGAGCGGGGCTCGGCGAATTCTTCGGCATTATCACTAAATTTGCCCTCGGCATTGTCATCTGGTTAGTCGTGGCAGTTGCCGCCTTTTGGCCGTGATGGCTTTTACAAGCGTCCTAAAAAAACATACCCGACAACACAGCAAAAGCAGCCGTTACATCTTACCTTGTAAAATTTTTTGGATTTTTGGCTTATAGCTGCTTTTTTATTATATTTTATTTGTTAGAGTCAGATTCGGAGGGAGGCGCTGCGAAGAAGACAATGTGGGGGAAAGACAATGGAGTTCGGAAACCTAATTAAGGTTACTTATGGCGTGCACGTCATCACGGGGGCTTATAACCGAACAAATAACCAGCCAAACGCTGCGTCGGACGACGATGCAGCAGCATCAGTAATCCAGTATTTGCTTCATGGCAAGATGTCTGAAGGTCAAGAGAGCGAAAGGTATGCTAATGAAGCGATTTCGATGACGCAGAGATTTGCAGATGCTGCTCGTGAGATTAAAGAAAAACTACAAATGATGGAAGAACTGGCCGAAAAGGCCGTCGGCACCGGCTCAAAGAAAAAAAAGGAAGAATTACAGGAAGAGTTTGAGCAACTGGCGGGTGAAATCAACGACATAGTTGAGAACACCGAATATAACGGTAATAAGCTGCTTAGTGCTGATGGCAAGACAGTATCAATCTCTATCGGGAACGGCTCAACTATCGATGTCGCCAGCAAAGACCTCAGTGTTGATATCGATGGTATGGATTTGACAACGGACGCTGAAAGTGCGCTGGCTGCTATCCAGAGTATCGCAAGCGAATCGAGCTACTACAGTGGTTACCTCGAGGAGCAGGTTTCGCATCTGGAAAGTATGGCGGGGCTTATTGAGTTTGAGATTCCCAATGATATGGGTATCGAGGCCGATGAAAATGTATTCGATATGGCCCTTGCAAAAGAAGTTGCAGGTTGTGCTTCAAGCCAAACTCTGGAGGATGTGTCTGTATTGTTTGAGGCACAAGCTAACGTTGAGCCCAGCAGGGCGCTGCAATTGCTGAAAGACAGGATAGAGGAATTAAAAGAATTAAAAGAAGAGCTGGAAGAAGATGCGGAGTAAGTGAGGACGGAACAATTTCTGAATTCGAATACAGAAACGTGTTAGATGTTAGTTACGGTGCGTATGTCGTTAAGGGAGCTTACAGCGGGAACAGCAGTCCGACAGGGGCACCAAAACATAACGATGCCGTGGCAACGGTTCGAGAGCTGCTCAACGGCAACATCGCAGATGTTCGCCTAAGCGCCAGAGAGGCCAACACTGCTATCTCCATCATTCAGACATTTGCCAACGCCGCCGATGGCATCGCCGCCAAATTAGCCAAGATGGAAGAATTGGCCAAAAAGGCATCCAGCCCGGATTATTCACGAGTAGAGATAGAAGCAATGCAAAAGGAATTCAAGATCTTAGCTAAAGAAATAAACGAAACAGTTAAGAGCACCGAATATGACTTCAACAAGATATTTACCTCAGCCGGCGAGAGTATATCAATACCAATTGGTGACGGTTCAAGTGTGGATATTTTTGCAAGGGACTTTAGTTTTAATTCTCAAGGACTTGATTTGACTACCGACCCAAAGTCAGCATTGTCAAATATCAAAAAGGCGATAACAAATCTTAATGAATACAAGCAATACCTCAATAGACAGGTTTCACGCGTGGAAGATGCTACGGCGATTATCGAATCTGAGCTGGAAAGCGCTATGGGTATCGAGTTAGACGATTTTACACCGGAGGTTGCCATCGAAACTGCAGTTCATATCGCAAGCCAGCTTTCGCAGGATTCATCCACTGCCTTCGGTACTCAAGCCAATGTCACTGCGGATGAGGCCCTGCAATTGCTTAAAGGCCGTAGTTGAACTGTGTTTTACAGTCCGTAAGGCTCGAGCAAACGCTTATGCGCCTTGAAGTGATACTGACACTGATCCGACGGTGTTCCGAGGACTTCGATTTTATCAAAGTCACCCTGGCCCATTCCCGCTTCGGCGAAGGCCGAGAGGTACATAATCTGGGTTGGGTCAAAACCCATTAGCTTAGTAGCGAGAATGTCCATCGCGAGCGGGTCCAAGCTTGCCAGGGCGAGTCTTGCATCCACGGGTGTACCGCTGGCAGGGCCGTTGCCTTCCATAGCAACAAAGCCGTCGATGACACCAAGGTCGGGATAAATCTCCTGGGCCAGATGGAACATATTATAGTGCAGGAGAGCCTCGCGGGAGAAATTGTACGCAGCGTGCATCAGGCCTTTATCATTCTTCTTGTAGTCGTTGAGTGGTGACCCGAGTAGGACGTTTTTCAGCGACAAGGTTGTTACAACACGGTCGTGGGTTTTCATTTTGGCTGCGGAGATGATGTACAAATCAGGGTCTAAGAACGTCGAGATAATCCGAATCGGGGTCGGACGGTGACCTTTGCCGAATACGTAACGGTACTGCCAAGGCTGGTGATTAAGGTCAATTAGCTTGACGTTGTATTCTTTCTCCAGCGCAAGATAGCCGTAGTTTTTAAATCCATCAAACGTGCCTTCTCTGGAGATTGTGGATTCACCGACGATAATCTGATGTTTGAAGTGCGGTTTTAGAAAGTCGAGGATTCCCCTGACCGCGTCTACATGGGTAGCGGCGAGCTGGCGAGATGTGATTACGAAGTTCGGTTTGATAAGAATCTTCTTTTTGTCGCCGATTGAAGCGAGGACCTCATCTTCGATTTTCTTCAGCGCTTGATATACAATATCCCGCCTGTCATTGCCTTTTATCAAAGCGACCTTTGCCGATGCCGGTTTGGTCCTGAACAATCCGTTCTTTTTTACCCAGGGGCTTCCAGGGGCTGCATGGATGAGGTTAGGGCCAGAGGTTTTTCCCCCAAATGCAAGGCCCAATGCCCCTATTCCAAAACCTTTTAGGACATCACGTCGGTTCAGATGATTTCTATCGCTTGCCATTATTAGCAGCTCCTTTTGAATAATCTAAGAGTTTATCCGAATAACCGGGTCGTTATGAGGCCGAGCGAAAAGTTCGAGGCCAAGGCGGCAGGCCAAAAATGCTCGCCAGAAGTGGTTTTCTCCACGTTGAGAACGTTTTTTCACCGACAACGCAGGCATCGGGCTTTGCAGCCGGACGCAATAGAGCGGGTTATTTGGATAGGCTCTAAGTCTCATGTCCCCCGGATTGTACGTTTTTCCGCAGCCAAAGGCAAGTGTTAAAAGGGCAAACGTGTGGTGTTATTTGCTGCTACTTTGCAGGTTCCGCGTCTGGCAATTTTGCACGCCATTGCTCGGCTTTTTCTGGCTTGTTCCAGACTTCGTAAAGTTCGATTAGGTGGTTCAAAGAGACCAAAGTATCGGGATGTTCTTCGCCCAGCACCTTACGCCTGCCCTCCAAGGTTTCCAGCAGCAGTGATTCTGCTTCATCATACCTGGCTTGCTCTTTGTATAGCACAGCTAAGTCGTTCTTGGTTTCGAGCGTGTCCGGATGGTCGTCACCTAACTCGCGCTGCCTGCCCTTCAATGCCTCATCGAATAATGTCTCGGCTTGGTCATATTGCTTCTGCTTTGTGTGTAGCACAGCATAAGCATTCACGAAGCGAAGCGTCAATGGGTGTTCCTTACGAAGCCGCTCACGAACTATTGGCAGCGCCTCGTTGAATAAAGTCTTCGACTCATCATAACGGTCTTGATCTATGTATAATCGGACAAAACCGTAGACGCACTTCAAAGTCCGTAGGTGCTTATTGCCTAAACGCTGACGCATTGTCTCTAATGTCTTATCGAACAGCGCCTCTGCCTTGTCATAGCTGCCCTGCTCTCTATACGTATCGGCCAGTGCACTTGTGTAGACGAACTTCGCACTGATGTGCTCCTCAGGCCACTCGGTGGTCTTCAGAGTTTCCACAAAAAGTCGCTCCGCCTCTTCGTACCGGCCCTGGGCCGCATACACACGGGCAAGGTTGCACCTGAACCAAGGAAGCAGCCAAACATTCTCTCCCCCCAGTTCAGACGGGACTAACTGTAGTATCTTCTCGAACAAGGATTCCGCTTCTCTGTATTTACCCAAGTGCCAGTATGTCGCGCCAAGCGCATTCATCAGATCCGGCTGAAGTTCCACACCGGATATGCGTTGCCTGAATTTGAGATATTTGGTCCACACATGCTCCATATCGTAATACCGACCCTGGTCCTCGTAGATCCAACCGAGGCTAGACATCATCCGCTGTGTGGTTGGATGCTCCTCCCCATAGCGCTGCTGATAGATTTCAATCGCCCTCAACCAGTGCTGCTCAGCCTTCTCTGGCTCGCCTATTGTTCGGTATGTCCCTCCGAGTTTCTCTTGGATGGAAGCTTCGATCAGTGGCCGATCTTTGAACTTGCCCTCAAGTTTCTTCGAGGCGGCATCGAGGACATAGCTGACGGTTGCTTCACCGATCTTGGCTGTCCTCACCGAGCTTAAGACATCATTCTCAAGGAAGTCAGTGATAATCTGGTTCTCAGCGAGAGCGCGAGCTTGGCCAAGCGCGAAGATCAGGGACACAACGGCCCCGATGACAGACACAACGAGTACCGCGAGCGTGCCTGCCACAAGTGCCTTGTGTCGCCACACTGACTTCTTGAGTCTATAGATAGTACCTGGTGGCCCGGCTATCAGTGGAGCGCCCTTCAAGTAGTTCTCGATATCGTCCGCGAATTCGGAGGCCGAGCGATAGCGCTCCGAACGTTCCTTGCGCATCGCCTTGAGAGGAATCCATTCGAGCTCCTTATGTAGCTTTTTGGCAAGCGTTGCAATCTCGGTCCGGCGGCTCTGCGCGACCTTTTTGGCCTCCTCGCCCAGGCTTGACAGCCGGGTGCTCGGCGTCTTGGGGTCAGTCTCTCGGATTACCTGCCGGATGTGCTCAATCCCGCCTTCACGAAGAGTTTCAGAATCGAACGGCAATACGCCCGTCAGCAGGACGTACAGCAGCACACCTAAAGAATAGATGTCTGAGCGTGTGTCGATGTCCTCGCTGGCCATATCGGCCTGCTCCGGGCTCATGTACTCAGGCGTGCCGAACAACTGGCCCTGCTCGGTAACAAGCGTTCGCTCCGTCAACGGCTGAGCAAGGGCCTTGGCGACCCCGAAATCGATAATCTTAGGTACCGCCTCATCATCCAGAATCGAAATTAAAATGTTCGAGGGCTTAATATCACGGTGAATAATACCTTTCTGGTGAGCATGGTGGACTGCGTGACAGACTTGCAGAAATACTTTGAGCCGTTCCTCGATAGTGAGCTTGTGGCGGTCGCAGTGCTCGGTTACGGATAAGCCCTTAACATACTCCATTACAAAGTAAGGCCGGCCGCTCTCCGTCGTCCCGGCATCATAGACGTGAGCGATATTAGGATGGTCTAACAAAGCCAAGGCCTGCCTTTCCGCCTCGAAACGGGCAATAACACGTTTAGAATCCATACCCGGCTTGATGACCTTTAAGGCCGCCTGGCGTCTGATGGGCTGCTTCTGCTCAGCTAAATAGACAATCCCCATCCCGCCTTCACCTAAGACACTGAGCAGCTTGTAGCGTCCAATCTGACCGCCCGGCTGTTCGGTGAATATACCCAAAGAGGCCGTAGCTTTTGGCCCATCAATCTTCTCTGCCGGAGTATCTTCATCTGTCATAGGTGGTTTCTTATCCTCAATATCAAAACCTTCTGTGCCTATTGACAGGAGCTTATCCAGTTTCTTCGGATCCAGACCAAATATTCGTTTCTTAGCCATTTTCTTATAACGACCTTAAAGTTTTATTGCTGTGGAGATAAGTTTGCCGGATTACTCTAATAATAAATACAGCAATTATTCGCCATCTTGCGCAATTTTTGGGAAAAATCTCTTTATTTCTTCCAATTCACCACTTACCTGTTCATCAGAGACCACAGAATCACGTAATTGCTTTTTCAAAGCTGCCTGAAAACGTCTTTTCACGGTAACAATCATGTTGGAGGCCTTAGCGTCATCTTTGATTCCGTATTTCTCACTAATCTCCTTCAATGATGATGGATCGGTTCCATCTATAATTGGCTGCAGAATCCTGTCGTAGAATACCTGCCAGTGAGCGCTCTTGCCATCCGCATGACATTTAGCCTCTACCTCTTCCAAAACCTCTTCCAGAAGTGACGATACCCAGGCGTAATTAAAAGAATCTTCAGGCGCTAATTTTGAGACGGTTTGGGGCAATTCGAGTGAATCAACCATGTCCAATGGAACGAGTTTATCTTTTGGTATGCGTTTTTGGGCTTTTTCTTTGTGCTTAATATTGATTAAGAACCGGTTTAAGGCTATTAACAGAAATGAACGAAACCGCCCCTTAGACTCATCAGCCTTCTGAATCAGACCTCTGCCGAAAACAGCTTCATAAAAGAATTCCTGGGTCAGGTCCTTGGCTTTTTCATTGTCATAGCCTTTGCGCCTCAGGTAACAATAAACAGGTTTCCAGTATTTGCTTAGCAATAAGCCGAGCAAGGCTCGATTTTTATCTAAATCACCGGAATCGACCTCTTCAATGAGTGACCAATGAGTGGTAAGAAATGTCTCTCTTGTACCACCCATATCTGTGTAATCATGAGGTTTCATCTTCTCTACGCCGTCAAAAGTGTTGTTGGGCGTCAACTACACATCTTGCTGGCCCAGATAAAGTCAATAATAGTGGATTTTCAGAATATTAGCAAGCGATAAATCGAGCTTTTTAGGGTACTTATGCCGCATTATAAATTTTTTAACAAAATTTTAAGGATTTCGCGCAAGATTGGAAATTTTTCCTGTGTTTATATATAGAGACCTTTGATTGACGAGCCTTTGGCAACATCTAAAAGTTAGCTATTGGCGATAATTAACAATTATTTTACGTCCCTTGAGAAAAAGGGAAGAAAGGATGGTGTAAAATGAAATTGGTAAATGGTTTAGAAACAAAGTTGGTGTTGGTAGTATTTGTTACCGCAGTTGTCATCAGCGGCGGTCGGCTTAGGGCAGACTTCACCTTCGGCGAGCCCACGAATCTGGGCCCGACGGTCAACAGTTCGGCTGGGGACTGGGATCCAGACATCTCGGCTGATGGGCTGTCGCTCTTCTTTGGTTCCAACCGGCCCGGCGGGGAGGATATATGGGTAGCCACACGTCCAACACAAAACGACCCATGGGATACGCCCGTCAACCTGGGGCCGACGGTCAACGGTTCTTCTGATGAGACAGATCCGAGTCTCTCCGCCGATGGTCTCTCTCTTTTCTTCAGATCCAATCGACCCGGTGGATCAGGTGGATTAGACCTATACGTGACAACGCGCGCAACAATAGATGACCCGTGGCGCGAGCCGGTCAATCTGGGGCCGATCGTTAATAGCGCGGGCAATGATTCAGACCCAAGCATCTCGCACGACGGGCTGTCTTTGTATTTATCCACCTTTCGGGGGCCTCGGCCTGGTGGCCTGGGCGGGGATGACATATGGGTCACGAGGCGTGCGAGTACCTCTCATGCATGGGGTGAACCAGTCAATTTAGGGCCGCCCATCAACACGGCTCACAATGACTTCATGCCAACCATCTCGGCCGATGGCCTGTCGCTCTTCTTTAGCTCGGACCGCCCCGGTGGGTACGGTGGGTATTACGGGGACATATGGGTGACGACGCGAGCGACCACAGACGACCTCTGGGGAGAACCGGTGAATCTGGGGCCAACGGTCAGCAGTTTGTATAATGAGGCGGACCCAAGCATCTCGGCTGATGGCTCAACCCTGTACTTTAACTCGGGCTGGCCCCCCGGAGACGTCGACCTGTGGCAGCTGTCAATTATACCAGTCGTTGACCTCAACGGAGACGGAATTGTCGATGCTGCAGATATGTGCATCATGGTTGACCACTGGGGTGAAAACTACTCCCTGTGTGACATTGGCCCGACACCTCTTGGTGACGGCATAGTGGATATCCAGGACCTGATTGTCCTTGCTGAGCATTTGTTTGAGGAACTGAACGACCTTACGCTTGTGGCGTACTGGGCAATGGACGAGATAGAAGGCGGTATAGCATCTGACGGCGCTAATGATAATGATGGTAATGTCCATGGAGATCCGACCTGGCAACCTGATGGCGGTATGGTAGATGGTGCACTTCAGCTTGACGGCATCGACGATTATGTCAGCACGCCCTTTGTCTTGAACCCGGCGGATGGTAAGTTCAGCGTATTTGTCTGGATTAAAGGCGGTGCTCCAGGCCAGGTCGTTTTGTCGCAAATGGGCGGTGCGAATTGGCTGTACACAGATACATTGGAAGGTAACTTGATGACGGAGCTTAAAGGGCCTGGCCGGGGCGCCGCCATACTGCCGTCACAAACAATAATCATTGATGGTGATTGGCACCGGATAGGTCTCGTGTGGGATGGCTCGCACAGAACGCTCTATGTTGATGATATCGCCGTGGCTGAAGATACGCAGGACAATTTGGAGGGCTCAGAAAACGGTTTGTACATTGGCACCGGCAAGGCTATGAAATCCGGAACCTACTGGTCCGGCCTGATTGATGACGTCCGCATCTACAACCGGGCAGTTATACCCTAAGAAATCGAGGCCCAGGCCCAATAGGCCAGCTCAGAAAGAAACAAAACGCCTAAGATAACCACACAACATTACATTTGCCCAAAGGGCTGGCAGCATTAGATCCTGTCAGCCCTCTTTTTGTACCTGATACCCTGCTATCCTGTTATCCTGCACCCTGATTTCCTGATAACCTGATAATCTGTCTTCCGTCCTCAGTCATCCGTCGTCTCGCAATCCGGCATCCGGCTTTGGCTCACGCTTCACGCGATACGCAATACGCAATACTCTATATAAGTGCCTTGTCTCGGACATTTTTTAGGATTTCACTTGAAATTTAACAAATATATGGTACAATACCCCCCTGTTAGCCAGCAGGCAAACATAAACCGCCAGTAGGCGGCTTTTAATAGACATTTCATAAGCCACAGCGTGGCACGGCCTTCAGGGCCAGCAGGCCCAGATTCGCGAATGAACAATTAACCATTTAACCATATTATCCAATTTTACCAAATTAACAAATGAACCATCACAACCATCGAGAATCCAGTATCGAGTATCAAGAATCGAGCATCGAGAATCTAACTTTAGCTCACTTTAGGCACTTTATCCGCCGCGGCGGATTTAGCTCACTCTTCACCAACTTATCTGCCTATAAGGCAGCAGATATTTACGTGCCTATAAGGCTCTACATCTGTCGAGGACCCTCTACAAATCAGCCCTTTTTATGCAAAACAAACCCAATCTTGTCCGCCGTAGGCGGATTGCAAATGAACTTAAAGTTATGTAACAAAATGGCTTATGAATATAAACACAATTGGACACTTGGTGAAAACAAACCCAATTCAAAGCCAATTCAAACCCAATCAAACCCAATTGCCGAAAGGGTAAAATTGATGCAAAGTGTGTATTTACAAAGGATTATGAAGAAATATGCTGCTAAAGGCTATAAAAAAACAAACCCAAAACAAACCCAATTCAAACCCAATCAAACCTTCGACGGACTCAGGCCGGTATTTGAGGGTGTAAACGAAGGCATTTTACGGCTGTGGTCAGTAACGCAAAGTAGATTGCCATCGCCGGTGTGTATGACCTTTTATCCGGTTATCTCATCTTGCGAATGCGAACCTCAATATCTTCCGAATCCTTCAACAGGTCAACGAGCTTTTGTGGATCCGTTTGTCCGTAGTGATATGGGTAGAGAATCTTCGGCTTAAATGCCTTCGCCGCATCGGCGACCATCTGGGGCGTCATCGTGTAGGGCAGATTCATCGGCAAGAATGCAATATCGATATTTTTCAGTCTTTTCATCTCCGGTGTGTTCTCAGTGTCACCGGCGACATATACTCTCTTGTCAGCAAAGGTTATCACATAGCCGTTACCCCGATCCTTGGGATGATAGGGCGTTCCGCCTGGCCGCATGTTTACAATATTGTACGCAGGTACGGCCTCGATTCTCAGTTCCCGAACGGTTTGTACATCACCGTTCTTCATTACAATGCCGCCGGAAACTCTTGATGCGCAGGCTTTGGTCAATACGAGCCGGGTCTCTTCTTTTCGGAGAATCTTAATTGCCTTAGGGTCAAGGTGGTCTCCGTGTTCGTGGGTGATTAAGATAAGGTCTGCCTTGGGCATCCTGGCATAGTTGGCCTCTCTGCTAACGGGGTCCACGTGTATGATCTTGTCGTCGAAATCAAACATCAAAGTACCGTGGCCGATGAAAGTAATCTTCAGAGCGCCAGCTCTTGTCTGGATAATATCCTGTTCAAATCCGAGCTCTGAGATGGTCTGTTTCTGCTCGGCGGCTTTAACTCGCATCCGGACCGAATAGAGCGAGGTTCGGGCAGTGATAAAGAGCGTTCGTTTGTCCTGCCCGCCGAAGGTGACATTGGCCGGCCCTTCGGGGACCTTGATGTTTTCAATTTTTTCGCCGTTTTTGTTATAAACAGCCACTGAACTTGTCGTCAGGTAAACGTTTCCTTCATTGTCAATGGTCATTCCATCGGAACCTTCCTGAGCGAAAAGCTTTTTGTTCAAGAGCGTCCCATCATTATTGATTTGGTAAGCAAAGGTCTTATTCCCGCCGTGGTCGGCAACGTAAAGCAGTTTGCCATCGGGAGTGCCTATTACTCCATTCGGCCTGACCATGTCATCGATTACGCGGATGAGCTTCTTACGGTCGGCTGAGAGGTAATAAACATGTTCGCCGTCCTGCTCCAGGTTATCTCTGCGGCCATAGCTGGGGTCGGTAAAATAAATACCTCCTTTAGGGTCTATCCAGAGGTCGTTGAGACTGTTGAAGCGCTTATTTTGATACCTGTCGGCCAGCACTGTCACCTTACCCTGTGGGTTGATGGATACCAACCGTCGGCCACCTCCTTCGCAGGCCAAGAGATTGCCGTTTTTGTCAAAGTAAAGACCGTTGGACCCGCCTGAGTTCTCGCGGAATGTTGACAGGGTGCCGTCCAGTGACCACTTGTAGATTCGGTTGTTGGGGATATCCGAAAAGAAGATATTTCCCTTAGCATCGGCCGCTGGGCCTTCGGTAAAGCTAAAACCACCCGCAAGTTTCTCCACTTTTGCGCCTGGTGCGACAACGCTTGTTTTTTCAGCGCTATAGCCTGTCGCCGTCACTATAACCAATAACACAATTAAAGCACACCATTTCCTGTTCATTTTTAGCTCCTTTCAAATGCATCACTAAAGATTTACATAAATTTATCCTATTTATGCTAATACGGCACGGGCCACACGAAGTATGTTACCGCCGAGAATCTTTTGAATGTCTGAGTCGGAATACCCAAGCTGGACGAGGCCAACGGTAAAGAGCGGCCAATTTGTCCAGGCCATGCTAAGCTGACTTTCTCCCGATGAGGCGGGATAGGAGCCGGCCGGCCAGAGCTGCTCCCAATTTGCCCGGGTTTTCCTGCCCGGCGGTAGCTTTCTATTCTGTTCGGCTGCCATTCGCGATGTGTAGGCGACATCCGTACCGATAGCGACGTGGTCAGCACCGAAGGTCTTCACCGCGTAGTCTATATGCTCCATCATTTTAGCAATGTCACCTTTTCCGCCCAGAAAACCTGGGACACAGCAGATTCCGATTAAGCCTCCCCTATCTACAATGGTGCGGATGACGCTGTCCGGCTTGCTTCGAATATGTTCGTGAAGCGCTCCGCAAGTAGTATGGCTGGCGACTATGGGTCGTTCAGAAACCTCGGCAGCTTCTCGGCTGGTTCGCCAGCCGCAATGGGCCACGTCCACAATCACTCCCAGCCGATTCATTTCCGCAACGACTGCGCGCCCAAAATCGCTCAACCCTCCATCGGACGGCTCACCACATCCGTCACCAATCATGTTGCGTCTATTGTAGGTTAAGTGCATCATTCGGATACCTAATTGGAAAAACACTCGAATGTAGCGTAATTCTTCTTCCACCGAAACCCAATCCTGAGGAATGGGCACGCCATTGCCGCTAAAATACAGACAGTGCTTATTTTGTTTCTTGGCAGAAACAATATCATCAGGTGTCACCGCCTTGAAAACAAAGTCGCGCATCATGTCTGTAACGTAAGTAAAGCGTGCCAGCCGTTTCAACAGCCGACTTATAGCTATCCCTTCCTCTCCGGCGTTTTGAAAGATACAGGTAACGCCCGCAGCTTCCCAGGCGTCCATATATTCCCGACGCTCAGCAGCATCGGTGACACATCGGCTCATTAGCATGTCCTCTCTCATATCCTTAAGCTCGATTTCCGATGCTCCATCCTCGGCTGCCTCTTTCATCTTGTCACCATCTACGGCTGCACGAGGAGAGAAGCCATACGACTCGACAACAAGCGAGTTCGCATGAAGCTCCAGGCCGTGCTCTAATTCTTTGTTGCTTGGTTTTAAGATCTTCAAAGCTACCTGGCGAGCTTTCTGAATATGCTGATTGGCCTCGATTCTTTTTTCCCTTTCCGGGTCTTCTTTTTGCAAGCTGGCAAATCCAGAAGGGCTTGGCCCTGCCTGGGCTGCCATTCCTGCAACAATTGGTACGCCCGCCGAGGCCTTTAAGAATTGTCGGCGGTCCATTGATTCGGCTGGCATAACTAAACCTCCTTTCACTTTTGAGATTGTCTCTTTAATAAAATTCCATCAGCATTAAAATTACAACTGTTCCCTAATGTTCTACATTTTCGGCTTTTGGTTTTATTTTCACCTTCGCCAGGTAGATGCTGGTTTTGCCTTCGTGGCTGGTGTAGTAGCTGACGTAAAGTAAATCGTTGTGCCAAACGAGTCCGGGATAACTTGTATCGCCGCCGCTGGGCAGTTTTATTAGTTTTGTCATAGAGCCGTTCTTGACATCGATGTAGGTGAGCGCGGTATGGGAACCGCCCTGGTGCATTCGGCCGGCAGCAATCCAGTGCCCACCGGGTATGCGGATGAGATTGGGTCCGCCGAAACTGTTAAAATCCGCTCCCAGGTCTTTCCATTGCCACTGCTTGTAGTCGGGTTTGCTTATTCCCAAGAATGCACTGGTCGATTCTGTCCCGTAGCGGTCACGGCGGACAAGGGCATAACACGTCCGGTCTGTGTCGAAACGCAGTGTCACCTCCGTCGGTCGGCCCTGCTCGAACAGCTTGGCTACGTGGGTTTGATAGTTAATCCCGTCTGTACTTACGAGCAAATCGAGATAGGGTTCTCCTTTTCCGGCCGTGTAGGAGACGCCGTATGCTTTTCCCTCGTTCCAGGTGACGCACCACAACCAACGGCCCGGTTGGACGACAATTTGTGGTTTGGTCCATTGCCTGCCATCCTTAGAGAAACTGGCGAACGTGCCGGTAGGGGCGGATTGATTGTCCTTTTTGCGCGGGGCGGCACCGCCGAGCAGCATTAATCGGCCATCCGGTGTTATGGACAGATGAGCATCCCGCAGGTCATAACCTTCCAGAGCAATAAGGGCCGCTGAGTCCCAGAGATTTGCGTCCTTCGATTCGAGTATTCGAATTTTCCCATCTGTTGAGACATGGCCTCTGCCTTCTCGGAACGCGCAGTAAAACCTATCGTCAGGTTCCTGTGAAGCGGGATTCCTCCAGCGCACAAGGTCAGTAAATGCGTTGTGCGGGGCCTTGTCCCAAATCTTGTTGACTTCAACCACCTCCACCGTTACCGGGACATCTGCGAAACTGAACGAAGTCCCGATTAAAAATAATACCGTTAGAAAATATCGTTTCTTAGTCATTTTTATCTGCCCTGGCTTTTCAGAACCCAAACACATATATAGAGCAAGCATCTCGTGCAAAGCACAAATCTATAAAGCAGATCCTCTTACTCACCCAATATTTTTTGCTATATACTGCATAGAGACAGCTACTTCACAAAACGCCCGACGAAACCGCCACCGTTGGTCATCTCGATTTTGAGCGTATCGCCTCGGCGCACGGTCCTGTCTTCGATGACCACCGCGGCATCGTTTTCCTTATCATCGTGGACCAGTGACGCATTATATCGACCATCACCAAGGAATGACAGCGATACCTGAATCGTCTTGGCCTGCGGGCCGCACATTGCGGCCAGGAACCACATATCGTCCTTACGCCTCGCGAAGATGGCCAGCTCGCCGATTTCGGACTCCGGCAAGACGATGGTTTCGTCCCACACGGCAGGGATGCTTTTGATAACATCCACCGCCGGATTGTCAAGAACGGACTGAGGATGTGCTGCGACCGTCAGCAAGGGACTGGCGAAGATGGCCAGGCTGGCAATCTGGTGCGTCCAGGTTGAGTCGCGTCGGCGCTCACCGAAGTGCATGGTTGTGTAGTCGGCGTGGCCAGCCAGATAACGTGTAAAAGGCAGAATCGTCTCATGTCGTGCACGCTCTTGCAGCGAGCTGCTTTCCATGCCACGTACCGCCTCTCGAACTATTTCATTGGGCCAGGTGCGAGCACGACCGGTCGGCTTGTTCGCCCCGTGGAAGTTGACCACCATCTGATTTTCCGCAGCCTTCTTGAGCAGCTTCTCGTAATGGTCGATGACCTCCTTGGCCTCGTGGTCGAGGAAGTCTATCTTGGCGCCGGCGACTCCTAAGCCGTGCAATCTCGTGAAAAATTCCTCACGGGTTTGGGGCGTGCCCAATTGATTGCTGTGTATCCAGAACAGCAGACGCACGCCTTGCTGCCTGGAGTACTCCACGATTTCCTTGATTTGCTCATCGCTCCATCTGCTCCAGAAGCCCTCGAGGATGTGATATTCGTAGCCCAACTGACCAGCCATTCGGGAAAACTCCTTCATGCCTTCGAACGAGCGGTCTCCGCCGTCAAGGTATCGCCATACCGAAAGACCGGGTTTGACCCATGGCGTCTTGATGCCGTCGGGAAAGTACTTCGGATCAGGTGGGGGGCAGAGGTTGGGCATAATAGTGCTGTTTACCAGAGTATTCAGGTCGCGGCCGACCATTACGACGCGCCAGGGGGTCGTTATCGTCCCACTAACCGATGCCGGCTTGCCCAGTCGCCTGGCTTCCTCCCGCCCGTAACGCAACTCATACGGATAGTTCAGCGGGTGGCGGTGGCCAAGGCCGGTAACGAAGCCACGACGACCATCGGCCTCCAGGGCCATGCCGCTGTAATTGACGAGGTTGGCCTCGGTAATGGAGCCGTAGCCGGCGCCGCCCGGCAGCTTGAATGTCACCGGTGGGCCAGCCCATTGGCCGGGCGGAACGCCGGAAATGTCGTTCTTCTCGTACGGAGCCTCATAATGACCATCCATGCCGTGGTACCAGACTGTGGAACCGGCCGGGATGACGAAGGTCGTGTATTCGTCCGGCACGCGAGAAACGCCTTCATCGCCGGAGATGATGTGACGGAAGGCTGCGCCGTCGTTGAAGACGCAGATTTCCAGGATGTAGTTGACGAACGACAAATCGTTCTGCAGCGAGATGCGGGCGCCCTTGCATTGATTGACCGCCTTGTTGTGGGCGCCGTGCCAAGGATAGGTCTCGTTGACCTCATAGCGTTCCACATTGCCGAAAACAACTCCCGTTGAAAGATCATAGCCGTCCAGATTCATAACAATCGTGGATGGGTCGAGCACTGTTGTGCTCCCCAGCGTCACTGTAAAGGTCAGACGCTCGGCGTTGGGCAGGACTGTCAACTTAACATTCCCATCCGGGCCGGCTACCTGTACCTGTTCCATCCGTACCCGTTGTGAACGTCTCGTCCTCGACCTCTGACTTGCGAAGCTCGGCTCCACGAGACATAACACAACTGTGAGAACAACAACCATCAACAAGACACTGTTTCCCCGTAAGGGATCCGTAGGCCTGTTCTTTCTTTTCTGCATGACTTTTTCTCCAATAATACTCATTTAATCTCCAGAAGTGCTCTGCTCATTGAGAACCCTTACAAACGCTGCAATAATCAAACATCCTCAAAAAAACCAAAACGTGTTTCGGGTGAAAACGTCATTGGTTATTTCCCGTCGGCACGAGGCGTTTCAACTCCTCAGACCAATTTAGCACGACGTTGATGCCAAGAGGTGTGGATTCCTGTGATTCCTGTATCATCAGGAACCGCCCATCGGGCGCGATGTCATAATTTCGATAGTTTATAGCTTCGAACAATTCCTTAAACTCGATGACTCTGAACTCCGGCTCGGTCCCAATGGTCGCAGCTATCATCCTGGGACTGCCATGACCACTAAAATATAATAACTCTTTACCGTCCCGCGACCATACAGGCCGGTAGCCGCCTTCGGTAGAAATCATGGTCTTTGGGCCAGGGCCTGGATAAGGCTCTACGTAAATCTCCCAACTGCCAGACTCTTCCGAGCTGTATGCAATCCACCGGCCGTCGGGTGACCATACGCCATGTCTTTGATTATTGTTTCTGCGGATGAACGACCGGGAACGAGGCTTTCCATTCTGCCTGTCTAACGAGAAGACTGAGATGTCATCGTCCAACTTCGGATACTTCGGGTCAGATGCGGCAAGCAGCAGCTCCTTACCATCAGGGGAGCAGGATGTTGGAACTCCTACAAATTCTTCGGACGTTATGAGCAACTCTTGTTTGCCGCTACTGGGAACGCTTTGCTTAAACAATTGAGGTTTTCCATTTCCATATGACCCGAACAGTACAAACTTGCCATCCGGCATCCAAATCGGATTACCACTGACTCCATCGGACGTAAGTGGGTTTAGTGTGTGGCGTATCAAGTCGTATATCCAAATGTCAGAGTTATCCCCATCGACGATAATAAATGCCGCATACGCCCCGTCTGGTGAAATCCTGACATTGTTATAATTGCGAGGTGTCGCCGCCGGTAATGGTTCGACCTGCCCTTGTCTATCGACCCATACGGGTCTTAGCTCAATGCTGCGCGTCACGAGCGGGATATAGGCGAGCGAACCATCCTGAGAAACGGAAAACTGCGCCGACGCACTCCAGAATGCGGGCGAGGTCATAACATCCGGGATAACCGGAACATGAGAGCCAGTTACCTTGAATTGCTCGATATCAAAGGATACGGCATAAAGAGTCTCTCTATGCCCATAAACCAAGTGTCCGCTGGAGACATATCGCGCGCACGTTCCACCTTTGCACAAAACGTGTCGCTTACCCGTTTCGAGTGAGTATAGTTCGATCTGATTCTTATCGAACCCCCCGCGCAAGTTTGTAAAAAGCACCTGCTTACCGCCCGGAAGAATCTGCGGCCAGAAATGTCCCCGCTCGCCCTGGTCTGAGTCCGGGACGGTTAATTCCTTTAATCCTTCTCCAGATGCAGAAATTCGCCAGAGGCCGCTTCCTTTAGCTGTGCCTCCGGCAGGGGTGAAAATTATGTTGTCATCAGCTCCCCAGCTTCCGCCGCGAAATTGCAGGCACTCGCACAAGACGACAGGCTCACCGCCCTTGACAGATACTTTCTTGAGCTTTCTTTGGAAATGGTCGGCGTACCCCACCCACTGGCCGTCGGGTGAGAAGAATGGGCTGATGGCGCCTTCTGTTCCCGGGAGCGGTTTTGCCTTGAATTCATCCATCTCACGAATGTAGATTTTCCTTCTCCCGTCGCTGCCCGCTTCCACATAAGCCAGGCGTCTGCTATCGGGCGACAGGGCCAAGGCACAGTGCCACAATGCTTCCATCGCAAGAGTCGTTTCGGGACTGATGGTAAAACTTCTTACCGGCTGGGCTTGCGGCGCGCCCGGATGCCAATGGCTCCAGATGGCGATAGCGCCCATAATAATCCCGAGCAATAGACAGACTGCACCCACTGCTATTAGTTTCTTCCAACCGGTCGGATGTGCGATTTCGAGAGATGTATTTGTCATCGGAGGGGCGATGGCAGGCAGATTTAATGTTTCATTTATTTCAATTGCTGCGTCCGCGATGTCATGAAGGCGGCGACGCGGGTCCTTCTCCAAACAGCGACGCAGCAAAACCCCAATGTTCGTCGGCGTGGTCTGGGGCAGTGCCTGCCAGTCAGGCTCTCCTTGCAGAACATTGGCCAGCATGTCGGAAACTGTCTGGCCTTCGAAGGGCGCCCTTCCGGAGAGCATCTCGAACAGCACACAGCCGAACGACCAGATGTCACTGCGCTTATCGGCCGGCTTACCGCGGGCCTGCTCGGGACTCATGTAGGCCGGCGTTCCAATTACGCAACCGGGCTGGGTGATAGTGGTTGTTTGCTGGTCCACCTCTTCACCGCCGACCGCCTTGGCCAGGCCGAAGTCCAGAACCTTTACTTTACCTTCCGGCGTTATCTTGATATTGCCGGGCTTCAGGTCGCGGTGAATCACATCACGCTCGTGTGCTGCGGCCACGGCTTCAGCTATCTGCAGGGCAACCGTTAATGCCTCTTCCAAGTTAATCTCAGTTTTCGCTATTCGCTCGTCCAGCGTCTGGCCGGGGACGTATTCGAGAATAAGGTAGCCGATACCCTCGGTCTCTTCCAATTCTTCATAGATAGCGGCGATGTTCGGGTGATTCAAAGACGCCAAGACTCGTGCCTCGCGAGCGAAACGCGACTTGGCCTTAGGGTCGCCCATTACCTCTGCCGGCAGGCTCTTGATTGCGACGGGGCGGTCGAGTTTGGTATCGTGAGCCAGGTAAACTGCTCCCCCGGCCCCGCGGCCCATCTCCCGCTCTATCCGGAACCGACCGATGTGGCCGCCCGCTCCTTTCGGTGAGCCCCGCCCATCGGATGGGCGGGGTGAGCTGCTGAAACCGTCCGTCTGATGAGGTTGCTTCTCATTCGGCTGGTTATTGTTCCTTTGCTCAGGGTCGCTCATCGGCGTCCCTCCGTTCAATAAATGCCTTTTGTTCGCGAGTAGGAAATGAGCCTGAGTTTACTTAGTCCGACAGCAGTATAGCAACCAGCACGTATGCTGTCAAAGTAGTTAATGATGTTCTGTATTGGTAAAATCTTATTGTCAATATACGCCTTTGACTCGCATACGCAGTGAATAGAGCGAGGTCTGGGCGGTTATAAAGAGGATATGTCTGTCCGGCCCGCCGAAACAGACATTGGCGGTCCAGCCGGCGTCGATGGGGATATGTTCGATTTTTTCGCCGGCTGAATTGAAGACCGTGACACCTTTGCCCGTAAGATAAATGTTGCCCTCGTTGTCAATGGTCATACCATCAGAGCCCAACGAGCAGAAAAGCTTTTTGTTCGACAGTGTTCCATCAGGATTGATATTGTACACGTAGGTTTTTCTCGCTCGGATGTCAGCTACGTAAAGCAGCTTGCCATCAGGCGTACCTATTATCCCGTTGGGCTGGACGAGGTCGTCGGTGAGGCGAATCAGTTTTTTCCGGTCCGGACTCAGATAATAGACGTGCTGGCCATCCTGCTCCATAGGGCCTCTATTCCAATAAGGCCTTTTGTAAAAAGGGTCGGTAAAATATATTCCGCCTTTGGGGTCTTCCCAGAGGTCGTTAGGGCCGTTGAGCTTCTTGCCCTTGTAGTCCCTGACCAGCACGGTGGTGTTGCCTTGCATATCAATTGACCATAATTCGTTATTAAGGTCTGCACAGGCAAGGAGGTTTCCTTTTTTGTCGAAGTAAAGGCCGTTGGCCCGCCCTGGGTTTTCATGAAAGGTTGACAGCTTGCCGTCTATCGACCATTTGAGAATTCTGTTGTTGGGCTGGTCGGTGAAGAAGACGTTGCCGTGGGCGTCGGCAGCAGGGCCTTCGGTGAATTTAAAGCCGCCGGAAAGTTTTTGCACTTTTGCACCCGGCGCGATGATGCCTGTTTTTGCGGTGTTTACCGGAGTTATCGCTACGAGCTCGATACCTTCGCCGGTTCCCAAATTGCGGGAGTATTTTTTATCCTTTGTATTGTTCCAGTGCTCATGGACACCGAGACTGGGTAATCCCTTGACGTTGCCGGAATGGTCGGGGTCATAGAATGTCCCTGAAGGCGGATTATCTGCCAGGGCCGCCTCGTGGAGATAATCGTCCACTCCGGCATTGCGTGGATAGTCCTCATACTCAGCGTGGAGAAAATCAAAGCCGACCGAATCGATGGCTACGGGATCCTGCGAGGCCAAAAGACTCGAAGCCCAGTCACCGTTGAAAGGATAAGTGCTCCACTTTCGCGGCGCTCTGTCTCTGGGATGTATTCCGGAGTAAAGGCCGTCAACCAGATACAGCACGGTCTTGCC
>JBGVTO010000448.1:0-14357 GCA_041862635.1 Phycisphaerae bacterium | reverse complement strand
TTTAAGTTTACCAATCCTGCCGGAGTTTTACTGGCACTGAGCAGCACAATAATCTGGTCGCTATTCTGGATTTATAACGTAAGGGACAAACATGATGAGGCGGTCAGGTTATTCCTCAATTTTACGTTTGGCTCCGTCTTCATATTTGTGTCGATTTTACTTTTTACGAAAATAGAAATTCCAGACCTTAAAGGTATTCTCGGAGCAGTCTATATTGGATTGTTCGAAATGGGGATTACTTTTTTACTCTGGCTAAAGGCATTAAAATTATCCAAGACAACCGCACATGTAGCAAACTTAGTTTACTTAGCTCCATTTTTTTCTCTTGTGTTGATTTCTTTTGTAGTCGGTGAAAAGATTCTTTTATCAACAACAATAGGTCTAATCTTCATTGTAGGTGGCATAATATTACAGAAATATTGAGACTGTTGAGCATCTTAATCTTCCACCAATATAGAGTTGCAAATATTCACAAAACTTCCCTGGCATTGAGCGACTTATGACGGTATTATGACAGATAGACAAAAGGTTAAGAAACAGAAACAGAGGCAAGCACAATGACAACAAATAAAAAATGTATATTAGTGGCAGCCTGTGCGGCAGCAGCATCGATAGTGGCGGCTGTGAGTTGGGCGGGTGCGGATAAGTCAACTAAGAACAACTCAGCCGACAATATAAATGAAGAGGCAAAAATCCTCAGTGCTCTTGAGGATATGTCCAATGATAAAAACTATGCAATGTGGAACATCACACCTGAAGAAGGCAGGCTGCTGAGGATCCTTACGGAGGCAACCGGCGCCAAACACGTCGTTGAAATCGGCACATCAATCGGCTACACAACCATCTGGTTTTGCCTTGCTCTGCGGGCGAACGGCGGCAAGATGACCACTCATGAAATCGACCCTTACCGTATTTCGCTGGCCCGCGAAAACTTCAAAAACGCCGGTGTCAGTCATCTTATTACCATCGTCGAAGGTGACGCCCACAAGACAGTTACCCGGCTAAAAGAACCTATCGATATCCTTTTCATTGATGCGGACAAGGCCGGCTATTTCGACTACCTCAGCAAGCTCCTGCCCTTAGTGCGTCCGGGCGGACTGATACTGGCCCACAACACTGTCGACCTGGCATCTGAAATGCAGGACTACATAAAGGCCATCACAACAAATCCTGCTCTGGAAACCATCTTCCTGCATAAAGAAACCGGCGGTATCAGCGTAACGCTAAAGAAACGTAGATAAACATAGAAAAGCAGCGACGAAAGCAGCTCGTACAAAAATTTCTTCTTAAAAATACACCTGCAAGGAGTCATTTACGCAAATCAAGCGCAGAAATCCCACACTTCCTAAAACATATTGTGTTTTAGAGATCTCAACTGAGCCTAATGTGAGGTCCCTATAGCAGGCTTATACTTGCTTAGGCACAACGAACGGCTTGCGGTAAGGACGCGTCAACAGCTCATTAGCTGCTTGGTTATCCACGAACTTTTCAGTTTCGGCGTCGAACAATAGTTTGGGGCCGAGCCGATACGTGCTTCTTGCAGGGTCAACACCGATGGCCTTGGTATTGGCCAGAACTGTCTTGACACTGTCACGGACGATTTTGTCGTCTCCGAGGGCTTCGGAATCTTCGCCGAAGGCCACTTCATTACCCATCCGGTAGGAGATATTACCCAGATGGCAGAGAGCACTGGAGAGATGCGCTTCGAGGATGTCGGCATAGAGGTCCTTACGTTTTCGGCTTCGAACGCAGCTAATAAAGTTCTCGAAGTTACCTTCAGTCCGCCTTGGATATTCCACATCTACGAGCGGTTCGCCCTTGTCGCTGCCCCTGGCAAAGAACTTCGTTCGTTGGTTCTCATCCTTCTTGATAACACCTTCCTCAAGGTAGAATTCGTTCGTGACCTTGTTGGGAAAATCGTCATATTTACCGACCAGACCGCGAGTTTCAAAGACCAGGAGCGTCTGGCCATAGTCGTATATTGATAACTCCTGGTTGGGTGTCTGGGCCTGGTCTTTGAAATAGTTAGGTCCCTCAACCCACCGGCCGCCCATGCTTATCACGCTATTAGGCAGGGTAGCATCTTTGATGGCCCAGCGGGCGATATCCATCTGGTGCACGCCCTGGTTGCCCATATCGCCGCTGCCGAAATCCCAGAACCAGTGCCAGTTGTAGTGGACAAGGTTCTCGTGGTAGGGCTGAAGTGGAGCCGGGCCAAGCCAGATATTGAAATCCAGCTCCTTCGGAGGAGTCTTTATCGGTTTGAAGCCGATGCTCCATCGCGGCTTACAACAGTAGCCCTTGGAGACAAGCAGCTTGCCGTATTTGCCGCTCTGGACAGCGGCAATCTGGTGCGCCCAGCCATTACTGGAACGGCTCTGCGTGCCGTGCTGAACTATTCTCTTGTACTTGCGAGCAGCGTCAACACACTTGCGTCCCTCGAAAACATTATGACTGCATGGCTTTTCGACATAGACGTCCTTGCCCGCCTGGCAGGCCCAAACAGTAATCAGCGAGTGCGAGTGATTGGTCGTAGCGATACCAATAGCATCAATATTCTTGTCTTCCAGCAATTCGCGAACATCGACATAGGTATCAACCTTTTCATTGCGGTCTCTAAATGACTTGGCACGGCGGTCGAGGACCTTTCTGTCCACATCACAAAGCGCAGCCACACGCACCCCGGGTATCTTACCGAACTCCTTAATGTGTGAGTCGCCTCGACCATTGATACCGACTACAGCCACCCGAATATCGTTGTTCGCCCCTCGTACGCGGGAAAAAGGACTGGCCATCGTCAGACCAATACCAGCGGCCATAGAATGTTTCATAAAATTTCGGCGTGTGATAGGTTTCATTGTCAGCCTCCTGTTTGAACTTGTGTTAAATTGAACAGTTTCGACTTTACTAAAAGCCAAAAACGCTATTATCAATTGAAATTTCGGCAGTTTCTTTGGCGTTATATTACGAGAATAATGCCGTAAGAAGTCGTATAATAGGATAATCGAAAATAAAAGCAATAGCAAGAAACAAATTGAAAAATTCGAAAGATTCTTCCCCAGACGTCCTCAGTGCTTCTGTTCACGTAATGATTTCTTCTACTGTTCGCGCAACCACGTAATCCGGCAGCTTTCTTAGGCCTGGTTCGTCCTCATAAGAAGATATAATACTCTTGTCCGGAAATGCTCCGAGCTCCTCGATAAGCTCATCGGCCAGCAGTCGCAATCTTTCCTCCGTTACGCCTGTTTTTACTTTGTCACGTGCGGCTTCTACCAAAGCTTCGAATTCGGCCCGGCTATCATACCAGTCAAGCTGAAGCTCCAGTTCAAAGGCCTCTTTGGCCCGAGTACGGTCAAAGGTATATTGAATCCCAAATGGGTTGTATAACTCTATTCGTTCATCAACAAAAGCCAGGCACGCATCCTTGTATGCGGCGTATTTGGCCTCGTCAAAGTCCTCAAATCCGCGTTCTGCAACCTCCTCGACCAGCAGTTCATCTATCCTTTTTGCCAAAAGCTCCTTGTTGGCTTGAAGCCGCTCATAAAGAGCTTCATAATACGCCTTCAAAAGTAAGTTCGCTCCGCTCATCTGTTTTCATTTTCTCCAGCACTGGTGAATTACTTGTTATCGATGTGTTTTCAACATCCAATTATACCATGCAAAACCCTCAAATACCATCGCAGACTCAAGAACAATATTCTAATAGGTCCATATTTTTAACGAACTCTTTTTTTGAAGGATCCACAAACCTCTTCCAGATTTAACTATAAAAGGTATTGACAAAGACCACAGAAATAGTCAAACTTTTTAGAAAGATAATCCCGCCCAGAGGGCGGGGCTAAATATGACTGCATAAATGAATTTGGGAGAAAAATCATGAGAGTTGATGTTAGTCATGTTGACGTGTGGGCTGCGAGTATTAAGGATCGGCCGGGTGCCTTGGCTGAGAAACTTGAAGCTCTTGCCCAGGCAGATGTTGACCTTGAATTTGCCATTGCCCGTCGTGTAAAACCCGGAAAAGGTGTGGTGTTCGTTACACCTATCAAGGGTCCCAGGCAAATAAGGGCTGCAAGAAAGGCCGGTTTCGAGAAAACCAAGTCGCTGCACGGAATCCGGGTGGCGGCGGGCAATAAGCCCGGCTTAGGTGCTGAACTGACGAAGCGATTGGCTGATGCGGGTATCAACCTTCGAGGTCTTTCCGGTGCCGCTATCGGCAACCGGGCTATCTTTCACTTAGCTTTTGACTCCAGCGATGATGCAAGCAAAGCTAAGCGCCTGCTCAAGTAAATTTGTTCCAGCGCCCCGAACTAAACAGGCGATAAGATTTACTCTCCGAGCGGAAAAACCTCTGTCAGAGCTTGTGAGAGCTGTTGGATTGCCTGGCTTACCTGAGGAGATATAGATTGGCCAAGCTGTATTTGAGCAGGTTGAATACCGACAAAGTACACATCAAGCTTAATATTTTGACAGACCATATCGACAAATAAGCGGGGCGAGAGCGTATGCGTTGAGATGGTATGTGAGTTTAGCTGTTCAGGTTCGAATATTCTTATTGTTCCAGGGGGGGCTCCAAAATCAATAGCATCGATGACAAGCAAATTCTGTGGAGCTTTTTTTATAATCGGCTGAATATAATTTTCCGGTACAGTGCCGGCGTCGAGCAGGTCGATACAAACTTTTCCACGCTCGAGCTGCCCGCAAACAAGCGGTCCAGCCCCATCATCACCCTTTAATATATTTCCGATTCCGACAATAAGCGTTCTGGAACCACGAAATTTCTTTAGCTGTTCAAGAAGCTGTTTGTCCATAGCGCAGAACTTCACATAAGCTGCATTTTTTAGAGCCGAATGTTCAGCTCGCATTTGCACTTGGGGCACAGAATCTGCATAAAATCGCTTGTTTGGACGTCTTTACCGGATTGCTGCTGCTCAATCTTCTGCGTTTCTTTGAGCAGCTCGCCGCTCTTGGCGAGCAATAAGGAAGGATTGGTATAGGCCAATGGGCCGAGTTTTTCATAAAGCCAGACCAGGTGCTTTTTAGTGCCTATCAATGCACCACATTTTTCACACAATTGAAGCTCGAATTCGTGGGTCTCGATGGTATCTTCTCTGTTCAGGGTAGCCAAGTCCCATTCATTTGAGAGTGTTATGCCTGTTTCTGTGGTACAGTTAGCTTCGCAATTCCCACAAAAAATACAGGTGTCGTACCGGTGTGAGATTCTCCTTACCGGCGGTTCGGCTTCAAGGTCATCTACCTGACTCAAGCATCCGGGAGTGGGACAAACATTTACACATGCCCCACAACCGATACAGGTATTAAGATCAAATTCCGGTTTACCTCTGTACCTTTCCGGCACTATGCAAGGCTTGGCAGGAAACCGAGTTGTAAAACGCGGCGAAAAAACCGCTATAACAGCTTCTTTTAATTCTCTTAATTTTGGCAAACGCAATTTTAAACTCCCGCTGTTTATTGGTAATTGGTTATTGGTACAGCACTTAGTTTTCTTTTATCACTTGCGGATTTCTTCTGCGTACTTGTCAACGATGCTGTTTTCCCACAATTCCACTCCGGAAGCATACGCACCTTTGGCGATTGCATGTGCGGCAGTAGGGGAAGTTATCAATATAAAAACGGCGCAGATTATTGCTTTGGTGCTTGTGGCCGGCACACCGCTCACTAAGGCAACACCAACTAAAAGCAAAATAGTGCCGAGGGTTACGCATTTTGTCGAGGCCTGCAGGCGGTTATAAACATCGGGAAAGCGAACCAGCCCTATACAGCCGAATATGTCAAACAAAATTCCGACTATTATTAGTATGTGTCCAATGATATCAGTCATCGAAACTTCTACCCTCCAAAAACTTCGCCAATGCTATGGTCCCAATAAAGCTCAGCAGTGCCCAGGCGAGAGCGACATTGAGATAAAAATCTTTTCCGGTAACCAGCCCAAGGATGGCACAAAAACCCACTATGACGATACCCAAAATATCAATGGCCACGGTTCTGTCGGGGGCGCTGGGGCCACGACCTATTCGGTACAGGCATAAGAAGCAACATATACATAAGCCAATATAAAATAACGTTATCATAGCTTCCTCTTCATCAATACGGCGCCGGATGGCGCATTTCTATTCGAAAATCTTTTTCAAAAACCACTCAAACCTTTTAGCAATGTATTTGGTTGCCTCCTCGATGTCGTCTGATCTAACATAAATCCAGTGGATGTACAAAAAACCATCATCTGTCAAATCCACCGTCAGAGTTCCCGGCGTAAGAGTAATGGAATTAGCTAATGCAGTAATTCCGGATTCTGTTTTCAGAGTTGTTTTTATTTTTACTATTCCGGGCTTTATCGGCATCTTGGGATGCAGGGCGCGATAGACAACATCCAGATTAGCCTTCATTACATAATAGAAGAATACCGGTATGTAAACTAAAAACCAGAATATCCGCACCGGTGAAATAAATACGTGATGTTCTTTGGGCAGTATTTCGTGGAACATAACCGCAACTATCACAGAAGCTACCAAGCCCGCGACTACAACCTGACCGTCGATTTTGCCATCAACAAAAGGCCAGGTCAACAATATCCAAATAACAAAAGCCAGAACAAAATAAATCAATCGTCTCATATTAGCACACCTTTAGTATCACATACCCATTACATCAGCAGAGTACTTAAGCCCATCAGTTAACACCCGAACAGCAGGGTCGAGAATTGTGTGCTTTAAGCCGGGCACCAGCACGAGCAAGCCCATAAGCACACATAAGCAGGCCAAAGATATCATAGCAACGAGCATAGAGCCTTTATTTTCTTTTACCTGCCTTAGATTTTCCGGCAGCTCACCAAGAAATACATATCGCTGGATTTTAAGGAAAGAGATGAGCGTAACAAGGCTCACAATAACCGTAACCGCAGCCAAATACAGAAATCCCGCCTGAATCGCGGCAGCAACAATTATCAGTTTGCTCCAGAATCCGTTAAATGGAGGTATGCCGGCAATGGACGCCGACGCCACCGTACATGTCGTCCGCGTAAAAGGCAGCCTCTCAACAAGTCCTCCCATCTCCTTTAGCTGTCTTGTACCGGTTGACATTTCCACAGAACCGCTTGTCAAGAACAAAAGCGATTTAAAGACAGCATGGTTGACAAGATGAAACAAGCCCCCAAGGATAGCCAGCGCTGCCCACTCAACTTTTCCATTACGGGCAAGTATTAGTGCTCCGATACCTATCCCAAGAATCACGTAACCCATTTGGGATATGCTGTGATATGCGAGAAGACGTTTAAAATCCCATTGCCCCACAGCCAAGAACACACCAATTACCATACTCAAAACACCCAATGCAACCAATACCCAGCTAACTGAAACGGACACACCAAAAACGTTAAAGACAATTCGCACGAGTGAGTAAACGCCAAGTGACTTAATCAGAACACCGGAGAGCATTGCAGATATCGGGGCAGGTGCGGAGGGATGTGCATCAGGCAGCCAGGCATGAAACGGCACAAGGGCGGCTTTCAAACCGAAGCCTACAATAAACAAAGCCAGGGCAAATGTCAGGCCCGCATTTAAGCCGGAGTCCTGGTTCGCCTTTGAAATGTAGGCCATGTTAAGCGTCCCGGTATTGCCATAAACAAGGGCAACAGCAAAAAGAACTAATACAGATGCGATGCTGCCCAAGACCATATATTTAAAAGATGCCTCAAGCTCTTCGTGCTCACAGCCGAAGCCGACAAGTGCGTAAGATGCGAGTGAAGCAATTTCCAGAAATACAAACAGATTGAAAATGTCTCCGGAGAGTACAACACCGTTCATACCAGCAACCATAAGCAGAAACAGGCTCAGGTATTTTATCTTGGCGGTGTACCGCTCCATGTACCTAACGCTAAAGAGCATTGCGGCGGCACTAACAACACTAATAGCCAAAAGAAGAAGTGAGCTCAAACCATCAAGGACAAGATTAATCCCGAGCGGGATAGACCATTTGCCTATTTCATAAACTTCTGTCTTACCTATAGAAGCAACCGCAAATACGAGCAACGAAACGGTTACGAGATTGGCCAAGACTGTTGCAGCAGCTTTGCCCTTTTTCCCGAAAGCAGGAAGCAAAAACCCCACTACTAAAGGAACAGCAATGAAAATGGGTAAAGGTATGCTCATCCCGCCCCTCCAATCCTCAATTTCAAATGCCTTAAAGCACTACCATAGTGTTTAAGCCTTTTTTCTATTTCAAAAGCTGCTTTTCTGGACCTAAATGCCTCAAAATATATAAATTCAATAGGTAACATCTTTTTTGTCGAATAGACTTTCCCTTCTTTGTGTTCTTCTAATCTTTTATGCAGATTTGAAGTACACCCAATATAAATCCCACTCATCAACGATGAGCGTGGGTAAATTGAGCTATCTCTTTTACTTTTTATCAAATATACATAAAACCATCTCTGAGGGGCGGGACTCATCCTTTTAATCTCCTTATTTGAGTGATGTCAAAGGTGCCGTATTTTTCGTAAACTCTGATGCATATCGAAATCATAAGAGCCAAAGAACCCAAACTAATAACAATTGACGTAAGCACAAGGGCTTGTGGCAGCGGGTCAACGGATGCAGGTACGAATTCCTCATGGAATTTCTCGCTCATCCGAATTTGACCATTCTCGTCCACAACGGTCTGTCCATTCTCGTCCACAACGATATGTTCTCTACTGACTATTGGTGCTTTGCTGGGAATTTCTTCCCCCGTTACAGGATTGACTGCTACCGGCAGGTAACCAAGCATAATCAGGAAGAGATTGACGGCGTATTCCATAACCATAATGCCTATGACAATCTTGACCATATTCTTCTTTACGACTGCACAATACAGCCCGAGCATAAACAATAAAAAGCACAGTGCATAAGGCATTAGTCTCACCCCGTTAGAAATTTTCAATTTGCATATTATATTCTTTTAATATTATTGTATTATTACCCTTTCGGAAGAATTTCCCACAGGGCTTTGTTATTATCTATTAACTGAAGTATCACGTCTAAATGTCGAAAGTATAAAAATTACCAGAAATAAAGAAGCACCCACTTTCAGGCCAATTGCGATATTCGATAAAGGTATCGTCCCAGCACTTACGAGATGAAAAGCCTCTCCCAGATTATATTTTTGATGCAAGAAATTAAAGAAGAAAGTACCACCAAGGGCAAAACCAAAAATAGCTATAAGGGCAAAGAGCAATACACCAAGACAATCAAGCTTGGAGTCGAGAGCCAGAGGCAAGTCCTTTTGCACAAATTCCCTGCCAAAGGCAAGCATAAGCAGCACGTAGGAAGAAGCTAAAATCACGCCACCGGCGAAGCCGCCGCCGGGGGTAAGATGCCCAAAAAGAATAATGTAAATGCCGAAGAGGACAATCAGCACCTTAACCCAGCTGCTGATAGTTTTTACTATTACTGTCATACCTCTGGCCCCGTTAGAAATCTCCTTTTTCTGCACAACACCGGAATTTTGCTGTTCTTTTTCCATATTATTACCTCTTATTAGTACACCATTACTTCGCCACAACATTTCCAACGGGGTTCATTAGTCCAGTTCCACCAACAGTTTTTTGGCCTTTTTTCGTAGTATTACAGTTGCGCCTAAAATCGAAGTAAACAACACGGTTGCTTCACCAAGAGTATCATAGGCACGATAATCCAGGATAACCGATGCTACAAGGTTCGATGCTCCTGTATCTTGAAGACCGTGCTCGATGTAGGTTTGTGAAGCAGCCTCTTCAGTCTTGGCAAAAATGGCTGTTCCAAAATCAGGTAAAGTCTCAAAAACTTTTACCCCGGCTAAGAAAATTACGAAGATAATCACGACCGAAACAACCGTCCCAAAGAACTCTTTGTCACCGGTGATAAAAGTCAGGTCGCGGGAGATTGTAGCGCGAATCAGGATAATCAAACCTAAAACTTCCACCACAATCTGGGTTATCGCAATGTCCGGCGCCCGCAAAAACAGAAACATCAAAGAAGCGCCGAATCCGAGGGCACCGATACAGATTACGGAACTTAAGAGATTTTTGGTTTCTATCGCAATAATAGCAGCGATTATCATAAACAGCAGTAAGACATAGAATATAGCCATTGTTATCGCAACCATCCTTTCCGTCATTGAACTTCGCAAACTACAAATACAATTATCAATAATCCAAAAACCACCCAGGTCAAATACATCGGCAGCACGCCGGAATGAAGCCATCGCAGAAAAGCTGTTAGGCCCAGCCCACACCTTCCGCCTTGCTCGTATGGGTCGAAATACCCTTTTTCCTGGCCTGTGTAAAGCTGTCTCAGGCCGCCCATTCGCGAAACAGTTTTATAAAAATGGGTTCCGGGTATTCTCATATTTTCATTACTCTGCACCTCACCGCAGGTCCACGTTGGCACGGTTCTTATATTTCTCGATAATTTCGTAACAAGCCAGATGAGCACGCCAAGACCAATACCTATTATTAACAGGATTGTGGCAAGGCCGGACATCCAGGTACCGAAAATTGCAGTACCTGGTTCTATACCCAACGCAGGATAAATGAAAAGTTTGAGCGGAACGTGGTAGAAGACACCGAAGAACACACACAGCAAAGCAAGTACCATCATCGGAATGGTCATCGCCGGAGATACTTCTTTTACGTCTTTTAGCTCGTCCGGCAGCCGGGAAAGGAATATCGAATGTATAAGTTTCACAAACGAAGCCAAAGTAAGCGCGCTTCCAAACATAGCACAAGTCAGCCAGATGGGCCAAAGGCCGGCGGCTCCGCCTGCTTGTTGAGTACCCATTTCAATTACGCCCTGATAAATCATCCATTTGGAAACAAATCCGTTGAGAGGTGGTATTCCGGAAATACTCAGAGCGGCAATCAGGCAGGCGGTAAAAGTGATGGACATTTTTTTGCCCAGGCCGCCGAGTCTATCCAGCTCAGCCGTTCCGGCTGCCTGCTCGACCGCACCGCCGCACAAGAATAAACAACATTTATAAATTGCATTGTTGAGCATATGGAATATACCGCCTGCAATACCAACGGGCGTGCCTGTTGCTATACCAAGTATCATATAACCGACCTGGCTGATAGCGTGATAGGAAAGCAGCTTTTTGAGATTGTGCTGAACCATCGCAATCATTACGGCGATAATAATCGTGGCGGCACCTATGATTGACAGGACGATAGTTAAAGCAGGGGAGTTAATTATAAAAATTTCCCGCACGATAATTACCAATAGATAAATCCCCAAAAGCTTATCAATCGCGGCAGGCAACAGTGCCATCACTGAGGCCGGCGCATACTCACCGCTGGTAGGCACCCAGGTATGTAAGGGTAATGCGCCCGCTTTCGTAATAGCGGCTGTCATAAGCAGCAGGAAGGCCATAATTGGCAGTGCTGAAGTGGTCGCCAGGCTAATATCTGAGATGACAAAAGTCCCCGAAAGTGACCATATCATAAAAACGCCAAGCATAAAGGCGGCATCAGATGTGCCTATCATTGCGAAACTTTTTGTCGCTGCGAAATTGGAATTTTTACCGCCTGTTGTTATTAAAAGATACAGCGAAACGGTAACAATCTCCCAGAATATCAATAAAAACAGTAAGTGATCGGAAAGCAGTATCCCTGCCGAGCCGCCTATTGTAAGCAGAATCGCGCCATAATACTCATTTACTCGCTTCACGTTCAGGCCGACCGATTTTAGTGAATATAGAGTTATTAACAGCCCGAAGCCCATAGCAAACAACAATACGAATTTCCCGAGAGGCGTTGCATTCAACAACAGCTCTAAATTCACATTTTCTAATTGAAGGATTGGCCAGGCGAACGAAAACTCGGCGCCTGTAAATATCCTGATGCTTAGAACAAATATCACAGCCGAGATAATAAAGGTCAATGTTCTGGATACCGATTTGAATTTATTCGGCAAAAACAGGAGCACGAAGCCCACAATCAGTGGCAAAAAGACAGCGATACACAGAATGTTCACTTGCAATTTAGAAATCCTCCAGCTTAATTTCAGGCGCGCCGATTTCCTTCTTAATCCGTGCTGTTTTCTCACGAGACAATTTCAGTAGTGCATCATAATCTTGCACAACATTGTTATGCCCATCGACAACAGCCAACCTTTCAGTGCAGCTATAACAGGGGTCAACTGCTGCCAGTGTAAGTGTAACATCGGCAATATGCTGACCAATGCAAGAGGCTCTGAACGAAGGCACATTGACATAGCTCGGTGCTCTGACCTTGTGGCGAATCGGCCTGTTGCCGCCATCGCTGCGGACGTAATGAAATGTCTCACCTCTCGGGGCCTCGGCGTGGCCACAAGCCTCACCCGGCGGTATTTCCTTGACCTCCACGGCAATAGGACCATCCGGAAGCTTTTTGAGGGCCTGTCTGACCATCTTAATAGATTCGAAGGTCTCGAGAAGGCGGACAACTGCTTTGGCAAAGACGTCACCCTCGGTCCGGGTAATTACATTCCAGTCCAAATCGGCATAGGCAGCATACGGGTCATCGCGTCTTACGTCGATGGCAACGCCACTACCTCTGGCAGTCGGGCCTGTTACCGCATATTTGATAGCATCTTCATTACTCAGCGTGCCCACGCCTTTGAGCCGGGCGTGCAGAACAGGGTCGTCAAGCACCGCCTTGGTGAGCATTTCAGTTTTCTTTTCGATTTTGTCGAGCTCTTCCAATATCTTAGGGATAAGCTCGTTGGGAATATCCTCCCGGCAGCCGCCGACCTTGACGTTTCCGTAGTTGTTTCTATTGCCGGTTATTGTTTCCAACAAATCAAGCACCGGCTCACGGTATTTCCACGCCCACATAAAGACAGTGTCATAGCCGATAAAGTGCCCGCCAAGACCTACCCATAACAGGTGGCTGTGGATACGCTCAAGCTCGTTTATAATTGTGCGGACATACAAAGCCCGGTCAGGCGGTGTGATACCGGCAATCTCCTCGACCGCATTAATATAAGCCAAAGGATGTGAAGCCGAACAAATCCCGCATATACGAGATACCAAAAACGGAACCTGGTCGAACTGCAACGTTTCGCTCAGTCTTTCTACGCCGCGATGGTTATAAGATATTCTCACGTCTATATCGGTTACGATTTCGCCATCGACTGTAAGCTGGAAAAATTCCATCTCTTCCTGCAGCGGATGGAATGGGCCGACCGCAACAACGGGTTTCGAGAGTTCGACCGTTCGCCGACCGGGTGATTGCGATTGGATGATTGGACGACCGGATGGTTCACCGGCTACCCGTAGTATCGGCAGTTTCGTATCTTTCCTCAACGGATAAACACCCTCAGGCCAATCATCAGACAGAATCAACCGCCGCATATTAGGATGATTATTGAAATCTATCCCCAATATATCGTGTATTTCTCTTTCTATCCACTCAGCGGCCGGCAAGAACGGGGCAATAGATTCAATCGCCGGCTTTTCGCGGTCGCGGATAAAGGCTTTTACAGTAACAAAACAGCCAGTTTGGTCATTTGAAAAATGATAAAGAATTTCAAAACAATCATCAGAATCAATTCCCGTAGCAATTAAAAACCTTAAAGGCACATCTTCAAACAGGAACTTACTGACGGCATAGCTGTTTTCGGCCTCACACAAAAGGAAGATTCTATTTTCCGACTTCTGCTCTATATCAATGAGCTTATCTTTTATTTCCAGCAGCCTGTTGTTTAGTTCTTGTTGCTTCATATTCTTATCCTGTTATAAAACCGATAGCGCCTTTACTACGCCGGATATCATGGCTTCCGGCTTCGGCGGGCAGCCCGGCACATAAGCAATAATTGCATTGGGGTCAACTTCTCTGATTATCTTATCCACCGGCCCAACGACATGGTAAGCGCCGTTAAATATCCCCGTTTCACAAGCACATGCGCCCATTGCAAAAACAACGCAGGGCTTTGCAGTTTGGCGATACACTTCCCGCAGCCGCGGAGCCGCCTGGGCGGTAACCACGCCGGTTACCAGCAGAGCATCAGCATGTCGCGGTGAGCCTACTAATTTGATACCAAACCTCTCAACGTCATACTTAGGCGTCAGTAAATTGACAATTTCGATATCGCAATTGTTGCACGCACCGGTATTAACGTGGAACACCCACACCGATTTTTTCAATGACCATATTTTCCATCTCATAAATTCACTCCTTCGGCCCTTCGGCTACGCTCAGGGCAGGCTTTTATTCGCTCAGGACAAGCTTACAGCCAGTTGATGCCGTAATTACTGCCTATTGATGCAAGTATAATAGCGACAACCAAAGCAATCCCGCAATACACCCAGAAGAACTTCATCGCCTGGTCAATCCGCACACGCGGGTT
>JBGVTO010000447.1:0-9746 GCA_041862635.1 Phycisphaerae bacterium | reverse complement strand
ATGTGATTGAAGTCCGGATGTGGGCCGGCTTCGAAAAGCTGGCAGGATTTGCATGAGCCGCAGTTATCGGCAAAGTCATTTTCTATAACAGGGTTTTGGCAAAGAAGCAGCTTGGCCCATTCGCAGGTGGTTTTGAATTTACCTACGCCCTCAGGCCCGGCAAAAATATACGCATGTGCCCATTTGCCGGAGGTATAGGCCCTTTGCAAAATGTCTATTCCTTTGTCCTGACAGAAGATTTCTTTGAATGACATTTATGTAAAACTCACCTCTGAGATAAGCTGCAATATCTTTTTGTGAACTGTTTCAATGTTGCCGGTAGCATCGACTACCAGAAAGTTTTTTTGCTGTTCGGCTAATTTCAAAAATCCCTCACGGACCCTTTGGTGGTAGCCATCGCCCTTTTGCTCCATCCTGTCAAGCTGCCGATCTAAACGCTGCGAAGCGGTCTGCAAATCGACGTCGAGAATGATAGTCAAATCCGGCCAGACCCTTTCCAAGCAGTCCGTCGCAATTTTTATAACTTTATCCATTCCAAAGTCGCCGGCATAACCCTGATAGGCGCATGTGCTCGAAAGCCATCTATCGAGGACGACGCATTTATTTTTCTCCAGAGCCGGTGCTATTTTTTCCGCCCAAAGCTGCGCCCTTGAGGCCATATAAAGCAGTAATTCTGCACGCGTATCCATCGCTTGATGTTCGGGGCTTAATAGGATTTGTCGAATTTCCTCACCGATGGCCGTATCGCCGGGTTCGCGAAAACTTACTGCTGGGACATCATGTTTTTGCAGCCACTCGGCCAAAAGTTTTGCCTGTGTACTCTTCCCGCAGCCGTCCGGCCCGTCAAGTACTATAAACTTGTCTGAAAATTTGTCCTTCAAAATTGCCTCCGGGTTTGAATACGCATTCTAACACAAATGTTTTATAAATTCTCACTTGCTCTCACGACAAAAGGCTTGTAACAGAGTCCCATGCGCGCTCAGCTAAAGCCACACATTTCCTGCAGGTTTGCACGTCCGGTTCAAAATCCGGAAGGATACCGCCAAGAGGATACTTTGACGGCAGGTATATTGAATCGAGCAAGTCGCAATCATCTTCCGTCATATCTACATTCAACCCGTGTTTATCAAGAGTATTCACCAATTCATTTATACTGTGCGTCTTTTTTATTTTTTTAGTCGATTCCACCAATAATGCCTTGAGCATCTTCTCAACGGCTTGCTGTACATTTTGCAAACAGGGATTGAAAAGCTCGCTGTCAAGAAGCAATCTGGCCGAGCGGAGGTTCTCATCGGCGTACTCAAGCCACTTTTTAGTTTCATCTTTCATATATAACCTCTCCTTGCTCAATTTCGTCCATGAAGACCCCACCCTGTGCTCCAGCCTTCAGGGGAAGAATGTCCAAAGGTATCATCCGGGCAATGGCACGGGCTTTCTTTCGATATTTCATCGCTAAGGGTAGGTATTTTTCATTGCTGTCTTGAAATATGGCGACATCTATATCCTGTGGGTCATGCGAGCTTAAAAATGAGCCAAAAATTACTATTCGGCACACTTCCCTTTCGGTCTCAAGCAAGCTGACCAGCTGCTGTTTTAGTGATTGTTTTTGCTGTTCAGTAAACATAATCCGATACAAGTTTTCTTCTATAATTCAGCGTTTTGTTCTCCGCCGAAAGATAATAATATCACTTTTTTATCTGCACATCATCAAGAACAATAAACTTGCCTGAAAATTTGTCTTTCAAATCTGATTTCACCTAATCTTTTATCGGAGGTTTAAGTAAGTTTTCCTAATTTAAATCTTTCGTAATACTATCATATGCTAAATCCAGAGAGATCACAAACCTTACTACGATAACGTCTATCATTAGGCCGAGAAAGCATGTTAAAGCAGAGAAGATAATTTTCAAGGCAAACTGCCATGTACTTATAGGTTCGTTGGGCTTTGGTAGTATTGCCCAAAAAAAAGTGGTTATTGTTGTGATCAAAAAAATTGCTAATAGCTCCTTTGCGTCGAAAAGCCTGATTTTTTTCAGGAACTTGAAACTTTGGAAAACTTGACAATCCAGAACAATTATCAACGTAGGGATGAGTAATATCGGTTTGATTAAAATGAAACCTGGCACAATAAAACAAAGCTGGTATAAGAAAGGGGATGATTGGGCGGTCTTAAAAAAATTCGTGTCTATGATTGTAGCCTTTTTTACAATTAAAAACGTCAGCCATATCAAGAGACAGTATATGGGTAGCAATATCAGACCCACTTTAACCATTCGACCCAAGAAATGCCAACCGATTCGCAACAAAACCATGGGAGACTGTCGTATCTTACCTGTAAGGTGAATAGTCTTCTGGAAACCAAACCTAAGTAATATATTTACTATGATGATTATAAAAAGTAGTAACAAATAAACGAGACCGAGCAGTAACTCAGACATGGCTGATCCGGCGCTAGCTATTAGATGCAACTTGTTAACAAATAAAGACAAAACGGAAAGGCCAATGATAAAGGTCGCTTCGGGCCAGCGAGTCTTGAGGATTGCTATTGTCTCCTTTATTTCATTCATTTATTGAACTTTAAATAAAGCTTTCGCTTTGCTCAGGATGACGAATAACTGGATTCCTGTTTTCACAGGAATGACAACACGCTCGTTCAGTAGGAATAACAGCATCACATTTTATTTGTTAACTGGAAATTGTCCTCGCCGACTAATTGTCTCATTTTTCGGCAGAAGTCGAGGTCGGGATTGACGGATAATTCCCTGTCGGCGGCGGCATAGACCCTGCCTTTGTCGGTCCTTACCGCAACATAAACGGGGCTTCTGCCTTTGTGGCGCTGGCAGATGCTCTTTATCATAGCCACCTTCTCTTTAGTAACGTCTCTGGCATCCAGTCTTATTCTGACTTTGGCAGCTAACTTTTCTCTGACCTGGTCCAGAGTTATCAATTCCACAGCTAATATGTTTGGTCTTTCCCTTCTGTAATCGAGCTTTCCCTTTACGAAAACGACCGTATCAGCGACCAATACATTGTTGAATGTGTTCAGCACATCCGGGAACATTACCACATCGACCTGTCCCTGCAGGTCTTCGAGCGCGAAGACGGCCATTTTTGAGCCGGCGTTTCGGCCTGTCTTTGTCAGGTTGTATCTTATCTTTGTTATCATTCCGCCGATTACAATTTGTCTGTCCTGGGGCGCGTCGGCCAATTGGGAGCTGTTGTGTGTAGAATAGATATTTATCGTCTCAGCGTGATGGCTGAGCGGATTGCTGGTTACATAGAAGCCGAGAACCTGTTTCTCGTAAGTCAACATCTGCAGCTCGGGCCAGGGTGCAACGTCGGGCAGGCATTTAAGGTCCTGTGAATAGTCACTTTCTTCGGTCATCTGTCCGAAGAAACTCATTTGGCCCTTTTGTTTGTCGGCCTGCAGACTTGCGCCGAATTCCATTGCCTTCTCAAGCCCGGCCATCATCTGTGCCCGGTTTCCGCCGAGCTTGTCGAAGGCGCCGGCCTTTATAAGGGACTCGAGCACCTGCTTGTTGGCGGCCCGTAAATCCACATTTTCACAGAAATAAAACAGACTCTCGAACCTGCCGACTTCTTGGCGAGCTGCGATGATTTGCTCGACCGCCTTTTCGCCAACACCTTTGACAGCGGCCAGGCCGAAACGTATAACCTCCTTTTTCTTTTGCTCTTCATTTTCCTGCACATAGAGCGGCGTAAAATCAACACCGCTTTCGTTGATATCCGGTGCCAGGACTTCGATACCCATCCGGTCACATTCGGCGATATAATTGACGACCTTATCGGTGTTGTCCATTTCGTAAGTCAAAAGGGCAGCCATAAACTCGACAGGCCAATGGGCCTTCAGATAGGCGGTTTGATATGCGATAAAGGCGTAGCGGGTCGAATGGCTCTTGTTGAAGCCGTAGCCGGCGAACCGTTCGATAAGCTCGAAAATCTGCCCGGCCTGCTGTTTTGTCAACCCTTTATCGACACAGCCGGCTATAAATCTTTCCCGCTCCTTGGCGATAGTTCGGGCCTTCTTTTTGCTTATTGCCTTGATGAGAGTATATGCCTCTCGCAGTGGAATATCACCGAGCCGATTACAAATCCGCATCACCTGTTCCTGATATATCATAATGCCGTAAGTTTCTTCGAGGACCTCTGTCATAATCGGGTGTGGCAGGCTCCATTTGGCGCCGTGCTTCCGGTCGATGTAATCCGGAATCAATATCATAGGTCCGGGCCGATAGAGAGCATTGGCGGCTATCAGGTCTTCTATCCGGTCCGGCTTCACCTTCATCAGCAGGTCCTGCATACCGCCGGACTCAAACTGGAAAATCCCTTTTGTTTTGCCGGCCGAAAACAGCTCAAAAACCTCAGCGTCGGTAAGGTCAAGTTTTTCCAGGTCGATGTCAACACCGTGGATTTCTTTGACCAATTGGCATGCTCGCTCTATTACACTGAGTGTCTTCAGGCCTAAAAAGTCCATTTTCAACAGGCCGACCTTCTCGACCATCGGCCCTTCGAACTGGGTAATGATATCGTCGGAGCCGGCCGCCTTATACAAGGGCACAAAGCTGGTCAACGGCTCATCGGCAATTACAACACCGGCTGCGTGGACCGATGCGTGGCGGGCAAGACCTTCGAGCCTTTTACCGATGTCAATTACTTTTCTTGTCAGGTCATTTTGGTCGTAGGCCCGTTTTAATTCGGGCTCGGTTTTCAGCGCTTTATCGAGCGTCATATCGAGCGAGAACGGCACGAGCTTGGCCAATCTGTCGGCCTCAATTAACGGAACGCCGAGCACCCTGCAGATGTCACGGATAACCGCACGGGCCTTCATCGTTCCGAAAGTTATTATCTGGGCAACGTGGCCGTATTTTTGGCGGACATAGTCGATGATTTTCGCTCGGTGGGCCTGGCAAATATCGATATCGATGTCCGGCATCTCGTTGCGATGCGGGTCCATAAATCGCTCGAAAAGCAGGTCATATCGAATGGGGTCAACGTCGCACAATCCGAGGCAGTATCCGACCAGCGTGCCTACGCCGCTTCCCCTGGCGCCTATGGGGATATTATTTTCGTGTGCGTATTTACAGAAGTCCCAGACGATAAGAAAATAGCTGGCAAATCCTTTTGATTCGATTACATTCAGCTCCCTGTCGAGCCTCTCTTTTATCTGGCCGCTAATTTCGCCGTATCGTCTCTCTGCCCCTTCATGGCATAGTTTAGTGAGAAATTTATCGGGAGTCGAGCCGTCCGGAGGCTCAAAACGTGGTGCGCGCCGCTTTTTTAAGTCAATCTCAACATTGCAGCGCTCGGCAATCGCCAGGGTATTATCGCAGGCCCCGATATTGTCGGCAAAAAGCTGCCGCATTTCATCCGGGCTTTTAAGATAGACGTCCGGTGGATAAATCATTCTGTCGGGGTCATCATACCTCTTGCCAGTGCTTATGGCACAAAGGCAATTGTGGGCCTCGTGGTCGTCTTGTTCCAGAAAGTGAACATCGTTTGTCGCCACCAGCCCGATGCCCATTTTTTTCGCAATCTCTATCAGCCCCTCATAGATATTCGGGTTGTCTCCTTCGTGTTTTTGTATCTCGATGAAGAACCTCTCAGGCCCGAAAATCTTCAGAAAACTTTCCCCCGCTAAGTACGCTGCCTTTTCGTTTCCTCTGATAAGTTCGGTAGCAATTTCACCTTTCGGACAAGCCGATGTGCATATAAGGCCTTCGTTAAGCTCGGCCAGGATTTCCTTGTCAATCCTCGGTCGATAGTAAAATCCTTCGGTATAGCCGGCACTTGCCAGCTTTAATAGATTTTGATAGCCGGCATTGTTTTCGGCTAACAATATAAGATGATATGCTGCGTCGGTTATGCTGGTTTTTGTCCTGTCGAACCTGCTGCGAGGCGCAACATAAGCCTCGATACCTATTATCGGCTTAACGTGTGCTGCGATTGCTTTTGTATAGAGCTCGATGACACCGAACATATTGCCGTGGTCCGTCACCGCTACTGAGTCCATATTGAGTTTATTACAGCGTTTGAGCAGTTTATCGAACGTTATAGCCCCGTCCAGCAGCGAATATTGACTATGCAGATGAAGATGTGTAAACCCTTTATTTGCCATAACTTAAGCCATCCTTCTGGTCTCTAATGTTAATGTTTGTATCATAGGCTAAAGTCTTGACTATGTCAATGAATGGCTTGAATGTTTGTTGGCAAAATCGTAAAAAATTTCTTGTAGGGTGGTGGCTCGCCCCACCATTTTTCTATTTATCCCCTTAATTCATTAATTCATTAAGGGGTCATTCCAAAATAACCAATTGACACGGGTAACCTTATGCACTATATTATTTTATGAGTGATTTTGGCAAGATATTATTAGGAAGAAAATATGCTGACGCGGTTAAGAGTTTCCGGTTTCAAGAATCTTGTGGATGTTGACGTGCGATTCGGGCCATTCACTTGCATTGCTGGTACGAATGCGTCGGGAAAATCAAATCTTTTCGATGCTATAAATTTTCTCAGTGCACTAGCCGACCGTCCTGTGATGGAAGCGGCTTTGTCAGTGCGAGACGAGACTGGAAAAATTGCTGATGTCAGAAGCCTCTTTTATCGACATGGTGAGGAGCACCAACCTAAAATGTCCTTCGAGGCAGAGATGATCGTACCATCCGAGGGATCCGATGACTTGGGACAAAAAGCAAAGGCAACCGCCACATTCCTTAGTTACTCAATTGCTTTAGCCTATCGAAAAGACGAAACTGTTACATCTCTTGGATACCTTGAAGTGCTCAAGGAAAATTTGAACTACATAACTCTCAGCGAAACCCCGAAGCATCTATTATTTCCACATTCTTTCTCTAAATGGCGTAAGTTCGCGGTGACAAACCGCCGCTATCGTTCACCATTCATATCAACCAGCGTAGACCAAAGGCCTCGCCTTATAAGGCTCCACCAAGACGGTGGCGGCGGCAAACCCTCTCCACGCAAGGCTTCTGATCTTCCAAGAACTGTTCTTTCCGTCACAAATGCTGCGGAAAGTCCAACAGCTTTGCTTGCCCGCCGAGAAATGCAATCTTGGCAACTTCTCCAGCTTGAGCCTTCAGCTCTTCGAAAACCTGATGAATTTTCAGCGCCTGCTAAAATTGGTCCTAATGGGTCTCACCTTGCCGCCACTTTGCATCACTTGGCATCTCAAGAGGTATATCGAAAATATGGTCACAAAACCGAGAGCAATCAAACTGCTGTGGTATATGCACAGGTTGCGAATCGTCTTGCTGAGCTTATTGAGGATGTACGTGAGATTTGCGTTGACAGAGACGAACGCAGAGAGTTGTTAACATTATACGTTACCGGTAAAGACAGGACTTCACACGCAGCACGTGCGTTATCTGATGGGACGTTGCGTTTTTTGGCGTTGGCAGTAATTGCGCAGGATCCCGAAGCACGTGGAGTATTATGTTTAGAAGAACCGGAGAACGGCATCCACCCGGAGCGCGTACCCGCGATGATCCGCCTTCTTCAAGATATTGCCACCGATCCCAACGAGCCGGTTGGCCCGGATAATCCACTTCGCCAGGTTATTGTTAATACTCACTCCCCACTTGTTGTCCAGCAGGTGCCAGACGACAGTCTCCTCGTTGCTGAAATTAGAGAATCCTTTCATAAGCAAGAACGCGTCAAAGGGGCGTGCTTTAGCTGCCTGCCCCAAACTTGGCGAGTAGACAAATCACCCAACCCCAAGCGTGAACATGTTTGCCCCAAAGGTAAGCTCCTCGCTTATCTTAATCCGGTTCCCCTTGCAAAGCACCGCGAAGAGCTGGAGGAGATCCCACCTTCCCGTGGTCGTCGAAAAATACGTCGGGTTGTTGACCGACAAGATGTGCAACTGCTATTGTTCCCGATGCCCCGTGAGTAGAAATGGATGAATTGAGATACACGTTACTTTCCGACGGTTCTGCCAATAAAGCTCTTATGCCAATACTTACATGGTTATTACAACAACACTTGCATAATGTCGCCATCCAAGAGGAATGGGCTGACCTTAGGCTTCTACCAAAACCACCATCAAGATCCAGGCTAGATGAGAGAATACGGTTGAGTCTTGATCTATATCCCTGTGACCTGCTTTTCGTTCATCGTGATGCAGAAACTGCTTCTTCTGATGAGCGCTCTTCTGAGATTACTCGAGCTGTTCAACAAGCACAGTCTCTTATAGAAGTTCCTCCCACAGTTTGTGTTGTTCCTGTTCGGATGATGGAAGCATGGCTGCTGTTCGATCTTTATGCGATCAGGAGGGCTACTGGAAATCCTCATGGAACCCAATCTCTCAATCTACCTCCTCTTCGTGAGCTCGAAAACCTACCTAATCCGAAAGCAACGCTTTTTCAAATCCTTCGTAACGCGAGCGGGCTGAGCGGCCGTCGCTTAAACTCATTTAACCAGCATGTGGCCCTTCATCGAATTCCGGACTACATCGAAGATTTCGGACAGTTGCGTACTCTCTCCGCATTCAGGAGATTAGAAAATGACACGATGGACGCAATAGGACATCTCGCTTCAAGTAGATAGTGTAGCAAACGTGCTTTCTTCTTTTTCCAAGTAGTCTTGGTAAAATGCAATTCCCTCCAAATAATTTGGTATCTCGTATCTCGTTAAGCGTATCTCGCCGGTTTAACACGCCAAGGCCGGAGCTAATTCTTACAGATTCTTCCTATGCTCAGGGGGGCCAAAAAAAGTTGCTTTTTTATTTATTTTTTTATTGATTTTTGTTTGAAAATATGTAAAAATACACACATGTTAGCCAGCAGGCTAACATAAACCGCCCCTAAGCGGCGGGTGGCAGCCACTGAGAGAACCCAGTGAGCGAAGTGGATGTTGTTTCTCGAGAATCGAGAATCAAGCATCAAGCATCCTGCTTTATAGCATAAAAAAGCCCATAGTCATTTGACTATGGTTCGTTTCTAAACCTTTCACCGCCCGGAACGCTAAAAAGCTCGTAGTCATTTGACTATCTGCAGCCGGTATCTCACTTGTTAAAAGGTGGGCAAAAAAAGTGCTTTTTTAGTCGTTTTTTTTGTTGACTTTTGTTTGATATTATGTTAAAATACCCACCTGTTAGCCAGCAGGCTAACATAAGCCGCCAGCAGGCGAAGATAAATCGACATTTCAAATTTCATGTCGTAATCTGCAGCGCAGCAAGGACTTAGAGCCAGCCGGCTCGAATCCCTGCATGCCTTAGGCAGAAAAGCGTTTTTGAACATTTAATTTATGTATTTTAAATTTGTTTAGGATTTAGTGCTTAGGATTTCGCCAGTCCCAGCATATCTGTAAGTGGCTTAGCCACAAGGTCTTCCGGGCAAGAATGTCCAGTCAAATTTATTCATTAGTCCATGATCGTAATGGCCTTCTTCCGTTTTGGTCATTCGAATATTTGTATTTTGAATTTGTTTCGGATTTCAGATTTAGTTTTTCGGATTTCATGCTAACAGATAACTCCTTACCCAATATGATGATACAGTCAAAAACCAATAATCATTTATCAATAATCAATAATCATTTGGCATTCGACCCTCTACATCTGTCGAGAATCCTCTACAAATCGACCCTTTTTATGCAAAACAAACCCAATCTTGTCCGCCGTAGGCGGATTGCAAATGAACGTAAGTATCTTTTCACAAACGGCTTATGAAAATAAATCCAATTGGACACTTGGTGAAAACAAACCCAATTCA
>JBGVTO010000446.1:0-2887 GCA_041862635.1 Phycisphaerae bacterium | reverse complement strand
ACATAACGGCAATCTCCTGTCGATAAAATTGTCTGTTAATTCCTTTATCGATGAGATTGCCTGTTTTTGTTGAGATATTACTGATCATGTCCGTTAAAATTCCTTAAAAAGTCAGTCAAGTTGAGTATATATATGTGTGCTTTTGAGATTTATCGGTTCCGGGTCGAGGTTGCAATCATTGGGTTTATCTTGCTTGTTTTCACTCCACCCCTTGTAGCCGCTGACAATTTAGAGCTTTCTTCTCTGAAGCTGTCAAATTTTGCAGGTGTTGAACAAGAGCTTTGTGAGTTTTACCTTGCAATAGTCGAGGATGCTGTAGATTTCTTCGATCCTTTATGGAGGGAAGACCCGAACGTCCCGAATGCAGGCTTTTTCGATTTCCTTAAATACGATGATTGGAAAGATGAGCCATACGCTACCATCATCACCATTCCAGGTACAGGTATGATCCTGCTTCACTATGCGGTTCTTCTGACGGAAACCGATAAGGAAACTTTTGGCAGGCTGCACCTTCCACGACATGTTCTTCTGGATCGTGCGGTCAAGGCTATTCGCTGGTGCTGTCTGACAAGCGCCTATGTCGAGAATCCCTACCCTTACCTTCCGAATGCGAAAGTCCGCGATCAATTTCTCTCTGGCAAACAGTGGGAAAGGAAGCTGGGCTACCGCGCGGATGAGATCGGCTATCTTACCCTTGCAGTGATGAAGCTGTGGGACCATCTCGATCCTGAGACACAAAGTCTCTTTAGGGCAATTGCAACTGGTGGGGCTCAAAGGACTCGCTTAGTTAGGACCTGGACATTCGGGCAAGGGGGTAATCACGATCAGATAAAGCAAGACCTGTCCATCACGCTTGGAGCAGCTTTTCTGTTCAGCGATGACAAGGAGGGTGGTGAGTTCCTTTCTGCTTTGATGGGCAACGGTATTGATATGGTCAGCACGCCCCAGGACAGGACGAAGGAAAACCTCGCCGAAGGAAAACCGGTGAAAGAATGGGCTGAGGGATGGAATCTTTATCCGGATTACTCCAGCGACCATCATGGTCATGCCAATATTTGGTATGGTGGCGATATGATTTTTGAGGGACGTTCGTACGTTGATATCATTGCTCATCTGACGAAAAAGGAAGTTCCGGAGACGTTTACTTATAATGGCAATGGCTTTGATGGGGTTCTAGAATGGCTGAAAGTTCTCTGCCTCGGTGAAGGAGGTCTTGTCCATCCCCACGGTGCTGAGTATGATTCATATTACGGCGCGGGCTTGCTCGCATTCTGCTATGGGGCGACGGTTAAGAAGGATAGCATAGCTGCGGCACTAGAACATCAGGCAGCAAAGCTGCTTTTGCGGCACACCCGTGCTGTGCAAGAGTACGACTATCATCGCGGTTCCTGGGCCAAGGCAGCTATGGCTTATCTTATGCACAAGTACAATAACCCGAGTGCTGTTCCTCTCGACCTATGGCAATCATTACGATCTCTAGATGGGACTTACCACTACCAGCACCAGCAATGCTTCATCCATCGTACTCCCGCAAAGTGGGTTTCTTACTCCTGGGGATCCAAATCTGCGGGTCGAAATGGAAAAGGATTCTGCGGTATTGTCATACCGCAAGGAAAGGCGGAGGGAAGTTACGAACCTTTGGTCTATTCTCATCCTCATTCTCTCACTGGCACTCTTCGTACTACTTCCCTCATTGGTACCTTTCGAATTTCTAAGCTACCTACAAAAAGTTTTTAGACAATAGGTGCCTTTTGCCGATGAAACTCCTGAGATTTCAAATGGAATTAGGAGAACATCGGCATGAAACCACAAAGATTTATTAGAATCCTGACCAAGATAGAGCGTCAGGATATTGAAAAATTGTATCGTCATGGGCCAAATAATCGCGTTCGCAAGCGAGCACATGCGATTCGCCTCAATGCGATGGGCTATACAGTTACCCAGATTGCGGAAATACTCGGATGCAATCGACAAAGTATTCACAACTGGTTCGATTTGTTCGAGGCTCAAGGCTGCCAGGGACTTTACGACAAGCCTCGTTCCGGAAGACCGGTTACTGCCACTCTCGATTATCGAACGCGGCTTGTCGAAGTGATCAAAACCAATCCCAGAAAGATGGGCTATCCTTTTACGGTTTGGACCCTTACACGGATACGGGCACATATGGCCAGAGAGATGAGAATCTTGTTGAGCGAATCGAGAGTCCGTCAAATTATGAAAGAAGAAGGACTCGTTTTCAAACGCCCCAAACACACACTTGCCCAAAAACGCGACAAGGACGCTTTTGCAGAGGTTCGAGACATCTTGGAGCAAGTAAAAAAAAGTCCGTGGAACCCAGTTCCAACATAGAACTCTTATACCTCGATGAGAGTGAAATTCATTTATATCCGCACTTGGTTCGGATGTGGATGCCCAAAGGCGAGTGTGTTGAAGTGCCAGCTCCCGGCAAGAATCAAAAGATTCCCATATATGGTGCACTGAATTATCGCACCATTAAAGTCTGCTACCGAATTGGTTATGGCAAGAATGCTGTAGAGTTTCTTGGTTTTCTAGCCCAACTGGCCCAGGAGTACTCTGGCAGACATTGTATTCTTGTACTTGACAATGCCAGTTACCATACCGCCTGTGTTGTTCAGAAATTTTTAGATGAACTGTCTTGTTGTTTTCAGGTGATTTGGTTGCCGCCGTATTGTCCTGAATTAAACGATATTGAACATATTTGGAAATACGTCAAAGGTGCAAGTCTGGCCAATTTTGATTTTGGTAATACCAGTTCTTTACGTCAGGCGATCGCCGAAGTTTTTGACGAACTCAATAGTAATCCGGAGAGCGATTTGACACTTCGCTTCCGCGACCCATTGTCTAAAAATTTACTCAAGATAGCTTA
>JBGVTO010000445.1:0-7819 GCA_041862635.1 Phycisphaerae bacterium | reverse complement strand
TGAAGCTCGGATACGCTTTCGGGTTGACGGCGTGCTGCATGATATATTCACTTTGCCGAAAGACCAGATTGCGGCCCTCGTGTCACGATTAAAAATTATGGCAAATCTTAATATCGCCGAGCGAAGGTTGCCGCAAGATGGCCAGAGCCGGATTAAGATAGGCCAGAACTTGATGGATATTCGAGTTTCAGTCATTCCAACATCAGGTGGCGAACGGGTAGTTCTGAGGCTGCTGGACAAGGGCAGCGGTGAATTGGGTTTGAATGAGATAGGCTTTTGTCCGGAGGTGCTTAATCGCTTCAGAAATCTGATTAAATTAGCACACGGTATAATTTTGCTCACGGGACCTACGGGCAGCGGCAAGACAACCACACTCTATGCAGCCATGAGCGAGCTTAACTGTGAAGAAAGAAACATCCTTACCGTTGAAGACCCGATTGAGTATCAACTGCCCGGTGTCGGACAAATGCAGATAAAGCCGAAGATAAATCTTACATTTGCTAACTGTCTGCGCCACATTCTCAGGCAGGACCCCGATGTAATCATGATAGGAGAGATTCGGGATGTTGAAACCGCTGAGATTGCAATCCAGGCCTCCCTTACAGGTCATCTGGTTTTGAGCACTCTGCACACAAATGATTCGGCCTCAGCCGTAACCCGGCTTATTGATATGGGCATTGAACCTTACCTGATTTCATCGTCGGTCATTGCAGTCATGGCACAGCGGCTGCTGCGAATTACCTGTCCACAGTGCAAAAGACCGTACACCCCGGACGAGCAAGTGATTTCACTTTGGCCAGAAATTGAAAAAACCTCCACAATCAGGGGGCAGCTCTACAAAGGACTTGGCTGCGAGAATTGTCTTGATACGGGATACCTGGGAAGAACAGGAATCTTTGAGCTGTTAGTTATTGATGACGACGTCAAGGAGCTGATAAGTAAACGGTGCGGTTCACATATTATAAAAGAAGCCGCCATTGAAAAAGCCATGAGCACCTTGCGAGAGGATGGATTGCGTAAGGCCCTGTCCGGTGAAACTACCCTCGAAGAGGTTTGCAGGGTCACGCAGGATTATGTGCAAACAAATACAGGAGTGATTGAGCGTGTCGGTAGTTGAATACAATTTGTTAAGTGACAAAAAGTCAGCCCCGATGCATCAAGCAGCCGGCAGTGGTGGTTGCGCTGACACACAGCAAAAAAGGTACGAAAGGGACATTTTCAGAAGAATCCGTACGAAGGATGTCTGCAGGGTCGCACGTCAGCTGGCAACGCTGCTGCGCGCCGGTATGCCCCTTGTACCAGCTCTGTCAGCGTTAGTCGAATCCGCCTCTGGCGGACGAGGGATTCGGGCCCAGGACAATCCTCTTGCAGAGATTATCGAACAAGTTGCTAACGATGTTAATTCGGGAAACACACTGGCTGACGCACTCAGCAAACATCCCAATGTTTTTTCAAGCCTCTTTGTCAACATGGTAGCAGCAGGAGAAACAAGTGGGACTCTGGAAGAGGTTCTCTTACGCCTAGCGGAAATATTGGAAAAACGCGTGCATCTTGCAGCTAAGGTCAAATCCGCTATTGCTTATCCGCTGATGATGATTGTGGTCGCGGTGGGAGTGGTGGTATTTCTTATGTCGGTCGTGGTGCCCAGCATAACAACGATATTTGTTGAAATGAACAGGGCTCTTCCCTGGCCCACGAGGCTGCTTATCTCAACAAGCGCTTTTATAAAGACATATTTGGTGTTAATTGCCATCGTGGTTTGTGCAGCTTTCCTTGGTATTGGAGCCGGCTATACGACTAAAAACGGCAGATTGTTTGCGGACCGCACTAAATTAAAGCTACCCCTATTTGGAAGACTTTTTCTCAAATTGGAAATAGCCCGTTTGACCAGGACATTGGGAATACTTCTGGTCAGTGGTATCCCGATACTCAGCGCCCTCGAAATCGCAAAACAGGTAATTCAAAATAGCTTTATTGCAGGTGCCCTGGATTCCGTAAAGGATTTAGTCAGCAAGGGAGATAATATCGCGAACGCAATAAGAAGAACCGGATTATTTCCCCCTATTGTTTTTCACATCGTTGCTACAGGCCAAATGAGCGGGGACATAGAAGGCGGCCTTATAAACATTGCCGATATGTATGACAACGAGGTGGAGCTTACAACGAAAACGCTGACCTCGCTGCTTGAGCCTGTGATACTTCTCTTTATGGGGGCCGTTGTGGCTTTTATCGTACTGGCCGTTTTACTGCCAATATTTGACATAAATCAGGCTTTATAATGGAGTACGGATAATATGAGACGAAAGGTACGACAATTAAGTAAATCGGGCTTTACCCTATTAGAAGTAAGACGTTGTTTTCTAACGGGGTTTACCTTGATTGAGCTTATGATTGTAATCGTGATTTTGGGGCTTCTCGCTACCCTCGTTATGCCGAGGATATTAAATAGGCCCGAACAGGCTCGGAGGATGAAGGCCAAAATTGATATACGCAATATCGAGTCGGCATTGGCTTTATTTAAGACCGATACGGGGCGGTTTCCCACTACGTCTGAAGGTCTTGAAGCTCTGGTCTCAGACCCGGGTATAAAAGGTTATAACAGTGACGCCTATCTTGATAAGGTGCCCTCCGATCCCTGGGGCAACAGATACATCTACATCTTTCCGGGAGTGCACAGCAGAGACTATGACCTGAAATCTTATGGCAAAGATGGTGAAGACGGCGGGACGGGAGACAATGCCGATATTGAAAGCTGGAATCTTGATGAGTAATAACAATATGGCCAACAGAAATAGATGCACAGCAATGGAGCAGACACAGACAAGAGCATTTACCTTCGTAGAGGTTATTGTGGCTCTTGCTATCGTCTCAATTTCACTGCTGGCGTTACTCAGGCTGCATATTATAAGTATCGGCATGGCCGAGACAGCGGAGATAACCTCTCAGGCGGTTTTTTTGGCGAATGAGAAAATCGCAGAGACGCTGGCCGCCGGCTACCCAAAAGAAGGAAGTAATTCCGGAACTGTGGAAAAAAATGCTTTGTGCCTGGACTGGAAAACTGAGGTTACAGACATAAGGCTGTCCCAATTGGAGAAGGAGGGTATTGCCGGATTGCGAAAAATATCCGTCGTTGTCAACTGGAAACAAGGTCTTGGCAGCAAACACCTGCAAATGTCAACCTACGTTGCGGACAGGGAGTTGAAATGAGCAGTAACTCCGGCAAAGGCGGCTTTACACTGGTCGAGATTCTCGTGGCTATGGCGATAATCGTTACTATCGTCTCCATGGTATATGGCAGCTATTTTGCGACATCAAAGTCGACTCAAGCATACAAATCCAGGATAACCCTGTCTCAACAGGGACGGAAAGTGCTTGTGCAGATGACTCGACAAATACGTTGTTCGTATGCTAACAAAGCTAACAAGAACACATACCAAACATCAATTCCTCAACAAGGAAAAGCAGACCCTGTAGGTGAAATCAACTATTTCAATGGTAACTCGGATGAGCCCAGCGGGGAAGTCCTGCATCTGGTAACTACAAATGGGTTTCTCATTAGACAGGGCCCGCCGGATGGACTATTCGAAGTCGCTTACAAATTTGATAAAAACAGAGGCCTACTTTTTTCAAGCCAGAGAAGATTCGCCTCAACAACAAAAAGTGCGGCGCAGAAAAATAAATGGCAGCCGATTGCAGAAGGTATCGAGTCTCTCAATTTTGCATTCTTTGATGGGCAGCAATGGCTGGACAAGTGGGATTTTAAGGACAAGCGGGAACTGCCGGGCGCAGTTCAAATCAATATTACCTGGGAAGATGAAAACCATCGGCAATATCAGTATGGTACTATCGTATATATATGTTGCCGGAAAAATCAGGGTAAAGAAACTCGAACCGGCACATTAGTGTCGGTTAACAAATAATGGAACCAAAGCAAACAAAAACAGAGAGCCCCCAAACTCAAAATGGTGCTTTTGGGAACCAGCAACGAAACGGTTTTGTAGTAGTTGTTGTCCTGTGCATGGTTATGTTGTTAAGCGTCCTGCTGCTTGGTTTTAACTACAAATCTCGCGCCAACCTGAATGTGGTTGACGGCCTCCGAAAATCTGAGCAGGCGCTCAATTCTGCAAGAGCAGGGCTCAATATTGCAATTGCAATCATCAGGGATACCAACGACATTCATACAAACAGAACATTACTTGACCTGATTTCAGGGGAAAAGACCTTTGCTGTTGGTGACGGAGAGTGCTCTGTAACTATCACCGAAGAAAACAGCAGATTAAATGTCAACCTCCTCAAGGATAAAGACGGCAAACTGGACCGAACCAGAACAGAACAACTACTTCGGCTTATTGATCTGCTGAACCGGGAGCAAACCGGCCATTCTCATATCGGCTACGGCCTGGTGCCTTCAATTATTGACTGGACTGACAGCGATGACCAGATTACGAACTTACCTTTTATACAGCACGAAAATATGGGAGCAGAGTCAAGTTACTACAATAGGCTGCCTATCCCTTACAGTTGCAAGAATGCCCTGCTCGACACAACTGAAGAGCTTTTACTCGTAAAAGGAATAACACAGGAGGTTTACGAACGCATACGTGATTACGTGACGGTTTACGGCGATGGAAAAATCAACATAAATTCTGCTTCGAGGCAGGTAATTGAGTGTTTGTCGGAAAAAATTGACGCTGTTTTGGCACAAATGATTATTGACAGGCGAGAATTTAAGCCCTTTGACAGTATCATGGAAATGCGGGATGTCCCCGGCATTACGGATGGTATCTATAACACCATTAAAAAGACAGCTACCGTTGGGTCCACAGATCAATACTATCATGTCATATCACAGGGAAACGTTGACCATCTTAGTCGTACAACAGTTGCGATACTTGAAAGAAATATGGAAACTAAAAATGTTGAGGTGGTTTTATACAAAGAGCTCTAAAGACGGATAGTTTCAGTACTTGTATAGAAAGAAGCCAGAGAAAAGATAATGGTTAAGCGGTGTATTGGCATAGATATTGGCTCTTCCTGCTTGCGTGCGGTGCAGGTTTCGCGCACAGGTGAGCACTTCAATATTGAAAAAGTCTTTAGCATACAAACACGTCGGGACTCAGACTCACCGCCGGAGATACTCAGGTCACTTACGAGCAAATATGGGTTTGACCGGCGCGCGGATGTGGCTATTTCGATGCCGAATGATGCCGTTTTTTATCGAAATCTGGAAACTGATGTTACCGGCCTGGAACAAATCTGCGGACTCAGTAAGCGGGACCCGAAACGCGAAAAGGAGCATCTCCAAACCCAGTCAGTATTAGAGCACAATTTTCCAATAGAACCGAATGAAATTGTTGCTCAGGTATGCTCGTACCGTCAGCCGTCAAGTGATAAATATTCTGTTCTTGTGGCAGCGGTTAAGAGAGCATCGCTGCACGAAAGAATGAACATCTTAGCCGAAGCGAAGATGCATCCTAATCTGGTAGAGGCAGCTATTTTTGCGGTTCACTCTGCCATTACGGTCAATCATCCCGAAATTATGACCGGTCAAGCCATCATTGCATATGTAGATGAGTCTTATCTTACTTTAGCAGTTACCGAAAACAACAATATCTTAATCGTTAGAAATATTCCGATTGTCTCCAGCTCCGACAACAATGCTGATTCAGCTCAAAAGCAGATTGCGGAGGTGTTGTCACGGGAAGTAGAAATTACGTGGCAGAAGGTATTTGAAACGGCAATTCAGGAAGACACCAAAATTTACTTGGTAAGCAAAGACAATGTTTCTAATGACCTTGAAGCGACTATCGCAGCAAACCTGCCTTGCCAAACAACCGTCGTTAACTCTTACGAAAAGGTAGAATGTTCCGCTCAGGGCGATGGCGATTCTGAAATAAGTCTTGCTAAGGGTCTTGCTTTGAGGGTGTTGGTACCGGACAGAACAGCAGGTATTAACTTTCGCGAGGCCGATACTGCTAAAGTAAAACCAACGTTAGACCTGAAAAAGGAGTTCATAACTTGTGCGATACTTCTAACTGCAATTGCCGTTGTCTCGTTGCTTGGACTATTTTTGCAATTGTCATATTTGGAAAGAAAATACGCACATATTAAGAACGAAATAACACAAGTTTTCAAAGCCGCTTTGCCGGAAGAAAAAAATATTGTAAGCCCACTTGCACAATTAGAGCAAGAGCTGCAATCTCTGCGAAAGGATTACCGGTTTTTCGCTCCTTTCTCTCCAACCGACTCAAGGCCGCTCGATGTTTTGCGCAGTTTAACTTTGAACACGCCTTCGCAGGGAAATGTGAAAATTGACGACCTGTTGATAACTCCTGAATCTGTTCGATTAAACGGAACCTGCGATTCATTTGAATCAGTATACCAATGGCAGCGCCTTTTACAGAAAATTCCTGGGTTTCCACTTGTTGACGTGCCGTATGCGCAAAAAGAACCCAAAAGCGGCGCTGTGCACTTTACTATCGTAGTGTCCTCAGTAATACCGGAGCAAAAATGATACGCCTAACACGTAGAGAAAAATTACTCGTTGTCGCAGTAGTGGTTCTTATATCAGCTTGGCTTCTATTTGCGTTTGCGGTCAGGCCCGCTATTGAGAGGACAGAAACACTCACTCGTGTCATATCGGAAAAACAAAATGAACTTCAAAAACTTCGCGCCAGAAGCAATGAATATATCTTTCTTCGCGACAGTCTAAGCAATTTACATACGAAAGTTGCTTCACAAGAGAAAGAATTTGAGCTGCTGCCTTTCTTAGAATCACTAATCCAAGAATGCGGCCTTGTGAAAAAGGTTGCGACAATGAAGCAGCAAGTATCGCAGCTTGAGCCGAAATACTATGAGACAATCGTTGAAATAAGGCTGGAGAGTCTGACATTGAGGCAGCTCGTTGATTTCTTCTGGAAGGTAGAATCATCAGAGGTCTTGGCAAGAATCAAAAGTCTTTACATCAAAAAGAATCTGACAAACGCAGACTTGCTCGATTCAGTGGTTGAAATTCATAATGTCAAGTCGGCTCAGAGCTAAATTGCCTGCCTGTAATTTCGTAGCCTCACACTAACCTACCACTATTTGTTCTTCGTTGAGATCTGTTGTAAAGTCTATTTCACCTGCTGTAGCTCTTGATTTCAGGGCAAACTTACTTTTTTCCTTATGTCGCTGACTTTTGTTCGTGATTATGTAATTGCCTTCATTACAGATTTCGGTATACTATAGATCCTACCTTATATACTGGCCTGAATTTCCGGGAGTATTATAGTGATTGTAAAAACCGTCTTACTCAGCCACGGATATAATTTTCAGTAAGGACAAGTCCTTCACACCGACTTATTTGTTGCATTCGTTAAGGGTACTTGCTCTATGCATCTTCACGTTAAAGTGACCCAAAAATGACCCATAGCCTTTATTTGAAGGCAATTTACGATTGTCAGAGTAAGCTTTATGTCTTTGTCAGTTAAATACTTAGCAAAAGCGTGGCCAGCAGTGACTAAGCTTGTCACCTTAGGTCTTGTGGTTCGCAAGTCAGGACCGCTCCACTGGTGTTCCTGAGCGTAAACGTATGAATCAGAAGATTACCTAAACAAACATTGCCAAAGTCCTTGTGATCAACAGCACTCGGCGTCATATCCTTGTCCGCTATCTTCTGACCATTGCCAAGGACCTCCATCACCGGCTAAATCCCAAGGACCGTTACCCTGATGTCATCGAAGTAACTGCCGATATTACCCCAGCTGTACAACGCTATGGTCCCCGATGACAGGCTGCTGTCATTTACTGAGAAAATTGGGCTGCCATCGATAGACAC
>JBGVTO010000444.1:0-19058 GCA_041862635.1 Phycisphaerae bacterium | reverse complement strand
CCTCATATCTCAACGGGCTCGGAAGGACCCTAAGTTTCAGTTTACGAGCTTAGCTCACTTACTGAACGAAGGATTCCTGAAGGAATGCTACTATCAACTCGGCAAGGACCGAGCCAGTGGCATGGATGGTGTACTTACACATTGTCGTCCGTTGAGTGAGTTTTGCTGAAGAGCCGGATGAGTGGAAATCCTCATGTCCGGTTCTGTGAGGGATGTTGATGTTCTTTCACATGGCAGAATATTGTGACACTCTTCAATCGAAAGAGAAGAGAAACTGGGAATACAAAGTATGCCTAAATGAAGGAGCTATATTACGTCTACTCGACCAAGAAGTCACCTGGAAATCAGGGTGTTTTTTAGCTCCTGAAAAAGAAAACTCAGCCGGCGATTGCAATAGAAGATTGGAACATCGATGGATCGCTTGTTATACTGTAGAAAATAAGGCTAAGCGATGTAGCTGAGCAGGGATATACAATGTTGCATAAGAAATATCAGGTCAAGGAGCGTATTATGTCGAAGAGCACAAACTTATTGGTTGCGTTCCTTCTGTGCATGGTATTGTGTGTTTCACCAGTATCGGGGAAGGTCTTGAAGGTTCCCAGCGAACATCCAACGATTGATGTCGCTATCGGCGTCGCTTCCGACGGCGATACGATCCTGATAGCCCGCGGGATCTATGAGCATACGACCCTGAACGTTAACAAGCGATTGACATTAGCCTCAGACTATATCAACACGAAGGATCAAATTGACATTGACCAGACCATCATCAAGGCAACACCAGCCGCGGAAAAACAGTGGTTTGCTTTAAATTCAAAGGACTCAAAAATTGTCGGATTGACAATCATTGGAAACAAGAATCATACATTGAAGATTACCAGTCCGTACAGCGAGGTACTCTACTGCAACTTCATCGGTGGCGGCGATCAGCTGAGTTTCGAAGGCGGAGGTGGGCGCGTCGCTCACTGCGACTTTGACGGCGCCGGAGACGATGCTGTAGATGCCGATGACTCGGTCAGTTATGTTGTTGAGTATTGTACTTTCGATAACGTTAAGGAAGATGCCGATGAAACCCGCCTGCAGCCGAAGTCCGGCTCTTTGACAACGCATATTTTCAGATACAACACGGTATTCAAGGCGGGCCAGAGTGGCATACAGATGGTGGATTACGCCGGCGACAGCAAACGCACATTTCAGATTTATGGTAACCTGTTCCTGAACTGCGAGGGTTCAGGTGTTAGCATGATGGCCAACGAACATTCAGATGAGAACCACGAAGGCTCGGATATGGTTGAAAATGTTGTCGTGTACAACAACACGTTCTATGGTTGCAATCATGGAATGACCCTGTCCCCTAAAGCAATTGTTCTGAACAATATTTTTTCCAACTGCCTAAAAGGCGTAGGCAAGGGAAAGTATATTACCAGCGACAATGATAAGACCTTTGTGGATTATTGTCTGTTCTTCAAGAACCAGAACGATTACGACAGCGGCATTACCAAAGGATCAAATATCCTTACAGAGGATCCGAACTTTAAGGATACCAAGACGTTTGAATTGTCGGAAGGCAGTCCGGCCATTGACGCAGGCACGGCGAAATATGCCGAAGTCTTGAAAATTCCCGACGGAGCTTACAACGGCAGTGCACCGGATCTGGGCGCAAAAGAGATAGCAATTCGTCAGGGCACTGTCGGGAGTCCTGACCCATCTAATGGTGTTGTGGATGTAAAGCAGACACAGATTATTACCTGGTCGCCGAGTGTCTTTGCTGCTTCGCATGAGGTCTATTTCGGCACAGATAAAGATGCTGTTAAAAATGCAACTACAGATTCGCCCGAGTACAAAGGCAGCAGAGACCTCGGTGCTGAAAGTTATGATCCTGGAAAACTTGCCCTGGATACTACTTATTATTGGCGGATTGATGAGTTCAATGACGTTAATCCTGACAGTCCGTGGATCGGTCCTGTCTGGAGCTTTACGACAGCCAACTTCATTGTCGTGGACGATTTTGAGAGCTACAACGACCTCGATCCCAGTGATCCGGCGAGCAACAAAATATGGATGACGTGGATAGACGGATGGGGAGACCCAACAAACGGATCTATTGTTGGCTATGCATTTAATTTCGCCGAGCAAACTATAGCTCACAGTGGCTGGCTTTCAATGCCATTCTCCTACGACAACAACGATCCGGCAGATTATTCGGAGGCTACAGCGAATATTGATAGTCTTGTAATCGGCCGGGATTGGACTATAGAAGGTGTTGTAGTATTATCGCTGTGGTTTAGAGGTTATTCGGCTAATTCTCCTGAGCCGATGTATTTGGCTCTGGCCAATGCTAATGGCCCGACTGCGGTGGTGTATCACGATAATCCTGATGCGGCTCTGATAGACACCCGGACTGAATGGAATATCTACCTTCAGGCGTTTGCCGACCAGGGCGTGAACCTTGCCGATGTCAGCACGATTACAATTGGATTTGGTACCAAGAACAGCCCGGCGACCGGCGGCTCAGGTCAAATGTACTTTGACGATATTCGGCTGTGTCGGTAGGTTTCTTCGGAACTACTTGTAGCGTCAAGTAATTGCATTGCCGATATGGTAGGTATATATCAGTTCGGGGCCTGTATTGAATTCATTCTGTATGGGTTCCGATTTTCTATAGTGGATAACAGACAGACCCCGCATTATAGTCACTAACTAACCGGTATAGGGCTACCGCATGGCGCAAGAGAGTATCAACATTCGTGTTTATGTTTTTTGGGGTGAGGAGTGTTCGAGTATTGCCCAAGAGATCATAACGCTCACCTATGAAGAGCTCAAAGTCAAATACCAAAATCTCTGTTGCCAAAATTTTTGGAGGCATCTTCGTTACGACATATCAGCCCAGCTTCGTAGCTTATCTGAATAGCTTTTCGACTTCACGATGCAATCATAATGGACATCGTGAATCTACCTATGTCATGATCAATCGTCGTAAAACGTTGCCAAACACCTATCCATGCAGTAAAATACAATAAGCATCCCGAAGATAGCAGACGGTTTATGTAGGCGAAGACGAGAATTGGCATCTCGGATTGGGATGCAAGAAGCTGTGAATTGTCGAGCCTAATCTCGTTAGACCTTTTCGCGCTGTGCAGTGAAACTCATAGGGGCTTCTTGTTTCCCTGGCATCTCCCCATGCAAACGATGTCCCCGGAGCAGGTACTGATGAATAATCGGCCGCCTGCCGTCGCCATGCCGTCCCAGATCGGCGGGGCTGGCAGCTTATATTCCGCGAGTTTCTTGCCATTGCCAGCGGCAAAGGCCGCCAGGATACCTCCCTTTCGACCCTCCCATGCGCCGTGTGGATCCTTCGGATCGACGACATCTGGCGAGCCGGCTGTAAAGATCGTATCTGCCGCACGGACCATGGCAGTGACCCGGATGCCGAGACGCTGCTCCCACAGTGGTTTCGGACCCTGTCGGCGGGGTTTACCACTGGAAGCAGCAGCCAGAGCCTTTAGCGGAATACACCTTAGCCGATAGGCGTTCGCTCCGGGTCTAAAGAGCGTCTCACGGCTGCGCGAGGGGTAAACCTCCATGCCGAACGCGACATCTTTACCGAGCACCATGAGGCCCGACGTCTTGGCTGCACCGACTTGCCAGAACGTCCGGTTGAACCAGCTCGGATCGAGATAGCCGCCCGTGGTATATAAATGCGGCCGGCTGCGGTCGCCCGAAGACCAAACTTGCATCTGTCGGATGAACACATTAGCGCCGTCCGTGGCCGGGATGTCGTTCAGCAGCCCAGACATGGCGTGACCGTCGGTTTCAATTGGCATCTTTCCTGTCTCAGGGTCAGGGCTGTAGATCGTCTCGCTGAACAGTTCCTTGCCTGTCATCGGGTCAAGGGCATCAACGCGAATACCACCATCAAGATGCGATGCCCTTCCGGCCGCGAACCAGCATTTCCCATTGTGCACCAGCACGCTGCCGGGCACGGGCCAAGGCGATTCCAACTGGCCGAATGCCGTCACGAGACGGCGATGCGGTGCTGCATCAAATCGCCACACAAGTGCTCCGTCAGCGGTGCGAAGGCAGTAAACCCGCCCATCGGCCGAGCCAAAGATCGCGAGCCCATTGTAGAAAGTAGGCGGCGAGTCTACTCGAGCGCCGGCCGTGTACTTCCAGAGGCACTTGCCGTCGTCGGTATTCATTGCGTGAACGGTGTGGGTGTCCAGGCCAGTGACGAGTACTATGCCGCCAGCGACGACAAGGCCACTCGGCTTGGTGCGGATATTAGAGTGCCAGACCACCTCCAAATCTGTGCTAATAACCGACTCCGTGGTGCCGCTACGATGAGGGTCATGCCGATACGTGGGCCATTCATTTTTCGTATATTGTATTTCGTCGTTCGCATTTCGCGTTTTACCATAGGCGGGGCCTTTCTGTAGCCGCGGCTCGCCTTTGCGCTTCGCCCCTTCGATTTTACGACTTTTCGGTGCCAGGGCGTTGAAGCCGGTGAGCTTGGCGTTGATGTAGCACTCGCATGGATGGGGTGTGACATAGAGCAGTCCGTTGCACGGCAGGTATCCGAGCAGGCAGCCGCTACGCACCCAGTGGTTCTGGTAGTTCTCCCCAGTAGATAAATCCACAAACTCCACGCCGCGCCGGCACGACAAAAGGAACCGCTCAGTGATCTTGTTCCGGTAGCAGCGGTGATGGTGCCCCACGTTGAATATCTCTTTCGTCAGAAGCTCCTTTAAAAGTTTGCCGGTCCGCAGGTCGAGCGCCTGGATACGGTAATCGACGATGCTCGAATCCTTTGCTTTATAGCCGTTGCCCCATACGGAACCGAACTCGGTTTCCGCGTTCACGTGGGTCCAGACCACCTCGCCCACGACGAACACGTCCGGGGGCGTGCAATGGCCCCAGCCACCATAGCCGTGTTTCCACATTTGACGGCCGTCTTCGGCGTCGAAGGCGTAGAGCGTGCCCGGCATCGTGTGGTAGGTGTGGTGTGTGTTCGGCTCGGGCTGGGCCAGCAAGACCACGCCGTCATGATAGACCATCACCGTTAGGAGATACTCGAACATTCCCGAAAAGCCCATCCGCCGTACGGCGCTCGCCGGCAACGCGGGGCGATCGTTCCGCCAGATACTCTCGCCTGAGTCCGCGTCCAGGCATTCGATCGCCTCTGTTGTGAGGATGAAGACCTTACCGTCGCCAGCGGCCAATTCGAGCCTGCCGAACGGGTCCTGGGTCTGGCCGGCCCGGATACCTGAAAACGGACCTTTCTTCCAGAGCGTACGGCCGGTCTTCGCATCCACAGTGCAGACATGCTTGCCAGGCGCAGGGGGAGGGGATTCGCCTTTCCTAAGCGTCACGCCGGTGGGCCTTTCGGAAGGGTTGATCGACACAATTAGCCGACCATCGGTGCAGAGAATTTCGTCGGCGTTGGCCGTGTCGACATAAACTTGCTTTTCATCACCGGTTGCCGCGTCCAGTGCCGTTACGGGGGCGGTGGGGCCGAGGGTGACATACACAGTCTCTTCCACAGCAACCAAACGCTTGCCGATGTGTCCAGGCATGGTGAATCGACCGACGCTGGCGACTCCCTCGCCTGTGTCGGGCGTGCCGCTGAATTCTTCCGCATCCCACCTCGGTATGAGACGCTTCCACAACAGCACACCGCTGAAGGCATCGCGTGCAACAACGAACCACTTGCTTGGTACGGTGCCATCCACACAGGTCAGTGTCTCGTCGCAAATGTAGAACAGTCGACCGCCAGCCGAGACCATCGCGCTGACGCTCGGTGTCCACCCATGGCTGCGGGCCCATAGTGGCCCAGCTGTCCACTGCAGATGTTGCGGCGGGCCAGCAACGAGATCGTTAGCCACGGCGTTGCCCCCGGCATCGTGTAGATGATGCGTCCACTCATCGATCGTCGCCGGCCACTGCTTTACTGTCTTATTCCATTTGTTCCCAGACTTAACATATGCCAAGCCGTTGGGCGCGAGAACGCGCAGGCATTCTTTCATCGGTACCTGGCCAAGGTCCTCGGTGACCAGCAGGTTCACCAAGTTATCGACATACGGCAGGTCTAGGCCGTCGAACGTGTCGACTGACACTGGTCCGTACAGACCAAGGCTCTGGATGTGCTTGCGGGCTTTGGCTACTGCATCGGGGTCAGTGTCAAGCCCGTGTACGATGCATCTGTCGTTGACATATAGCGCTGCGGTAAGCTTACCGTCGCTGCAGCCGAGATGAACGATCAGTCCACCCTTGAAATTCGTGTCTTTGACTATGTCCGTTGCTGAGTCGGCAAGAGTGGCAGTAGAGATAAAGATTCCTACAAGCATTACTTTGAGTAGTGGTTTCATGGGACCTCCATTGTTCCAAGCCCTATTTTCTGTTATAGTGTAACAGTTCTTTTGTTGATAGCAAGCCCCATCCAACCAAAGAGGGACATTGAAGCTATCTTACAAGGCTGGATATTGTGGTACTCCTCAATCGAAAGAGAGCATCAACAGCGAATACAAAGCATGACTATTGAAACATCCCAATTCATGTGGCATAAATCAAGTAGGTGCCAATTCTCATTCCTCTATGGCTGGTCCTTTGGGGGATCGCATTTGATTAAGCATCGTAAGCAGGTTCTTCACAATCTTATCGGCCGCTTGGAATTCGACTCGGCTCGTGCCCAGCCAGGTCTCGTAACCTCCGAGCTTGTGTTGCTCGGCTGTGGGGAGGTAACCGTGACTGCCGTTGGCATGTGAGATAGTGAAGGTCCGACCAAAAGAGCTCTTCTGCTTTAATTTAAGTCCAATCTCTACGAAGACCTCAAACGGAATGGCACAAACACCCAACTCACCGATGCGAAAAGTCTGCAAGACTACAAAAATCTTATCGGGTGACTTCTTTAGGTCCAGCACACGTTTCGCGTACACTCGCTCGCGTCTATGGTATTTTGGAGCGTCTTCCGGCTTATCCAAGATCTTTCGGGCATAGGTGAGTTGCTCCTCATTAGGCTTTCGCACCGCCAGGCTTAACTCTCTCTGTCGAACATCCAGTTCAACCCAATCATGGAATTTAATCTGTTGATGAGCGCAATGGACCGACTGAGCGATAAGATTGGCCACCTGTGTCATCTTCGCATATGGTGGCCACCGCTTCTCCGGCTTTTTAAGCCAGTTTATGTTATTGATATCGCCACTGGTTCCGTTTGACAGGATCCCCACAAAGGGTAGGTCTAGTCGGTCCGCACATAGTATTTCCTGAATGCGATCTGCGAAGACCCCGAAGTAGTCGGCAGAAATCACAGGTCCGGCACTTGGGCCGACGTAGTGCAGCGAGTAGTTGGCCAACAGAGCGATGGGCCGACCATCTCTGGACTGCACAGAGATAAAGACAATCTCAGGGTCTATGGGACCGGCAGCCTTGAGAATGCTGGGATTGCCTCGCCCGGGATTCATCACGACTTTATCTGTGCCTCCAAATGGATTGGGAGTGGGTGTGCCAGGTTTCATGAAGTAGCGACGGTTAAAGACCTGGTTCGGTTCTTCTGCACGGCCCCAGCCGATGCGTGCCGGTTCCAGATTATTCAGAGCCCGTCGAACGCCATCAGCTATGCGCCGAATAATGAAACGCTGGTAGTCGCTGAACATTTCGCCAGTTTTGACGTTGCTCGAGCCACGGGCATTGATTGAGGAATGCGTATGCGTGGCTGCCATCAGCATGTTCTCAATGGGTATCCCGGTCTTCTCGTGGATGATGCCTTTCGCGGCATCAAAGACCTCACGAGAAACGCCGAGACTGTCAAGAATCACGAAAACCAATCTCTTCTTCCCGTCGTCAAGAACCAAACACCTTGCGTACAATTCATCGTGTATGTGTGTGGCAAGCGGGGAGTTCCAGCCGCCCACGATCGGCTCATCCAGGGGCGGGGTGATGTTGCTGGCGACTGCTCCGGCCTTGAATATGCGGACAACGGCTGTCTCGCTGGTTGTGCGTGCCTTGGTGGGCATCTTCCCCATTGAAGCAGCGGTTCCAGCAATTGCAAGAACTAAAATAGGAATCTCGAACAGCTTGATCTTCATGATTTCTCCTCTTGGCTGAAGCTGACCCTTTCCTTCTGGCTCAATTATGTCTGACTAGGATTTTTCATTCGTCTTCAAAAAAGATGCTCCTGCACTCTACGACATATCATTTTACTGAACAACCTGCTCCATTTCAAGCCCTTGGAGTTTCATTCGTTTGATGATCCGAGAATCGGCTAAATGTCCCCTTGGTTCTGGATTAAGATAACCCAATCACCATGCAGGATGCGTCCGCTTGACGGTGGTTTCAGCGGATGGGACCCTATTACGGAAATAGTGCTTTCCGATTCCCAGGTCCCTCTACGGGGATTGAACCATTTGACTCTATAAGAACCGTCAGCAAACTGGATGTTTACAATCGGTTTTTCGATGCGCGGATTGTCTGTGCGCGGGATATTCCCGTCAGGATTAGCGGCATAGACGATGTAAGACCGGTCATCGTGAATGCACTTTGCCTGGAGAGGATCCCCACCCACCAGCGCGTCTTCCGGAACCATGCCGACTAACGTTAAGCCCGTATCGGTAAAGAAGGTATGAATGTGCCTATAATCGTGCGCACCCTGAGATAGAACGCCGCGCCGGTTGGAACGGTAATATCCCTGGACGCCTCGGACCGGCCCACCGTCATAGGCCTCGTAGGTACACAACCCACCATAGGTGGCATGGCCGCCCGACAATAGGCTGGCCCACATCAATCGCCGGAAAAAATAACGTGGATTCGCGGGATTGCGGTAGTTTTCATATCGATCTTCATCCAATATCACCGGGTCGTTGCCTTTTTGCCGATAGGTCAGAATGATTTTACCGGCCACCTGATCGATATCCTCCAGGGTGATGATGTCGGACCAGGGCTCCTTTACGAAGGCGTAGCCGGCAAAACGATTTTGCTGATTGGTCAGAAGTGTTCCCCAAGGCTCGCGAGCCTTCATGTTCCGACCGACTTGATCGATGACATGGTAGCTGATCTCTCGACCTTGCAGTCTGGACAAGTCCGTTTTATTGACAATTTCACGATCGTTGGATATTTCCCAATAGATGTTAGGCAATGCCGACCAGCGGGCTTGGGCGTATCGAGCAATATAGCAGGACAGTCGGTCTCCTTTACCGTAACGGATCAATTCGTTGGTATCTTCAACATATAGAATGAGTTGCAGAATTATATGTGGGTAATGATTCAGACTATACTGCAGCCGTCGGTCGATTTCCTGCCAATATCCCAGTTCCAACTTATTTCTGTCCGGCGTATATAACGCTTCTACGGTACTGCGGGCTTGAGCAAACCAGGTACGGATTTTGGTAAAACCCACCTCAGCGGCTTGGTCGATGTATTCCTGCCAATGCGGTTCGGTTTTCACCACAAAGCGGTATCCGGTATCACCGATGTGCAGAAACCACCTGCCGTTATCGTAAGCAAACTGGCGGGGATCGTCGGGGTGGATTCGTAGTTTGCCCGGCAGTTTAGATGGAAGCACGGCAAAAGACCCTTTCGTATTATTGAGGCTCTCAAGGCTGGATTGGGTACGGTATGACCATTGTCCCAAGGTGTCGCAGTATGCACGAGCTTTGAACAGATTTGCACCGTCATAAAATCCATCAACGATTACTTGGGACTGATCCGGTCTCGTAAAGTGCACCTGCAAACGGACATCAAAGTATGGATTTATGAAATCGTCTTCGGCTTGAAATTCCAGTTCGTAAACTCCACGGTGCAGAGCTGTTTCTCCCCGGTGAATCACTTCAAGGCCAAACCCCGGATGCGAAAAGCCGAGGCAGACCGCAATTAGACAAAATATTCGTTTCGAACATTTAAATTTCAGGTGAGTTGCAGAATTAAATGTCTCATGAGTACACGTGACCATGCAATTACCTCCGCTGTTGGCTTTTATCCATAAGAAGCCTAATTCGACATTCCCCATATGTGTTCATAACAGTACTCCTGCATGAAACGGTCTCTATAATAGCACAATACGTGGTTCGATTTCAACGCTTCCTCACCCAAACCTGAAAAACGCACACAACGTGTATGTAACGTCCACCTATGAAAAGTTCAAAGTCAAATACCAAAATCTCTGTTGCCATAAAAGTTTTCTTTGAGTCATCCTGTTACGATATATCAGCCAACGTTCGTTGCCTATCCCCAAAAGAATTATATGATTGATACACTTCATTTCCTCCGCTACTTAATCCGAAAAAAATTAAAAATTCTCAAAAAATCTTCATTTTTTGAGCAAATATTTGAGATTAGGTGCTTCCACTAATCGTCAAATACGGCATCTGTGGAGACAATATGGAGACACGATGTCACCTGGAAATCAGGGTGTTTTACAGCTCCTGAAAGAGGTGACTTGTCAAAGAATTTTGGTATTTAACAACTTGTGAAAATGGCATTATTATCACTCTCGGTTAGAGATTAGTCCAAACGACCCTAATCTATCTATGTTATGGTCAATCGTAGTAAACCCCGTCTTACATGATGCCAAGGACTATTCGCCTATCCGATACAGCTTCGTTAATGTGCGAATGATTATACTTCCCCGAAGTGTTGCTGGCGTTGCCATGCACATTTCGTTGAGGGCATTTCTGCTCAATACCTTGAATTCCGGGCCCGCCTGCACGACAAAAGTATCACCGTCTTCGCTTAGGAAAAACAGCTTGCTGTCATTGGCCCACGGCGATGCCGTAAATGCTCTTGCGTCCTTGGCCAATTGTTGGTTTTCGTAGATCACTTTTCCCGAGCGATTGTCATAGCAGCTTACTGTGCCCCGGTCGTAGAGAATGTAAAAATAATCTCCGTAGGCGATCGGCGAGGGATTGTAAGGCCCACCGAATTTGTGATACCAGGCGATGTACTCGCCCGTGTCCTGCTCGTTTTTGGGTGTGATATCACTCGAAGCGCCTGAGCGAATAGCATAAACAGGCCTGTTTCTTCTGTCACCTACAAATCCACTGCAGATATAGAGCAGTCCGTTACATTCCACAGGCGTAGGGATGGCGATAACAGACATAGGTCCAAGTTCCCACAGCGATTTGCCCTTCAGATCGTAAGACCGAATCTTGCCCGTGCCGCATGTCACCAGTTCGGTGCGTTTGGCGTTTTGCCATATAAAAGGCGTTGCCCAGTTGCTCTTCTCATCGCGCACGACCCGAAAAGCCTCCTTGCCCGTTTTCTTGTCTAGCGCAAGCAGATATGACTTCTCATCGTTGTCATTGATGATGTACAGGCTGTCTCCATGAAGCACCGGTGACGCAGCAGTCCCCCAGTTGTAACGAATCTTAACGGGATCAAGTCTCTTACTCCAAAGCTCCTTGCCCTGCAGATCAAAGCAGAATACACCAAGATTGCCAAAATAGAAATAAACTCGCTCGCCGTCGGTCACCGGAGTTTCCGATGCGTATGTGTTCTTGATGTGTACTGGCTGGGTGGGCTTGCCTTTGTGAACAGTCTCTTGCCATATCGTCTTTCCGCTGTCCCAGTCGAAGCAATAAACTATCCAGTGATGAACAGCCGAAGAAGGTTCGTTTCTTTCGCCCCCTAAGTAAAGACCTTTCTTGGCCTCCTCTACATGCCCTCGCTCACGACCGTGGTCAGAAATATCTTGTTATTCCATACAACGGGACAAGACCAGGCCCTACCGAGCACATCAACCTTCCACACAACATTTTCATTTGTGCTCCACGAAATAGGTAGAACCTTGTCTTCAACTACACCGCACGATGTTCCCCTAAAACACGGCCAATTCACTTCGGCAAACGAAGCTGGCCCGAATATACAGCACATAGCAATCACATAAAACATTCTTCGATTAATAAGATTCTCCGTCCAGAGTCCTGCTTTCATTCTGATTTCTAGTACTAAGACAGATGAGAAGGAACACAGTTGGCAGGCAGGCTCCACTTCATAGTGTTATCTCTGATCACGATAGCAATCCTTTAAGGGTACTTCTGAATCATTAACTTCCTGGCACGGTATTTTCCATCCGGCCTCACAGCTGGGAGTTTATACTTCGGGTCGGTAAATAGGGCGTAAGCAGCGGGATCACCTTGCTGTAATTTCTTTATCGTGTTCAATCTCCATTCGTCTTTGATCTGCTCGTAACGCCCTGGAAAATCCTGGGCTCCCAGAATAGACGTCAAGACCCAGTAAATATACTCTGAGTTCTGGCAATCATAATCACATGTCTTGTCATCGTAGGTAAACCAAGCGCCATCGGGATACTGCTCAGGAACCTCCATGAAGCGTCCGCCCCTGGCTCTGTCCAGTGCATTTGAAATTTCCGTTCCCGGCACTCTTCCGAACACCTCCGGGTATGCTCCCGCCCACCCAACGTCTGTCACCATGTGCAGGACTTACTCCAATGCAGCATCGCATCTGCCCTTTTCTCTGGCATTAGGAATTGTTTCCTCATCATACAGATCCTGTCCTCTCGGACGCGAACCCATGGTTTTCTCTCCTTCAGTCTTCCTCATGACAATAGCACCTTGTCCCCCTATCAGTGCCTTTAGGATCTTCGGATTGTCTGGTATACCGTCTTCGTTGTTATCGATATATTCCGCCAATATGCTAGCAGCATGGAGTATTTTCTCATCACTGGTAGTGTTTGTTGCATAGATATGCAGCCCAAATACTTCAATCTTTTTGGTAAACATACTCCTTCGTCTCGTATCTATGCTGTCCGGGCTACAACTAGCAAGCATAAGGCCTAAGAGAACAAGCAATGCAAATGATAAGAATTTCATAATGACCTCTACCACATATCCGGTATGGCTTCATAAGCAATACTCTTGCATGCAGCCTTATTGGCGCTTCCGTACATACTAAGGCAGGAACAACACGAACCGATGCAGAGACAACTCAGTTTATGCCACATTTCCCACAACACAATAGGCTTTGAAGGAAGCTAAACAGCGTTCATTCGAGAGGCGTCAGCTTCATGTTCCTAAACATGATGGGGTAGCCCTCACTCTGGAAACCAATGAATCCTTTGCGAATGCTCACCCCAGTCGCCTTGTTTTGGAGTTGGCCATTCACTTTCAATTCTATAGTATCCCCATTGCAGACGATTTCATACGTGTTCCAGCCACCGGGCATCTTCTCGTTGGAGTCATTCATTCGCGGTGCGTAACTGATGAACTCGCCCTTTTTATTCTTATTTTCATTGAAATCACAGCCCATTCCAACAAGATCGCCGGCGCGTTTGTGCATAAGCTGCGCTTCCATGCATAGGGGCCAGATTTTTTCTTCGCCACTCATATGCAGTAGGACTCCGCTATTGCTGGGCTTTTCAGGCCATTGCCATTCAAAGACGAGTTTGAAATCGCTATATTCTTTCTTTGTGCGTATAAAGCCGGTGGGTTCTCCTTTACACCAGATTGCGCCGTCCCTGACCTTCCATACATCCTTCGGATCGGCATCGGCATCCTTCAGATACATATGCCAGCCTTCGAAATCCTTCCCGTTAAACAGGGAAATGGTGTCTTTGGCCGGCATGGACTCATTGTATGCCGCAGTTTTATAATCGCCTTCGATTTTCACCATGCCGAAGGGGAGGCATTTTTTTAGGGCCGATTTTAAACTACTCGGGAGCTCATCATCTTCCATCAACGTTGCCTGGGGATTGCCAACGCCAAGTGCTTTCGCTGTGTCACTGCCTTCTTCAAACCTGGTGAGCATCGCTTCACCATAGAAAAACTTGTCGACCAGGATACGTCCATCCAAAACGGATAACAGCGGATCGTCGCCATATTCGTTAATCACAAGAACAATGACGAGATTTCTTGAGAAGAAACCGGGGAAATCATATTGCTTTTTTTCAGTGTAGAAGACATGCTTTATTTTGGAGGTTCCATCTTCATTGCTTGTTTGTCCCTCAAACATTCCTTGTTCGTCGATGGATAATTCGAATTGGAAATCGATATCTTCAATTCCTCTCTGGCTGATGAACGAACCACTACCTTTTCCTTCCCACGTAAAAGGCGGTTCCACGTCTTGAGCCATGCAAGGCATTCCCATCATCACGGCTGCAACAAATGCCAGAACAATTTTTTTTGTCGAGTGTGTCATAATTTTTCTCCTAAATCTGAATGAATGTTGAATCGGCATTACTCATTTAAAGAGGTTAATTACGCCTATATTCTTGTTTCTTACCCTATTGTTCATGACAGACTGTATCTTGTCAATCATTCTTCCCGAAAAACCATTCTTTAAGTGAACAAAAATCTGACTCTTCCCAATAATTAAACGAAATAGATGTACAACTCCAACTCAAATTTTGAAATCTTCCCGTTTTTCAGCGTCCCAGAAAAACCAGTGATGATTTAGAAGATGGACGATTTCTCTGTTATATCCGGGTAATCCGGGCTTCACCGTCGCGGCCAGTCCGAAGGCTAGATTACGGAGAAAGCAGTTCATAACGGAACTCCATATAGACTATTCGTGACGCAGTGCTTATATCGGGTCCATGTACGCGGCTTGCCGAACTGGATAGACTCCGAATACAATGCCCACTCCCAGGGAAATGATCAATGACAAAACAACCGACCAAGGAGCGATGCTCGGTTCAAGCGTGTGAACAATCGGCGGCAACATGTCCGGCGACATCATCGTCACTCCTGACCGAAAGCCTCGAAACAACGGACCACACAAAAGACCGAACAGGACTCCCAGCAGACCGCCGCTGGCCGTAAGCACAACCGTCTCGGTGAGAAACTGTTGGATAATGTGACGACGTTTTGCTCCGAGAGCCCGACGAATGCCGATCTCGCGAGTGCGTTCCGTAACGGTGGCAAGCATGATATTCATGATGCCGATCCCACCAACGAGCAGTGAAATACCGGCGATGACCAACAGCAAGACATTGAACATGGCCCGGGTTCTTTCCGCCTGCTGCAGTAACTCCTTGGGCACAACAACGACGTAGTCTTCCTTCTCGTGGTACTTCTTGAGCAGGGTCTCGATGATCGCCGCTGTTTCGTCTACATCGTCGATGTTATCGACGCTCACAGTGATCTGACTCAATTCGACCCATTCTCCCTGAAACTCGCCGCCAACACTAACCTGCCCCCATCCGGATTCTTGCATCCAACTGCCCGTAAAACTGTTGAATCATGCTCAACTTCAAACCGTCGATAGCCCGGCCGGATAAAGCGGCTAAAATTCCCCATCGCCCACAGCCGTTTGATCGGAACGATCTCCTGCTCTCGTTCGTTCACATAAATAAGACCGTCCCGGAAATTATAACGTGACACTGCTATCCAGTACTGCCACGACGAAACACCACCCCATACCAAATCATCAATTATCTCCCTCGTCAGCCGCAGCGCCGAATCCATTCCGTAGTCCCGCCCGCCTTTCATACCACACCATTCCGTCATCTGCATCTTTTTCTCAGGATATTTCGCAAAAAAATACTTTGCAAACGCCTTCTTCCGCCCCAGATCCGCCCAATATGAGTGCAACGCATAACTATCCATCCGCTCCCTTACATACCCATTGCCCAGCAGTCTCTCCAGATAGACCGGCGATCTCCTCCAGTTTTCCCCCGCTGGTTCTACTACCCTTTCCCAGCTACCATTTTCCGGTGCCTCCACTTCCACGAGTAGTCCCCGCCTCTCTACCTCCGGCAGCATTATCTCCACCAGCCGGACTACTTCCTCCGCTGAATAATGGCACCCCTCCTGGTTATTCCCATCCCAGTCCCATTGCGGCTCATTAATCGGACTAATTCCTTTCACCGGGAATTTTTCCACTCGGATAAAATGCTCGGTTATATCCGCCAGGTACCGAGCGAAGTCCTCGTACATATCCTCCCGCAAATTGGATTTGTCCGCGCCCTGCCCTGCAAATGTATACCCCGATTTGGTCATGCGCCGTGGTGGACTATTGGCAAACAGGATCACATTTTTCACCCCCGCTGCGCACGCCTCACGCAAAATCCGCATCGCGTTTTTATCTTTTTCCCAATCATATTCCCCTTTCGCCGTTTCGAACGTCTCCGCCCGCCGCCAGGGATCCCCGATTTCCTCACCCGATCCCGCTCCCACGTTATAGCGATAAATCGACAATCCGATCCCTTCTTTGCCGAAAAGCAGCCCTACAATCTCCTTGCGCTTGCATTCTTCCCACCCTCCGACAATTTGTGCCCACCATGCCCCGCTCGCTCCAAACCCGTCAATCTCCTGTCTAACCTCACCGGGTTTCAGCCGCAGTAATACCTTTTCCGCGCCGCATGGAACCTGCAACCATCCCAGCCAGATGATTCCCGCTATAACTATCATCCGTCGTATATTCATGCTATTACCATTCCTTCTTTTGCCTATCATCAGTATCATTCTATCCTTCTTCATCTTCATTCTTTGTCCATTCCCGACATTTAGTTGCTGAAACAATAGAGCCTGGATGCGGTTCTGATTAACAGCTTACCTTGGCACACTGCTGGTGACGCCAAGCACAGCTCGTCAAGGCTGTTCGTGTGCAATTGCTTGAACTCTGGTCCGGCCTCGACCACATATGTCATACCTTCTTCGCTTAGGAAGAAGAGTTTGCCATTGTAGGCCCACGGGGAGGCAGTAAAGCTTGTGCGCGGGGTGAAGCGATTTCTATCGTACATCTCTTCGCCGGTTTGGGCGTTGTGGCAAGTGAGCCATCCGCGGTCGAGAAGCGTGTAGTAGTAGTCGCCATAGACTATCGGAGATGGATTATAGGGACCGGCCGTCGGTAGGTACCACTGGATAAACTCCGAGGTCTGCCCTTCCTTTGGCGTGATGTCCCCCGATGCACCCGGTTTGATCGCATAAACCGGGCGATGACGGTCACCTACATAACCGGAGGTGATATAGACCATCCCGAAACTGGGGAACGGCGAGGGGATGACCAGATTAGACATCCGGCCGTCCATTTCCCAAAGCAGCTTACCGCTCATATCATAGGAGCGGATTTTACTTTTGCCCGGCGTGACGATTTCGGAGCGGAGCTTGTTCTCCCAAACAACGGGAGTTGCCCAGGTGCTTGTCTCATCGCGTTCTGTACGCCACCGCTGCTTGCCCGTCTTTATGTCAAAGGAATCAATATATGAAGCTTCCTGGTTATCGTAGATCATTATCACCTGATCGCCATGCACTACCGGGGAGGCAGCGGCACCATAGCCATAGAAAGTCTTTTTGGGCTCGATGAGGTGCGACCAGAGTGATTTTCCTTTGAGGTCATAACAGTACAGCCCGACGTCGCCAAACAGAACGCACAGGTGCTCACCGTCAGTCGTGGGCGTTTCGCAAGCATAAGTACTCTTGGGATGCCGCGGGGACTTTGGTTCACCTTTGTGCGCTTCTCGCTTCCATAAGACATTACCGCTATTGAGATCGAAGCAATAGACCATCCAATGATGTATACCCTTGGGTGGCTTGCGGCGACCTTCTCCCAGGTAGAGACCTTTTCTGGGCTTCTCGTATTCCTCCTCACCCACGACCGTGGTCAGAAAGACTTTGTTCCCCCAGACAACCGGACACGACCAACCCCAACCCGGAACTTCCGCTTGCCACACCACGTTCTCAGTCCTGCTCCACCGGTCCGGAAGTCGGGGATCATCTTCGGCCACTCCCATCGCCGGGTGAATCTCTTATAGATTTGCAGGGCCAGATCGAAATTATCCGCGACCATATCGGTCAGCAATATCACCGGCTGGTTATATCCGGACATACGATAGGCCACCACATACAATGGCTTTGGCTTATCAGGTAAATACACCTTCTTGTAAACCAGCCAATGACCGCTTTGGGCAAACAAATGCTCCACTAAATCACTCAAGACTATGCGTACACCATTATCCAGAACCACCATCCTGTCTCCACGTTGACGAATAATAAAATGCCGTTTAGAGCTCAAAAACGGCTCTATAAGGCTTAGTCTGTCAAATCCACGGTCAAAAACATAGATGCCAAAACCCTGGCCAAAATGCTCATCCAGCCGCCGGAGTATCTCAAGCACCTGGGCGTTTTCGGATAGCTGTCCGTCAGCTTCTAAACTGAAAGGCCAGAGAATCACCGGCCAGATGATACCCTTTTTGTCCAGGCAATATACCTCCATACACCAGTATCCCGGGACTAAGCAATCTTTATCTCCATCCCGAACCCACGCCAGGTACTCCATCCTTCTTGCGTAAGGTTTGGCCAAATCACTCAGGTCTACAATAAAGAGGCTGTCCATATCAACACGAGGATGCACCAGAGAAAGGTAATTGGACCAGAGCTTTTCAAGGTAGCAGCGGCGATTGGCCAACTGCCTGCGAAATCTTTTGGCAATAGCCGTTAGTTTGCTGGCGCAGGGAACTTTAGCCGCAACGTGTGTCAGAACGAGATTGTCTGAAAACAAAACTCCGCAGAGAAACTCTCGTACGAACTTGGCGGTGGGTTTGGTCAAGTCCGAGGTCAATTGGGAAAGAAAGCTATGGAAAACTCTGCCCCCGGTCGATATAATATTATTACTCATTGTGCACCTCCGTGTACTCAGTAGTTTTTCTACTACTTCGGCACACGGAGGTCATTTTTATTAAATCCGCCAAGAACAAACACCAAGAATCCAAAAAAAATGGGTCATCGCGAGTTAGTGTGGGGTGGAAGGCTTCGTCTACATTATCTTTTCAGACTGGTCCCCACAACTCAACAGATGCACTGATTCGCGGACAGACGTCCACAAACGGCCTATTTTTTGCGAGTTGACTAATCAATCTTACTACAAATAATCCCTGTCTTGTATTCAAGGTAGGTGCTCCTAGAATTTTTTAGCTGTACAGATGGGCTCATAATGGGGTAGTCGAACTCAGCAAATTTAATTTTGAAGTTTTTTGCAGCAAAAAACTGAGTTGAAAAACACAAAAATTAGTGAAATCTGAACGAGATTCTGATATTATCAACTATCAAGCGCGTATTAATCTTATGGGGAACTGAACAATGGAAAATATCGGCTTAAAAAGCATTTCTCAAATA
>JBGVTO010000443.1:0-7499 GCA_041862635.1 Phycisphaerae bacterium | reverse complement strand
CCTATCCCAATAACCCGCTCTATTGCGGCCGGCTGCAAAGCCCGATGCCTGCGTTGTCGGCCAAAAATGTTCTCAACGTGGAGAAAACCACGCCTCCGAGCATTTTTGGCCTGCCGCCTTGGCCTCGGGCTTTTCGCTCGGCCTCATAACGACCCGGTTATTCGGATAAGCTCTTAGTCCCGATGTATTGGGATAGCTGAGCAGAGATGTGCGTGGTTATGTGGGAATATCGGTATAAACATTTTGCAGGGAGTAGGTTGCCATGCGAATTATAAGAGGCTTTACTCCATTAGAAATAAGAACGCCCAATCGGAGAAGCGGAAGATTGCCCGAAAGACACGGTGAGGGACCCCGCTTTGCGGGAAGCCAAACGGACGTCCGGAAACGACACCGGAGTTTTCTAACGAGCCCCGTTAGAAGATATTTTTCTCACGGGACGGCATTTACACTCATTGAGCTTTTGGTAGTTATTTCCATCGTCGCCTTATTGATGGCGATATTGATGCCGGCCCTGATGAGGGCAAAGGACCATGGCAAACGCATCGTCTGCAGTAACAACATCAGGACAATGGGGCTGGCTAATACCATGTATGCTGATGAAGCAGACGGCTGGTATGTTCCAATCATGGACAGAACGCTGGGAGACAATCGCTATTGGCCCGGCAACCAGCTTTATAGAGACCTGGTGGGTTATAAAGGAATGAAGGGCGGTTCGGGAGACGAATGGCACGCACCCAGGGAGTTTCTTTGTCCAAGCGATGTGATTTCTGTCAAGGAAAGACCCGATTCCCAGTGGGATTCCTGGCTCAGTTACGGCTATAACCTGACGGACTGGTACTTTTCAGATTGGTTTGGCATCGGCTATGCCGGGCATAGGAACACTACAGTCCCAAATCCTTCCGGAGAGCTCATATTCACCGAGAGCAATGACTGGTGGCTTTGGTGGTGGGGGGCCAATTACAAAGATGGATGGGACGTTCTGGGTCACGATACAATTACACCTTATAAACAGGTCGGCACCGACGGCCCAACACTGTATCGTCACAGCGAGGGGGTCAACTTAGCCTTTTACGATGGTCATGCTGCGTATATGAAAAAAGAAAAGGTTTTCATCAAAGATGCATGGGATGTGGGTACGCCAGGCATGTGGTCGGTCTTCAAGGATTATCCGCCGACACAGGCTGAGCAGAGTAAGTTGCCAAAACCTTAACAGCGCTTTTACGAAGAGCTCTTTACCTGCTCTCACCTCCAAAATCCGCTATTAGAATATCTGCAAACACTTTAAAGTCTTTTGGGCACAGTAGAACACCAAAATCTTCTTTGATTTGCAGCCAGAAAACGGGTATAGTGAAGTTGAAATCACTTGAAGATTCGCGATGGATTTTGTAATCTAATCAAAGCAGAAGTCTGAGCAGGTTGTCAAATTATGTATATGGGAAATTACCGACAACACTTTTCGGGAGGAAGGAGGTAAGACCATGAGGGCGAAGCGAAAGGCCTTTACCCCGTTAGAGATTAAGATTCGTGATCGGGAAAGTGGAAGATTGCCCGAAAGACACGGTGAGGGACCCCGCTTTGCGGGAAGCCAAACAGACGTCCGGAAACGACACCGGAGTTTTCTAACGGACCCCTTTAGAAGAAATTTTTCTAAGGGAGCTGGGTTTACGCTAATAGAGCTTTTGGTGGTGATTTCCATCATAGCTTTGCTCCTGGCAATCCTGATGCCGGCCCTGACTAAAGTGAAAAAGCAGGCCAGGGCTGTGGCTTGTCAAGCGAACCTTCGGCAGTGGGGGCTCGTGCTAAATTTCTACACCGATGATAATAACGGCTATTTTATGTCGGGTTCGGGTGGAAGCCATTTCGAGTGGATGGAGCCGGCCAGGCCGTACTACAAAGAAGACGAAATGCGTTTTTGCCCCATGGCAAAAAAGAACGAGGAGCCCGGTACAGATCATTGGGGCACTACCTTCACAACCTGGGAGACGGGGGATTTTGCTGGCAGCTACGGCATCAACGAGTTTCTCTTTAATCCCAATCCGAGTATGGACACTCAGTGGGGCCACCCTACATCGATGAACTGGAGAACCAGGAATGTTCCCGGTACCGGGTACATCCCGGCTTTCGCGGATTGCTTATGGGTTGGTGGAGCTCCGCACTATACCGACGACCCTCCCGAGTGGGAAGGAGAGTGGCACCATTCCTATGTGCATAACATGAAACGGTTCTGCCTCAACCGCCATAGTGAGTCCATCAATGTTATCTTCCTGGATTGGTCTATCCAAAGTGTAAGATTGAAGGCTTTGTGGCGGCTCAAGTGGAATCGCGATTATGATGTAATGGCTCCTTTGCCCGTTTGGCCGGCATGGATGGGGTCGTTACCGGAGCCGGACATTTGATAGCATCGCTGCACTATTGGATACAAGCTTTATCTTGTTTACAGCAGGATAAAGCCGGCATAAAAGCTTAAGATTGAGAGCATAGTCATTTGACTACGAGTTTGAGAGCATAGTCATTTGACTACGAGTTTGAGAGCATAGTCATTTGACTACGAGTTCGAGAGTATAGTCAATTGACTACGAGTTCGAGAGTATAGTCATTTGACTACGAGCGTGAGAGTATAGTCAATTGACTACGAGTTCGAGAGTATAGTCAATTGACTACGAGTTCGAGAGTATAGTCATTTGACTACGAGCGTGAGAGCATAGTCATTTGACTACGAGCTTGGGAGCATAGTCATTTGACTACGAGCTTGGGAGCATAGTCATTTGACTACGAGCTTGGGAGCATAGTCATTTGACTACGAGCTTGAGAATATAGTCATTTGACTACGAGCTTGAGAGTATAGTTATTTTGCAGAAGGCTTTAATAATTTTGAAAGGAGAAACGATTATGAGGACAATTCTGCTAACTGTTGCCGTTTGCGGGCTCGCGATTTTGGCTGGATGTGCCACAACTGAGCAAACGGCTGAAGAGGACAAGAAGCTCCAGTACGTGCTGGCTGACACTGGTTTGTGGCTTATTCATGATATGAATCGGCCTGCGCCGGCGGTAATCTCGCCCGGCAACGAAAGTACACAAAATCAAGCCGGGCAAGCCCCTTCCGACGCGATTGTTTTATTCGATGGAACGGATTTGTCTGAATGGATTGACACCAAGGGTAACCCATCGAAGTGGATTGTGGGAGACAGCGGCTATATGGAGTGTGTCAAAGGCTCAGGCTACATCCAAAGTAAGCGCAAGTTCGGTTCGTGTCAATTGCATGTTGAGTTTGCCACACCCTCAACGGTCAGGGGAAGCAGCCAGGGACGAGGCAACAGCGGTGTGTTTCTAATGGCAAACTACGAGGTCCAGGTTCTTGATTCCTACGACAACAAGACCTATCCCGACGGCCAGTGTGCTGCGCTCTACGGCAGGGCGGTTCCTCTGGTTAATACCTGTCGAGGGCCGGGCGAGTGGCAATCGTACGATATTATTTTCCATCGTCCGATTTTCAAAGGCGAAAAGGTCGTCAAGAGGGCTACGTTCACCGTTTTTCAAAATGGCGTCCTCGTCCACGACCATGTTAAATTACAGGGAGGTACCGGCTGGCGGGGCCAACACGCGATATCAGATTATGAGCCGCATGAGGACAAATTGCCGATTATGCTGCAAGACCACGGCAATCCTGTAAGATTCCGTAATATCTGGATTCGTGAGCTTGCCGACTAAGAACATGGACAGGGACTTTTGATTATGAGCGAAATAGAACGACTGGCCCCATTAGAAATTATATATGTGGTAATAATATGACACAAAAGGAAAAATTTCTAACGGGGCTGGCAAAAGAACATACTGAGATCACACGCCGTTACTTCTTGCGCTTAGGTGCGATAGAGGCTACCGCTCTGAGTATTCCGCAACTGTGGGCCCAGGAGAATGAGGGTGAAGCCTCTCGTCTGCTAAGTGAAGCGATTTCAAAACTGGAGTATCTCACTCGAGAAGAGAATTTCGTTAATGCCGGCCGAGGTAAGCCTCCGCCGCATAAGTTACCACTGGAAAAACTGCGGGAAGTGGGGCTGGTACGTGAGACCTGGCAGCTTGAGGTTCTGCCGGATCCAGACAGCAACGCTAAGGTGGAGCGACCGCTTTCCAAGGCTTTGGGCACAGCCCTGAACTGGGACGGACTCATGAAGCTCGCCAAGAAACATACTGTGCGTTTTATGAACGTGATGTCCTGCACGAACGGCAAGGCTCCATTCGGCATGGGATTGTGGGAGGGTGTACCTCTGAGGGAGGTGGTGTGGCTGGCTCAGCCGACTGCCAATGTCCGGCGTCTCTTTTATTATGGCTACCACAATGACGACCCTAAACAGAGATTCCAGAGTTCCCTGCCGATCGGGCGGGTGCTGGAAGACCCGCCGGGCGAACATCCGGTAATCCTCTGCTACAAGCTCAACAATCAATGGCTCACAAGTAAGCGGGGCGGGCCGGTTCGTATGTTGGTTCCTGATGCTTACGGCAACAAGTCAGTAAAGTGGCTTCAACGCGTCATGTTGACCAACACCAACCAAGCAAACGATACATATGCCCTTTGGAATAATGACACCGTCAGTCATATAAAGACCTGCGCACGTTTTATCCATACGCCAAAGAAAATGAAAGCGGGACAGCCGGTGCCGATAACAGGAGTTGCTCAAGTGGGTATGTCCGGTCTCAGTAAGGTTCAATACTGGCTGCATCCGCACGATGCGTCTCTTCCAAAAGACGACCCTTACTTCACCAAAGCTGAATGGAAAGAGGCAGATATCTTGCCGCCTCCGGATGATTGGGGAGAAGGACTTCCCGATGGCAAGCTGCCACCGATTTCAGGTCAGATCGATCCCGCAACCGGTAAACCATATCATTGGCCGATTCGCAACACAATCGTCCATTGGGCAACACTGCTTGCGGTCGAACTCCCGGGACAATATGATCTTCGCTGCCGCACAATCGATGTTAGGGGAATTGCCCAGCCTATGCCACGTCCGTTCCTCAAGTCAGGCCATAATGCCATCCAGCGAGTTCGGATTGTCGTTGACCCCGTCCCGTCATCGACGGGCGGGATTGAGAAGTAAGTTCAGTGCCCATGACTTCGAGAGGCTGGTAATTGACTTGATAGACCTCATCGAGAGTGCCGAGTATAATGGCCGAATATAGAGAGAAGTCAACTACTACCGCCTGAAGGAGGTAGCTTGTAAAAGGGGCTGTAAGCCCGCTAAAGCCAAGAAAATCCGAAGCACGAAATCCGAAAATCGAAACAATGTCGAATGTTCGAAATACAAATTCTCAAAACAAAAACACCTTAGCAGATGAGACACTGTTTTGAATTTTCGTAATTCGTACTTTGAATCCTTCGACTCTGCTCAGGACGGGTTTGTTTCGGATATCGATATTCGAATTTCGAGTTTATAATACTGAAGTATTCGCCTGAAGGCGAGGGATTTTCTTCCATTCCCCGAATGGGACATTAAGAAAAAATCCTTACTTTGTAGTTCTTCTTAACACGTGAGGATACTGATGATAGATGACCAGTTATCATACTCTGCAAAGGCGGCTTTGACCGAGCGTGTAAAGGAGCTAACGTGTCTCTACGGGATTGCTCAGGTAGCCGGACAGCCAGGTCTATCGCTGGAAAAAATTATCCAACACATTGTTGAGCTTCTTCCTCCTGCCTGGCAGTACCCCGAGACCGCTTATGCGAGAATAATCCTGGATGGAATTTCCTACACAACCCAGGGTTTCCGCGAGTGCCGCCAGAAGCAGACTGCTGAGATTATTGTGGGTGGCGTGTCAAGAGGTGTTGTTGAGCTGGTTTATGTAGAGAAAAAGCCCGATCTTGATGAAGGGCCATTTCTCAAGGAAGAACGCAATCTAATCGACGCCGTAGCCAGGCAGGTAGCGTTGATTATCGAACGAAAACAGGCGGAGGAAGAAAAACTGAAGCTTCATAATCAGCTTCTGCACGCCGATCGGCTGGCTACAATCGGGATGCTTGCCGCGGGGGTGGCTCATGAACTAAATGAGCCACTTGGCAATATTCTCGGATTTGCACAATTGGCAAAGAAATGTCCGGGAGTACCGGCCTCAGCCGAGCATGACATTGGAAAAATCGAAGCCGCTTCTTTACATGCACGTGAGATTATCCAGAAGCTTCTGGTTTTTGCCCGACAAGCGCCGCCTCGAAAAATACAAGTCAATCTAAATAAGGTAGTCGAAGATGGACTTTATTTTTTCGAAGCTCGGTGTGCCAGGGAAGGTATAGAACTTGTTCAGCTGCTTTCGGCGAACCTGCCTGAAATCACAGCCGATCCAGGTCAATTGAACCAGCTTCTGGTCAATTTGGTTGTCAATGCATTGCAGTCGATGCCGGGAGCAGGCAGGATAACGGTTCAGACACGATTTTGTGACCATAACGTTTTGCTTAGTGTTGAAGATACGGGCACAGGTATGAGCAAGGAGTTTCTTGATAAAATATTTATTCCATTCTTCACGACAAAAGATGTTGGCCATGGAACTGGTTTGGGTTTACCTGTAGTATATGGAATCGTTACCGCCCACGGCGGTTCGATTAAAGTTGACAGCAAACCCGGCTGTGGTACCCGATTCGAAATTCAATTGCCGGTGGCAGAGCCGGATAATACGGAGAAAAGTGCTTAATATGTCATCCTCTCCCAGAAAAGAACGAATTTTGATAGTAGATGATTCTGCAAATACACTGGAGGTTCTACGGCGAAATCTGACAGCAGCGGGCTATCAGATTTTTACGGCACCCGGCGTCTCTGAAGCAATTGAAGCTCTTGAGCAGACACGATTGGACCTGGTTATCACCGACCTTAAGATGCCCAATGTCGGAGGCATGGACCTTGTACGGCATATTCGCGAAAATTTCAAAGATACCGAAGTTATGATGATTACAGGCTACCCCTCGATAGAGGGAGCAGTAGAGGCTGTCAAAACCGGGGCCGAGGAGTTTTTAGCCAAACCTTTCACTGACGTTGAGCTTTTGTCTGCCGTTCAGCGTGTGCTGGACAAAGCAAGGGTGCGCAGGTGCGGACGTGCCAAACCGGAACAGGCAGTGCCCGCGCACAAAGGCCTTATCGGGAGATCCGAAGGGATGCGTGAGGTTTTCATCGCCATAGGTAAAGCCTCATCTGCTTCGGCCACTGTGCTCATTACCGGGGAAAGTGGTACAGGTAAGGAGCTTGCGGCCAGAGCAATTCACTACGGCAGCGTCCGGTCATCAACACCCTTTGTGCCCGTCAATTGTGGAGGCATTCCGGAAGGGCTGCTTGAAAGCGAATTGTTCGGGCATGTTAAGGGGGCATTTACTGGAGCGACGGAATCACGGGCAGGATTCTTTCATGCAGCAGATGGCGGCACGATTTTCCTTGATGAAATCAGCGATATGAGTCTGGCGATGCAGGTCAAACTGCTCCGTGTGCTCCAGGATAAAGAAGTTTGTATGGTCGGCTCCAACCGAA
>JBGVTO010000442.1:0-3530 GCA_041862635.1 Phycisphaerae bacterium | reverse complement strand
CGTGGATGATTTTGAGAGCTACAATGACCTTGATCCCGGTGACCCCGAGAGCAACAGGATATTTAATGCGTGGATAGACGGATACGGCATCCCGACAAACGGCTCTCTCGTTGGTTATGAGAATCCTCCTTTTGCCGAACAAAGTATCGTTCACAGCGGCAACCAGTCGATGCCGTTTTCCTACGACAATAGTGTTGGTTACTCTGAGGCGACTCTGACATTGACTTATCCGCGTGACTGGACAGAGAAAGGTGTCAGCACACTGACGATTTGGTTCAGGGGTGGTTCGGCTAACGCTGCTGAGACGTTATATGTTGCTCTCAATGGCAGCGCGGTGGTCAATCACGATAATCCAGGTGCAGCACAGATAGCCACCTGGACCCAATGGAATATTGACCTGCAGGCGTTCGGCGTGAACCTTGCCAATATCAATACGATTGCCCTTGGTCTTGGCAATAAGAACAACCCACAGGCCGGTGGTTCAGGTACGATGTACTTCGATGATATTCGTTTGTATGCTCCGTCACAGTGAGCCGGGATTTAAATGGCAATTTAAATTACGTGTTTAATATAACAGATTTGCGTCACTTGTATCTGCCTGCACTTGTTTGTTTCGTAGGCACAGGTGCGGTTACGCAAGTGCAGACAATTTGGGGCCTATGCCGAACAATTTGGTTTAGGCCCCTTTTCAATGATAAATAACTTTTTTTGCAGTCGCCGCGGCGCCCAGCCCGGGGAGATTGCAGATTCTATTTGAGGCTGTTGAAATAGAATGCAATAACTCGAGAGATTTTTCTTGACGGGAAAGTGGATAATTTGATATAAATAAAAGTAGGGAAATGTGAAGATTTTACTCAGCAGGAGGACGAAATTGTTGCATTTTCAGTAAATTAGCTCGTTTAACAGGTCAGTATCGGCTCATTTTGGGTCTTTGAAGAAAGGAGGTGTTGCCAAATCGTAAAAAATTACTCAGGCCATTTATAAAAAATCTACAATTTGCGACTCTTTCTTCGAAGCTTACGTCGTTTGTTTAGCAAAACGAAGCAGCGGGTGCGAAGAACGAATTTTTGTTTTCATTGCTTATCGGAAACAAAGACTGTTTTGGTGTGTGGCCAAAGCATAAAGCATAATTGTTTTTTAACTTTTCTGAAGGAGGATATGCTTATGTCTAAGAAATTAATTTATTTCACTTCTTTTATTGTTCTGTTGGGTCTGGTTGATATAGGCGTAATTAGGGGTGCTGATCTTGACACCGACCCAGATCTTGTAGCTTGGTGGAAGCTGGACGAGGGGCAGGGCACAACTGCCGCAGATTCCTCTGGCAATGGCTACGACGGAACGCTTGTGGGTGATATAGAGTGGCTGGTTCCGGGGATGATAGGCGATGCAGCCCTCGAATTCACCGGCGATGGCCAGTACGTAGCTATCAAGGATTTATTCTACCAGGGGACTGACTATACTGAAATTACCGTCTGTGTCTGGATTCGTACCAGTAGCTCGGGTACCCAGTACATTGCTTCATTTGACCGCAACGAGTACTGGCGTCTCGAGGTCAACGGTAGCGGCGGCGGCCCAGGCCAGATTGGCTGGGATGTTTACCACAGTGGCGGCCAGTTAGATTATGGTAGTGTCACCCGTGTCGATGACGGCCAGTGGCACCACGTCGCCGGCGTTTACGACAATGGGACGGCCACCATCTACATCGACGGTGAGGCCGAGCCTTCAGCGACGGGAGGACCGACTTGGGGCAGGCGAGAAAATGTACGTTATGGATTCATAGGTGCCAACTCCGAAGCAACCGAGTTCGACGGCAGCAGAGGTGGCGGGGACCCGGTCGAGGGCAATATTGATGACCTTCGCATCTATCATAGGGCACTGACACAGATCGAGCTAAGAGAGTTAGGTGGTTTTCTTGAGTCTTTTAATCCTGATCCCGCTGATGGAGTTAAATATTTAGACACATGGGCGGCCCTTTCGTGGATGTCGGGGCCCCGTGCAGTCTCACATGATGTATATATCGGCGACAATTTTGACGATGTGAACGATGGTGCCGAGAGTACATTCGTGGGCAATCTAACAGGGACGTTTCTTAGCATTGGTTTTCCCGGCATGCCTTTTCCCGATGGTCTTGTTCCGGGTACGACTTACTACTGGCGGATAGATGATGTTGACGCTGACGGCGCGAAGATAAAAGGCAAGCTATGGAGCTTCTGGATTCCTCCGATCACCGCGTATGACCCAGTTCCGGTGGATGGCGAGGTATTTGAAGACCCAAACGTAGTTCTATCCTGGTCACCTGGCATGAACGCGACTATCCATGCTGTGTATTTCGGGACCAATGCAGACGAGGTTGCCAACGCAATAGGTGGACCCCCACACATGGAAACAACGTATACTCCCGGCCTGCTTACCGCAGAGACCGCCTACTACTGGCGTGTGGATACCTTCAACGGCGCAGAGTGGGTAACAGGTCCTCTGTGGAGTTTCGGCACGATGCCGGTAATCCCGGTGACGGATGATCCGAATCTGGTTGCCTGGTGGAAGCTCGGTGAGGGTGCTGGGACCAATGCCCTTGACTGGTCCGGGCACGGGAACCACGGCAAGCTCTTCGAAACCCAGTGGTCCGATTCGAGCTGGGTCAGTGATAGTGCTTTGGATTTCACTGATGACGCCTCGTATGTGGCAATTAAGAACATGAGCTACAGCGACGCCAACAGCACAGAGATTACGGTGTGCTCCTGGATTCGCACGAGCGATCCCAATGACCAGTACATTATCTCATTTGACCGCAACGAGTACTGGCGTCTCCAGGTTAACGGTGAGGTCGCCACTGAAGGCCAGGTCGGCTGGCATGTGTGGACCAGTACCGGCCAGGTGGACTATGGCAGTATTACTCGCGTGGACGATGGATTCTGGCACCATGTCTGTGGTGTTTTCGACAACGGCACATCGACAATCTACATCGATGGTCTGCCTGAGCCGTCAGCCTTCGGAGGCAACACGTTTGGTAGTGGTGACGAAACTCGTTTTGGATTCCTCGGCGCTAACTCCGAAGCAACTGAATTCAACGGAAACAGGGGTGATGGTTCTGGAATCTCGGGTGACGTCGCTGATGTGCGCATCTATAACAAGGCCCTTACTCAAGACGAAATCCTGACCGTTATGAGAGTCGATCCTCTTATGGCCTGGGACTTACGACCTCCCAGCAGGACACTTGATATCATGAATGTCCCCTCATCACTCAGCTGGAAGGCGGGTGACAATGCTTCTCAGCACGATGTCTATTTTGGTACGGACTTAGAGGCAGTTAGTAATGCCGACGCGTCCGATACCTCCGGTGTATATCGCGGTCGCCAGACCGGCACCACATATGTACCACCGGATGACTTCGCTTTAGGCCAGAGCTACCTCTGGCGCATCGACGAGTTCAATACCGATGGAACCATTACCAAAGGCGGAGTCCGGGCTATTATAGTACCCGAATTCGTTACCATAGATGATTTTGAGAGATACAATGACCTTAATCCTGA
>JBGVTO010000441.1:0-7102 GCA_041862635.1 Phycisphaerae bacterium | reverse complement strand
TCGTTGTAGGACTCGAAATCGTCCACGATAAGGAAGTTAGCTGTCGTAAAGCTCCAGAGGATGCCCGGCCACGGACTATCTGGATTGGTGTTATTGACCTCGTCAACACGCCAGTAGTAGGTAGTATCCCACAGGAGCATTCCGGGATCATAACTCTCAGAACCAAGGTCTCTGGTGCCTTTATACTCCGGCGAGCCGGTATCGGCATTTTTCACGGCATCTTTATCAGTGCCGAAGTATAGCTCATGCGAAGCAGCAAAAACACTCGGCGACCAGGTAATAATCTGCATTTGCTTTACATCCACAGCGCCATTAGCCGGGTTCGGGTCCCCAACGGCGCCCTGAGTAGTAAAGCTCCAGACGTGGCCTTTATACGTCTCGATGGCATCAAACTCATCAACACGCCAGTAGTAAGTCTGAGCCAATTTAAGTGTGCCGGGGTCATAGGTCGTAGCTCCCTGAGGAAGCCCTCCGGTGGCACTGTTGACATCGTCAAAATTGTCGCCGAAATATACAGTGTGCAATTTCGTACCGAAACCAGCCGTCCAGCTAAGCTCTACATCCAGAGCTACAGACTCGGCCTCATCAGCCGGGTCGGGAAAGTAGGCTGTCTTGGGGGGAATATTAAAGCTCCAGATGTCACCTTTCCAGGGACTATTCGGCTCAGTGTCATTGACCTCATCGATTCGCCAGTAGTATGTCGTACCGGGAACGAGGCCATTCGGATAAGGAAATCCGGGGAAGCCGACAACAATAAACGTTCCGGCTTGATTACCGATGAATGTGCCTTCTGCTCCGGCGTCCACATCGTCAAAATTATCACCCAAATAAACATCGTGCGAGACGGCCAAATCACCTGCTCGCCAGCTAAGGTTTATCCAGGTATCTTCGTGAAGTGTGCCATTTCGCGGATCGGGTCCGTAGGCCTTGACGATGGCGCCGCCCTGATTCTCCATACTTGCCTTGATGTCGTCCTCGCTCATCACGTGATTGTAGATGCGGAAGTCGTCGATCATGCCCGAATAGGACTCACCAATCCATGTAGGATCACCTCCAATGTAATAAGTCGCGTTCGAGCCATCTGTTGTCTGGAAGGCTGATTCCTGTGAGAGGGCCCCGTTGACGTAGACGCGAAAGTTCGTCCCATCCCCTGTCACTGCGACGTGTGTCCATTGGTCGGCGGGAACAACACCTGAGGCTGTCTCACACATACCTCCCGCCCAAGCTGCGTTAACGCGACCCCGCCATGAAAGCCTCCCATCGTTGTTAATGAACAGCGTGTCATTTGAGGTGTCATCCTCTCTCATCGACCGAAAAATCTGCTGCCACGTGTCGCCAGTTCGCTTCGGATTAATCCAGGCAGACAACGTAAATGATCCCTGAAACAGGTCGGCGGTTAACGAATCAGAGGCGGGGATTGCGACGCGACTGTCTTCAAATGCGAGCGCTTGTCCAAATTGTCCCTCGGCAACTGTCGGACCGTCTTCCAGTGTTCCGTTGTTGCCGTTGCCCGTCGCGTCCAGCGCGGTCGTGCCGGCACCCTCGTCGAGCTTCCACTGTCCCACAAGCTCAGCCGAAGCACCGCTGAGAAGCCCCAGAACTACAATAAAAGAAACCACATAAGTCAATTTTCTGTACATAATTTGTCCTCCTAAAAAAAGTTAAAATAATCATACTTTGGCCACACACCAAAACACTCGTTCCCGCAGAGGCGGGATATGAATTTTTCATTGAAATGTGAAAACCTCGACTCGTGAAGCTCAAAAACGCCGTTACAACTAACTCCGAGCCTTGCAGAATAACTCCTCCTTATTAAAAAATCGCAAAAAAATTGTGACCGCCAATCTTGACTCTCGTCGGGGCGAAGCCCACCGTAGCCCGGCGGCCCCGCTCCGGCTCGCTCATCCATGCCGAGACGAGCTGGCAAACAAAAGATTTACAAATAACAGCCCATTCGACCCTTTGGCTACCCCTTCGACGGAGTTTACCCTGAGCGCAGCCGAACGGGCTCAGGGCTTCGACTAATTCAGGTCAAGCTCCTTCGACCCTTCGGCTTCGCTCAGGGCAAGATTTTTTCGCTCAGGACAATCTTTTTCTCTCACGGCAGGCTATCCACGAGCACAAACTTCACCCAGCCCCTGCGGCAGGGGCGGAGTTCACTATTTCTATTTATACCAAATAAGTCGTTTTCCCGTCAAGAAAAATCTTCCTAATTATGCCTGCTTTTCAAGACCTTCAAACACAATCGAAAATAGCAAGCTAAAGCAAATCGAAAGCCGAGTCGGTATCGATTATCCGGCTTCATTTGACGTGGCTGAGATCCGCTTATGATATGTCCTGAGCAGAGTCGAAGTATCTAAAATCTTCATTCTTATATTCTCCATACTACTGTTTTCCTTTTCTCCAGTTCTCCGCCCTCATCCTTCTGCCATCTTTCGTCTGCCATTTGTCCACCGTCATCCGTCCTCTGCCATCTGTCATCCGTCCTCTGTCTTCTCAACTCCCCCACAAAAAACAACGTCCGATAATGTATTTAGCATAATTAAAATTGCCTATCTTTCCTATACTAACATAATGTTAATTTTTAAAAAGTGATAATTTTAGATGAATTTATACCCAAAAAGCGCGCATTTATACGAATTTATGACCAATTCATGTCAATTTATGCTAATTTTTTGACATATAATTCTTACCTACACTACCCACAATCCGTACATTGACATACTAACCCCCATTTTTTAGCCGAAAAACGAGGATTTGCCCCTAAAATCAGAAAATAATCTGAATTTTCCCCCAAATCCGGCTAATTTCAACTTTTGTGCATTTAGTAATCTTCCCCTAAATTGCCAATGGTCTTTCCCGCCACTTTTATTTCCACCGTGGAACTGGACGTTCAAAAAGCATAGACTGTAGCCACAAAAGTTATCTGCATGTTGCAGAACACATCGTGATTATCTGGGACGGTATGCTTGGGAATCTTAGCCCGCCATAAGCGGAGTATCCACGATAAACCTCAGCGTCCGCTAATTGCCTCCTTTTCCCAACGCTCGTATTCAGCCTTGAGATGTTCTGCTATGTCTGGTTTTGCAGCGAGGAGATTGGCGGATTCGCCAATATCGGTTTGCAGGTCAAATAGCTGCCAGTTCTGATTTGTGCTGTATTGTTCGCGGATAAGTTTGTAGCGGCCCATCCGAATCGCAGCACTTCGTGTGCCCCACCGCCAGTAGAGATACGTGTGGGGCGAGGGAGCTCGACCAGCCAGTGCGGCTGTTGGATCTTTACCATCGAGCACGCGATCTGATGGAAGATCCAGACCCGCGGCGTGTAGCACCATTGGCACAATATCCATGCTAACGAGAGGCTCATGGCAGACCGTTCCCGGCTTTATCCGCCCAGGCCAACGAACGATGCACGGTACCCTGATACCGCCTTCCCAAAGTGTTGTTCCTCCAGCTCGCAACGGCGCATTGGACGCACATTCCAGGCCACGCGCCGGAATGAGAAAAGCTCCGTTGTCAGAAAGCAGGATGACAATTGTTTTCTCAGTCAACTTCAATCGGTCGAGTTTATCGAGAACACGGCCTACACCATCGTCTAATGCCGTGACCACGGCCCGGTAACGCTTACGTTCATCGAGTGTTTTCGGCGAATAGCCGTAGCGTGCAAATGCTTCATCCGGGGCCTGCCACAAACAAGGCGTGCCGGGCGGCTTGTTTTTCGGATTCGGGTAGTGGGCGGCGTTGAATGGAATATAGCAGAAGAACGGCCGGTCCTTATTTCGTTCGATGAACTCACACGCCGCATCGGCAAAGACGAAGGTGCTATAGCCATTGGCCTTTGCCGGCTCGGTGTTTCGGTAGAGGTCGTTGCGACCATTGTAGATATACGTGTAATAATCGCAGTTTCCGGAGATATTGCCGAAGTATTCATTGAAGCCACGATCCGTCGGCCGGCTGCCGGGGGCAAAGCCGAGGTTCCATTTGCCAAAGCAACCGCTGACGTACCCGGCTTTGGCGAGATAACGAGGCAGTATCACCTCTGTCTGTGGAAGTCCTATCTGTTGATGTTCGTCAATCTTCCAGAGCTGTTCGTTCAAACCGTTGCGGAGCGGATGCCGGCCGGTGAGCAAGGCACCACGAGAAGGCATACAAGACGGCGAGCCAATGTAGAAGTCGATGCAACGAACTCCTTCGGCGGCGAGCTGGTCGATCCGCGGCGTTTTCATCACCGGATTGCCATAGCAAGCCAGGTCGCCGTAGCCGATGTTATCAAGAAACAGGAGTACGATGTTCGGTTTATCCGGTGACGCCTGTGCTGATACGGCCTTTGGCAACACTGCGGCTTGCCCCCATTGCTTCGTTTCGCGAAGCAAAACAGTGGAGGAGAGTCCTATGATTTTCACGAATCGTCGGCGAGTCAAGTCTTCCACTTTCTTCTCCTTTTATGTCCGGGCTTGTGCCGTTCTATAATATGCTGTGCCAAATTGCCTCCATTACTCATTTCATTATACCACAGCTTTCACCTTATATACCGGCCTGAATTTCCGGGAGTATTATAAGCCTTAATGAACAATATAACAACTACACACAACGACTTAAGCCCCCCTATTTCGCTTTTGCCCGCACATGCCGGTAACGCAAGCACAGGTGCGAAGCGAAACGATGAGGGTTGTTAAAGAGAGAGGGTAATGTACATACGACATTTGTGAAGCTGAATTTTACTTGATTCGTGCGAATGTCTCTGCTATAATATGTTTGTTGCGAGTGCAGACAGAGATCAGTTGGTCTGAGAGCACTGTCCGCGGTAAAGTGCGTCATGGCACATCGCAATAAGGAGACGGGCCTATAATGAGTTCGAGACAAACTGCCATCGTCTCCTTTTTTTCTGCGCTTTGTTCTCTCAGTTCACGATAAGGACTATAGAAAACGAGTTAAAGACATTTCTCTTGATTTTTAGTTTCCAAAAGCGTACACTCATCTTTTAGTAGTCTGTAACACGGTAAATGCGTGGTGGTTAATGGTACTTATTCGGCTCCATCCTCAAGCTCGTCCCGATTTTTCGGGACTCACTTGAGGCTGCCACCCATAAAATTAGACGTTACAGACTATTAGTTCGCGAGCCTGTGCATGAAAAACTGTGGTGCTATTATGGATAATCGAAGGGCATTTACACCAATAGAAATCAGTCGAATTCAGAAAGTGCAAGAGTTTCGTGCGGCATTTCTAACAGGGTTTACACTAATAGAACTTCTGGTGGTGATTGCCATTATCGCATTGTTGATGGCGATATTGATGCCGGCACTTAATTATGTACGCAAGCAAGCGCGTTCAAGTGCCTGTCAGAGTAATCTCAGGCAGTTGAGCTTAGGTATGAATCTTTACGCACTTGACCACGATGATCTAACTATGCCCTTTTCTCATCAGCCAGGCGAGTACTGGTTCCATCAATTGGCGCCATATCTGAGCGCTAAAGATTATAAGGACAACCCGGCCGAGCATATAGAGGGAGTGATGAAAGTGACATTTTGTCCGATGGCAAAACGCCAGGAACGGTCGGAGGAATCGTTCTACGGTTCGGCGTATAGCTCATGGCGCTTCATGGGCGGTGAAGGCAGCTACGGGCTAAACTTATGGCTGCTGCCTGATGACCCAATTTACGCTCCGGCATTTCCGGCGGGAAATTTCTACAAGAAATACTCGGATGCTAAATCGCATGTTCCGCTATTAGGCGATTCGATGTGGGTCGGCTCGTGGCCTTTTGATTTCGATATGGTGCCCGAAGATGTGTCTGGTGAGATTGGATATCCGGGCTATCCCCACGCTGAAGGGTACTTTATGGGGCGATTCTGTATCGACCGCCATAAAAAAGCGATTAATATCGGATTTGTGGACAGCAGCGTGGAAAGAGTTTACCTGGAAGAATTGTGGACACTAAAATGGCACCAACACTTTAAGCCCAACTACGATGTGTCTATGCCATGAATTGAACCACTCCCCTTTACCTCTCTGCTTCGTTGAGTAGGAAATCTTAGTTGAAGGGAACGTACTGATGTCAAAACAATGGACTGCAAAAGAAGTTTTAGATGCTGCCCGGACATTTCAGTCGGCCTGCGTGCTGACTGCGGCGGCGGCTTTGGACGTTTTTAGTCCGCTGCATGAAAAACCAATGACAGCACAGACCCTGGCCTCCGAACTTGGCACCAACCCGCGGGCAACAGCCATTCTACTCGATGCACTTGTAGCGTTGGAATTCCTGACCAAGCAGGAAAGAAGTTACAGCGTTCCTGATAATATTGCCAAATTACTGAGTGAGAAATCAGCTAACAATGTTCTGCCAATGGTTCGCCACTTGGCTAATTGCCTTCGTCGCTGGGCCCGGCTTTCTGAGGTAACACAAAGCGGGAGACCCGCCGATTGCGGTCCGAGCGTTCGCGGCGAGGCCGCCGACCAGGCCGACCTTATAGGTGGTATGCATAATATCTCTAAGCCCATAGCCGCTAAGGTAGTAGGCAAACTACAGCCATTGAAATTCAGCCATTTGTTGGACATTGGAGGCGCCTCAGGTACATGGACTATCGCGTTTCTTCGAGCCGTCCCCGAAGCTAAGGCAACACTGTTTGATTTACCACCCGTTATATCGATGGCCAAGGAGCGTATCGCCGAAGCCGGACTTATTAATAGAGTGACCCTTGTGCCGGGCGATTTCTATACCGATGAGCTGCCTTATGGTGCGGACATAGCCTGGCTTGGGGCAATTTGCCACCAGAACTCCAGAGAGCAAAACCGTGCGCTCTTTGCCAAGGTTCACAAAGCCTTGAAGGACGACGGCGTTGTGGTCATACGCGATGTGGTCATGGACCCATCTCACACCAGCCCTAAAGACGGGGCACTGTTCGCTATCAATATGCTGGTCGCTACCGAAGGGGGTGGGACTTACACTTTCGATGAATACCGACATGACCTTTGCGAGGCCGGCTTTGGTAAGGTGATACTGGTACATCGGGACGAGCTTATGAATTCCTTAATCCGAGCCGAGAAGGCGCAGAAATGATTTTTCCATCACCTCTGCTCCAGCAACACTTTTATTGTTATAGAGGTAACTG
>JBGVTO010000440.1:0-2584 GCA_041862635.1 Phycisphaerae bacterium | reverse complement strand
CCGGGCCGGTCCAGTTGACGCCGGTCATATCGTTGCCCATTTCCATATAAATTGCGCCGTCTTTTACATAGACATCGCCCTGGCCGCCGAAATCAGTAACCGCCCACTGCCCGAGTGACTTTCCGTCGAAAAGGCTTATTTCGGTCTGGGGCATTTCTTTCGAGACGTTGGGTTCAGTCTTTGGCAGTTCTTGCGGGACAGCGGTTTCAGTCCGGGCTTGCTCCTGTGAGACATTGGGTTCATTCGGGGACGCTGAGGGACTTGAGCGGCGGCATGACCCCAGAGTCAGGACAGCAAGAAGCAAAAGTATCGTGTATTTGTGTTTGGTATCCATCATATTTCTCCCTTGTAAAAAAATGCGTTGAACAAAATAACCTCAAAAACTATATTGTACAACAGTTATTTACTTAAAGTAACTGGTTTTTCAGCATAAAAATTACGGAAAACACAAAACAACAAGGGTCAATCTGACGATAATATTTGCAGAGGTAAATACTTATCATCAGGATTGCGTTTTTGCGTAATGAGATTTGTCGCATTTGGGCTTTGTCATTTAGGAATTGAGGGTTCGTCATTCCGCACCCAATCGGCCCATTCGGCTACGCTCAGGGCAGGCTTTGATGCGGAATCCAGACAAACGAAATCCCTGGATTCCTGCCCCCCTGCTTTCACAGGGGTGACAACCTTGCGCAGGAATGACAATCATCAATTGAACCGTGATGGAGCAGGAGTTGGCGTTTAAACCTGATTGGAGAACTGATGAAAAAGATTTTTGTGGTAATAATTTGTGTTTTAATTTTTACGCCCGCTGTCTTAGGGCGCCGGCAAGAGCCCCTGGCTAATGCGAAAAAGGCAGGTCTATACTCAAGGTCAATTGAACAAGTCCTTCGGCTGAGAGAAGACCAAGTTGATTTGGCGACCGCCGCTTTGATTGTTTCCGAGCGGTGGAGTGACATGGTGTACGGGCGAAGATGCTTAGCAACGCTGGATGATATGGCTTTGGAAATCCGTGAAAGGCTCAGAAGCGCAGGGCTGAACGCACCCTACAGAGCGATTCCGGTGATAAACGCGTATTTGTTCGATGAGCTGGGCTTTAAGTCGATTTCAGAAGCAAGTGACCCGAACGACTTGTTCCTGCATACCGTGCTGGATAAGAAAAGTGGATATTGCCTTAGTCTGTCAATTCTTTATCTTTCATTAGCGGAACGACTTGGTATTCCCCTGTACGGGGTGGTTGTTCCCGGGCATTTTTTTGTCAGATACGACGACGGCCGAGTGCGATTTAATATTGAAACGACAAGCAAAGGTGGAAGTGCTCCCGATGAGCACTATATAGAGAAGTTCAACGTGCCGGTAGGCAACAACAGCATCTATATGAAGAACCTGAATAAGATTCAGACGTTAGGCTGTTTCTTTAATAATCTTGGTAACAGCTATAACGATGTCGGTAATATAGACTCTGCCTTGTTGGCACTTGAAAGAGCGGTCCAGATAAATCCAACATTATCCGAGTCCAGGACGAATTTAGGGAGCATCTACCTGAAAAAAGGTCACGTTGTCGATGCGATATCCGAATACCGCGCGGCCCTGAGAATCAATCCAAACGATGCCAAGACGCACAATAACCTCGGCAATGCATACATGCAACGTGACTGGTTGAACTATGCGGTTTCCGAGTACCACCAGTCGATTAGGCTGGAACCCGATTTCATAGATGCATACAAAAACCTGGCCATAGCTTACTGCAAACAGGAAAGATTCCAGCAAGCGATATCACAGTTGAGACGGGCGATTGCTTTGGAGCCGAAAGATGCCGACTGTTACAGCCAGTTAGCCGGCGTTTATGACCGGGTGGGCAATTACAGGCAGGCAATATCTCAATACAAGATAGCATTGCAAATCAATCCGGGTCTGACTGAGGCCTATTACGGTTTGGGGCTTTGTTACAATAAGCAGAGGCAGGTTGACGATGAAATCTCGGCATACAAGAAGGCTTTAGCTCTTAAACCTGATATGTTCGCTGCTCTTGTAGCTCTGGGCAATGCGTATTTCGGACAGAAGAAATACACTTCGGCAATCGAACAGTATAATAAAGCTGTTCTGGTAAATCCCGAAGAAGCTATGATTCATTATAACCTCGGGGCTGCGTATTCCAATAATGAGGATTACGAGGAGGCGGTGACTGAATATTTAAGAGCGGTCGAGATTGACCCGGAAATCGGTGATGCGCATTACGGACTTGCTTTTGGTTATTATCAGCTGAAGAATTATGGTTTGGCCTGGAAACATATACAAATTGCCGAGAAATTGGGGGTGGAGGTTTCCAAAGAACAGCTCAATGCCATCAAAAGAAAACTGCGATAGAGCAAACCACAAGTAAAATCCACTGCCAAAAGAGAGATTAATCAGCCCGGCTTCATCTGGCCGTGTCGGCGGCTGACTGAGGCTTTATCTGTTTAAAATACACCTATCGGGTTAGTTTACTACTACCTTAATGGAAAACGTTTGTATAGGCTCCACACCTTCTTCCCAGGGTCTATGATATCCGAGCTGGAGAGTCATTTGGCCTGCACTTATGGCCTTG
>JBGVTO010000439.1:0-17326 GCA_041862635.1 Phycisphaerae bacterium | reverse complement strand
CCGAAGGGGAAAGCTCAACTATTAATGTAAATAATCAGGACGACTCCTGTATCTATGTTAGCGCTTCCTATATTATTATACGCGGCTTAACTCTGAGAGAAGCAAGTGTACACGGTATCCGCATACTAAATAATGTGCATGATGTTGTTATAGAAGGGTGTGATATAAGCGGATGGGGCCGTCTACAGGAAGGTGAGTGGGGTAACAATTTAGATGCTGCTGTTTATTCTAATTCACCAAACATTGAAAGGATTATCGTTCAGAGGAATAGACTTCATCACCCCAGAGCAGATACTAATTGCTGGAAGGAGTCAGCCAGGACTATACCAATAAACACAAATCATCCTTTGGGACCTCAAGCCATTACGTTCACACCCAGAAATGAAAGAGCGGGCCACTATGTCATACGCTACAATGAAATCTATTCGGATGAAGACCACTATTTCAAGGATAGCATGGGAGAGTCGCATAACTTTAGTTATGATGGTTTTCCTATTCGCGATTCCGATATCTACGGCAATTATATTGCGAACTGCTGGGACAGTGGTATACAGAGTGAAGGTGCAAACTGTAATGTGAGGATATGGGGCAATTACATAACCAGGACAGCGGAAAAGATTGCAACCCAATCTAATTCTGTTGGTCCCCTCTATATATGGCGGAATGTGTTTGGCATCAGTCGAGCAGGTCCAAATGACAACGTTGCATGGCGAGCCTTCAAGTCAGGTGATGTAGAAGGCTACGGCGGCGGTAAAACTTACATATTCCATAATACTATCTTACAGGCCCCACCTCCGGACTATGGATCTTTTGATGGAGTAAATGCTCACGACGCTAAACTTACTAATACCTGTACCAGAAATAATATCTTCCATGTTCCTTCTGGCGGCGACAGTATCAATAGCGGCAGTCCAAATTCTACCAATGATTTCGATTACGATTTGTACAACGGCAACATCAAAGCCAGACCCGGCTCGGAGCGAAACGGAATCAGAGGTGTTCCAATATATGACCCAGATAACGGTATTGGGGAATTCGCGCTTGATCCATCCAGTCTTGGGTATGACGCGGGCGTGGTAATTCCGAATTTCAATGACAATTACACCGGCGCCGCGCCTGATATAGGCGCGCATGAAGCCGGCAGCCCGCCGATGGAATTCGGCATCGACGCATACCAATAGAAAATATGGTATGCTCCCCAATAACTGGTCCAGTCTTTATGAGAGGATAACCGACAGTAAAGTTATATTTTCGATTCATTTCATTTCCTTTGGATACTTAATCCGATGCAACAAAAACCTCGTTTTTTCGCTAAAAACGCACACTTGCAAACTCAAATAAATATGCTGTTTTTGCACATTTTATCATGCCTCTATTTCTGAAAATCTTTTCCTTCGTGCAGTCCGGTTTTTCATTTAGGATCAGCTGAATCGGCTAATTTGAAATAACTCGCTCATCAGACATTGAATCCGTTGGCCGCTCTTCCCGATAATCAACTCGAAGTTTCTAAGTCTGATGTGTTTATTATGGTAATGGAGAAGATCGTTATAAGCACAAATAAAAAGGTTTTGTTCTTGGTAAGAACTTTGAACCTTTGACAGAAACCCCCCATTATGATGTGCACATTCCATCTTTCATTCGTGCCAATACATTTATATATCTTTATACGCAAATAGATAATATGAAGGTTTCAGAAGCCAAGATAATTGCCGAAGGCATGGTAAAAGCAGCTGAGAAGTCAGGAGAGAAAATAGCAAAAGGTATGGTGAAATCGGCAGAGACAACAGCAAAAAGTATAACAGAATCGGCAGAAAAGGTAGCTAATGCAATAATCGACAATAACACCAAAAATGCAGAAGCTCTTAAGGAAGGGTTCCGAGAAATTGGTAATTCTCTCCGTGGTACAAGGGCAGAGCTTATGATGGATGTGTTACTGAAGCAAAGCGAAGTCAATGGAGGGAAGATTCCGGAGCCCGGTTCTGAGGGATGGAATAAAAGCAAAGAGATTGCCAAACAGGTTCTAAAGGAGTTTTCTGATGAGAAGTAGAAGAAGTCGCCGGAGGAAGCGAAGATTACTTGGCCTAATAAAGTAAAAGTCTGAAAATTTTCAAAATGAAGACTATTTAGAAACTACATTCAGCGGTTGAACAAAACGAGCATAATACCCCTATTTCCCTCTCAGATGCATTCTTGGCATTGTGCGTACAGCAACCTCTAAAGGTTTTCTCTCCAATACTGTCTCTGGTACCCATGACTAAAGAAAAGTTGGAACCCTATGAGGAACTGATTTTATCAGTTAAACGGAAAGTGGACGGACAGAGGACGCAAGAGGATATAGAGGCAAGTCCATAACAACAACAGGAGCTAGCTGCCTACGACCACAAGGAGTTTGGCTATTGAGCATTTTAGGCTGTCGGAGAGAAGGGTTGCGGTTCGTGCGGTTATAAGAATGGATCGCAATTACAGCACTATTTAATCACGATATCTTACAATATCCTTCTATTGCCATCAATAGCCATAAGCAGATATGGACAATTGCGTTTTAGTTTTCACAGAGCCATCGATGCGACAGTGCTGCGAAATCGGCGAAATCCACAATGCCGTCCCCGATAATGTCTTCAGGGATATCGCCCGCCGGACCAATCCAGAGCCAGAAGGCAGTAAATTTTGCCAAATCGTGAAAATCGACCTGGCCGTCAGCATTAAGGTCGGAGGGCTCTGCCTTTTTGATGTAGACGGCTAACTCGTTTCCGATTTGCGGAGGCTTGAACCAAGTCCAGTTGCCAGCCGTAACGCTGATACCAATTTGCTCGACGCTGTCACCATCAACACAGTCGAACCATCTGAAATCATATATGCCATCACCCACATTCTTTAGACCTATGCCCATCCTGGAGGGGCTTGATGCATAGGCAATGTAGCTATCTCCCGGCTTTGCGAGCACGTACTGCGTGCTGCCGTATCTGAGTTCGTCGTGAGGCGACATCTCGTTAAAATTTGTGGACTCAAAGAATTCAACTAGCCGACCACAATCCTCAAGTTGACTCATCGGCGTACTGGCAATATCCATCCTGAGGATCATCACGTATGCTCCACCCATGGCACAGGCCCAGTTCTTTCTGCGGATCGTCTCCTCATCGCCATAGCCATGGTCGAGCGACTCGGACATGTTCAGATTATATCTGCCCGCTGCATTATTCCACGCTGTTACCATGCCGCTATGGAGACCTGAGATGCTGGTGTTGTTGTATTGGATCGCGAACTGATCAATATTGGCATCGTCGGTAAAATCAAAGACCAATCCACTGTGCTGATGCACTGCTATGACGTGTTCATAATCGTCAGCGGCCCGAAGCTCGGCCGCGATGTTGGAGACTCGCCTGGGACTGTAGGCCTCTGAATACTCTTCAGCCACGCACCAGATCAGGTGCTTGTGGTGCTCAAATCGATTGACTAATCCCTGGATAAAGGCTATTTCCTCTGGGCCTACGCTGTCGCCGGTGTTCCAGATCCGAGCGCTGTCATCGTAGAAGAAAAAGTAAATGACAATGTCATTGTTGTCCATCGCTGTGAACCAGGTCTCCCATTGGTTCAGAATATCCTGGTCAAGTGCATTTGATGGGTCAGAATCAACGAAGGGATTTTGCGTATTGTCACCGTCACCACCATGTGAGCGCACGACCATAAGATATATACAGTTTGCTCCCGTACCTTTCAGCTTGTCGATTAAGTCCATCTGGTCACCGTTTCGTGTTCCGTCGGGAAGCCTTGTTCCCCGGTAAAGAAATCCCTCGGGGTCACCAGGGCCGCACATGAAGAATGGACCACCGTTGTGATATTTCAACCACTCCGGATGATCCGGGTCCACTACAATTTGCCCATCTATGTATCCTGCGGTTACCCCCATTACCTTAATGATGGTAAAAAGAATACACAATAAAAGAATTCTTGATCTCACCATTACAATTTCTCCCTTCAATAATTAATAACCCCAAACTCCTTCTGCAAAAGTCGGCTCATTTGCTCGGTGAATTATTGTGCGACCGCACCAAGAAAATCCAACTCTTCAAAAATTACTGCCGTTGGAGCAAGACTATTGTCTTTGCTCTTCAAAACGAGCGATGTGGGTGCAACGCTCCTCTACTGTTATTGAAACCTCCTCTCTTGTTTAAGTTGATAGAAACCGTTTAACAAGCCCAGCAATGCTACAGGCTCTACCTATTTCACTAGAATACTAAAAGTGTCTTGAAAATGCAATTGTCCTTCTCGTTTTTGGATGGTTTTCCTGCCAAGATTGTTAGATTTCTCAAAATCTGGTTTTTTCAACGACTCCTTCAGCCATGTTTTCGCGTACTGAAGCCTACCCACATTTTGTGAAAAGCACCAAGCCTGTTCGCAGAGCTTTACTGGGTCAGCTGCGGCTATTTGCGCAAAGTTTATAAGTTAGAAGAACCAATTTCTAAGTAATAAGCCGGTCTTAAACCTTACTGGGCGTAAATTTAAGGTATTTAATATTCGCAGTTGAAGGATTCTATAATGGTAAAGAAGGAGGAAAGAGGAAATAGCATGCCCAAGAAAGACGCAGCCTTCATTCCAATCGGGTTCTTCATTATCTATATGAGCATACTCTCCTACCCGTACGTTTAAGCCTTGCCAAATCATACGTTTATGCTATCCTCCGGGCTTCATGGATGCAAAGTTGAACTTGGAGGATGGTTATGCCCACGCATGGATGGTCAGAATTCTGTTGAGGTTAATCCTTTCCTGATGGCATATTTAGTGAGCTCTGCGAGGCTGGAAATGCCAAGTTTGTTCATAATCTGGCGGCGGTTTGCATCGGCAGTCTTTGGGCTTATGTGCAAATGTGAAGCAATTAGTTGTGTTGATTGACCTTCTGCCAACATTTGGACAATTTGGCGTTCCCGCGCTGTGAGGTGATCTTCAGCCGATTTATTGTAGATTGCCATGTAGTGTATGTAGTCATCCAGCACAACGTCAGTTATCTTAGGACTCAAGTAATGCTCATTGCGATTGACCGTACGAAGTGCCCTGAGCACCTCATCAAAAAGACAGGATTTGAGTACATACCCTGAAGCACCTGCTTTAAGCATTTGCGTTACAAAATGCTTGTCGAGATGCACCGATAAAGCTATGACCCGGGTTTGGGGATTTTCCGCAAGGATAAGGCGGGTGGCCTCAACTCCGTTCAGATTGGGCATAGAGATATCCATGATTACAATGTCCGGCGAAAGCTCCTTTGCAAGTTGCGTTACCATCAGCCCATCTTCAGCTTCACCAACCACTTCCATATCCGGCTGGTTATCAATTAAGACTTTCATCCCTTCCCGTACAACACCATGGTCATCTGCAATTAGTATCCTCATTCATATCTCCTTAGCATATAGTATTACAGCACCATTTCGTGTCATACATTGCTTATGAATTAGTATTATATAAAAACTTATGTCAATTGTGTTAAATTCGAAATCCGAATATCGAAATTCGAAACAAATTCAAAATTCAAATCACCAAATGCCAAATGTTCTCTGCTGCTGAAGGCCTTATTTCGTTTTGAAAATTTGTATTTTGGACATTCGATATTGTTTCGAATTTAGGATTTCGTGCTTAGGATTTTCATTCAAAAACAGAATTTTCGATATTATATTGCGCTGTAGCATTAGACAATAGCCTTTTTTGTTTGAGGTACAACTATCGTCGCCGCAGTGCCCCGCCCAGGTTCAGATTCAATCTCAAGGTGTCCTCCCAAGTATTCCAATTGTTCCCGAACACTAAAGAGGCCAAATCGAGTTGTCTGGGAGACTTTTTCACTGTCCTCACTCTCTTTGAATCCCACTCCATCATCTTTAATACTGACATTTATCAGACCACAACCTTTGCTGACAGATACCTTTATTTTGTTCGCTTGGGCATGCTTGACAACATTGGTGAGCAGCTCCCGCGTGACACGGAATAAACAGTTCTTAATCTCATCCTGCATAGTACCAAGCTGCTCATCGCCTTCAAGCTCATATTCAATTCCATGCTTTTGCTGGATTTCCTCAGTGAGGTATTTCTCTAAGGCTATTATAAAACCTAACTGACGCAAGACCGGGTTACTGAGCTCAAATGTCAACGAATTAGCTTTTACAATCGTCTCACCAATTCCCTCACACGCGATTCGCAGTGATGCTAATACATTGGAGTCCGATACCAAATTCAGTGTTGATTCGAGGGCAAGCTTAGTCAAGACCAGTTTTTGGCACACTTCGTCATGTAGTCCTACGGCAAGATTCTGCTTTTCACGCTCTTCGGCCATTAGGATTTTAGAAGCCATAACCTTCAGCTTTGCCCGATTTTTGATTAATTTTTCTTGAGCTTTCCTGCGTTCCGTGATGTCTCGGGCAACTGTATGCATATACGAAGCGCCCGAAATTTTAATACATCGATTGTTGAACTCGGTATCAACTTTAGTGCCGTCTTTTCTTAATATCTTGGCCTCACTGACGATTTCCTCACCAGCCATAATTCGGTCGTGGTATAGATTGTAGGCGGTAAGGTCTTGCTCCTCGTGCAGATCAGGAATTCGCATCCCCAGCAGCTCTTCCCTCGAATATCCAGTCAGTTTGCAAGCACTGCTATTGACCGTGACGAACTTTGAATCAGCATCCGAGATAAAAACTGCATCACGGGACCCCTCAAATACTGCCTCTCGCCAAGCGAGCGCCCCGCTTAGTTGATCTTCCGCTTTCTTGCGCTCGGTGATGTCGAGGCCATAAACATTGACGTAGTTGGCCTTCACGACCGGCGCGAATGTGAGGGAGAATATCCGGCCGTCACATTGGACTTCGGTCTGCTGGCTCTGGCCGCTACTAAGAGCATCCAGTACACACTCATTCCAGCGGTCCGGCAGAGACTGGCCCACCCGGCAAGCCCAAGTCTTCAATAAGATTGCACTGGCCTTGTTGGCGAAAAGGACCGTCCCGTGGCCGGAAATTCGAAGTACCGGATTCGGGTCTTCGGTTGGGAATTTAGCTAACTTCTCAATCACTTCTTCCGCCTTCTTGCGCTCGGTTATGTCCACATAGGCCGCCTGGATAGCGGGCTTTGCCTTATATTCAATTCGGCTTGCGTGAAGCTCCAGCCAGCAGGTAGAACCATCTTTGCGAATTCCACGAAATTCATATCGTTCAGGCACTGTTTTACCCTTCAGCCGATCCTGATGTCGGTTCCAGACAAGCTCTCGATCCTCTGGATGCACAAACTCTTGTACCTTTTCAGATGACATGGCCAACATCTCCTCCACCGTATAGCCGTTGATATCAGCCATGGGCTGGTTTGCAAAGACAACGCGCCCATTCTGGAAGATTGCCAGCCCTTGCAGCGAATGGTCCACAAGACTGCGGTGCGCCTCCTCGGCTCGCTTGCGTTCGGTAATATCCGTAAAAATTATCTGCACACCAATAACTTCTCCTGCCCGTACTATTGGGGTATCCCTGTATTCTACTGAGATGATTCCTTTGGGAGTGATTACGTCCATCTGGCCGTGGACCCGTCTGCCTGCAATCAAGGCCTGAAAATCACTAACCGACCTGGCTTTGTTATATTCCGGAACAAAGTCAAATAGTTTTCTCCCGCGCAATTCGGCTCTGTCAAATCCATATTCTTCAACCAGCCTATTTGCCTCCGTTATCCTTCCGTCCAGACCTAAAGTTATTATCCCTTCCCCTGCGTTCTCAAAAAGAACTCTATATTTCTCCTCACTCTCTCGCAGTGCCTCCTCTGCCTTCTTGCGCTCGGTTATATCTTCTCCGGAACTTAGAGTAGCGATAACGCTGCCTTTTTTGTCCCTTAATATAGTATTATGCCAAGAAATAAGTCGTTCTTGGCCATCCTTGGTCAGAATGGGATTTTCATAACACTCAGGTGCCTGCGTCTCTGCTTGTATGTTCTTTTCGAAAACTGCTTTTACTTCATCCCTGATGCGTTCCGGCAGAAAATTGTCAAACCAGTTTTTGGCAAGGATTTCTTCTTCTTTGTAGCCTAAGATATCGCAGCCCTTCTTGTTTATAAGCCCTACTCTCTGCTCAGAGTCGATCGCAACTAACATAACCCCCGCTACATCGAGGTATTTTTGAGCTTTGTCTTTTTCTTTCTGAAGTAACTGCTCTTCCCGTTCGCGCTCTGTAATCTCTTTCCTGAGCAATTCATTTGCCCGGCGCATTTCCTGGGTTCGCTCGGCCACTACGGTCTCCAGCTCATCGGCGTAGGAGCGAAGGCTTGCCTCGAATGCCCTGTGCACCTGTCGAAGAAGCTCCTCTGGATTGTCCATTTTCTCAACATAAGCGAACGCGCCGAGGTTCAGCGCATCCTTCGCCGACTCGTACGAGCTATATGCGGTGTTGATTATTACACGAATCCTGTCCTTAGCAGCGGCAATCCTCTCCAGCAGTTGTGTACCGCTCAGGTCAGGCAGGCGCTGGTCCAGCACAACCACGCCGGTTTCCAGATGGTCGAGGTGCTCGAGGGCTTCTGACGCTGTGGAGCAGCCGATGACCTCAAAACCCTCTTCCTGCATAATATCGGTGAGTGTCCGCAGTTGCGATTGGTCGTCCTCAACGATGAGCAGGCTTGAGCTCTTCTTACAACTCGCTTTCTCTTCCATGAGAACACTCTCCTAAATCTCGTAAGAATTTAATCTCAAACCAGTGGCTTGCGATGGTCGCCCGAGATCCTTTTGCGTGTAATCCGCTCCAGCAAGCCCAGAATATGGTCGATGTCCAGAGGCTTTCTCACTATTGTATATGCATTGCGTCGAACAGCTTCCCTGGCAATTTCCTCAAATTCCTTCTCCATGTCTGAGATCATAATCGCAACCGCGGTCGGCGTGATTTTCTTTATCGCCAAATAAAGCTCCAGCCCGTTCATTGATGGCAGATTCGCGTCAAGAAATATAAGGTCGAACCGGATTTGTTCGACAAGCTCAAGGGCATCATGCGAAGACCTAGCTATCGTTACCCTGTATCCCTGTCTCCTCAGATTCGCGCGGAGCAGCTCAGCCGTCTGCTCGTCGTCTTCAACCACCAGGATGGCCGTATCTTTGACCTCACTGATGAGGTTGACCACTTGGTCCAGATCGAGCGGCTTTGAGAGAAAGGCTATCACTCCCTCATCGAGGGCGACGGACTTCAGTTCGTTGACACTATATGCGCTCATCAGGATAACGCGGACTCCTTCCTGGTGTCGTCGAATTTGCCGGAACGCCTCAACGCCATCGATGCCGGGCATTCGCACGTCCATAAGTATGATCTCATGTGGGGTCTTCGAGCATAATTTAATCGCTTCCTCCCCCGTCGCCGCCGTAGAAACACTGTAGCCCTCGTCTATAAGGATGTCGGCGAGCGTCCTTCGCATATTTTCCTCATCATCGACGATGAGTATCTTTTCTGACTTTTTACCATCGTCCTTTTTAGACATGATCCTGTTCTCCAAATCTCCGAAAATCTTATATCACTGCCGCGGCAGCCGAATCCTTATAACCGCTCCGCCCCCTTTGCAATCCTCTGCGTGAATAGTCCCGCCGTGCTTTTCTACGATCTGACGACATATCGCAAGCCCCAGGCCGGTACCGCTGGCCTTGGTAGTAACAAGTGGCTCAAAGAGCCTATCTCTGACCTCCGGGTCAAAGCCCGGTCCGGTATCCCGAAAAACGAGAGTATCATAATCAGAATCGCGTGTCGCTTCAACAAGGAACTCACCATGCCCTTTCATAGCATAAACAGCGTTGTTCATGATGTTGCTAATTGCCTGCCGCAACTGGTTGGGATCGGTCTGTATCATAAACGGATCGGGGACGAACAAAGTTCGACAACTTACTCCTTCGATTCCCTTAGCTTGGCCGAACACCTGCTTGACTATCTCAGCTAAATCCACCACCTGTTTGTGTGATGCCTTCGGTCTGGCCATCTCTAAGAGATTGGTAATGATCTGATCTGCCTTGGCAACCTCCTGGTCAATGATCTTGAGATGCTCAGAGGCCTTTGGTTCGTCCTTTGAAAGTCGGCGTCTAAGGAAGTAGGATGCGTTGCGCACCGCCCCGAGCGGGTTGCGCAAATCGTGAGCAATGCTCGCGGATACCTGTCCAATTGCCGCCAGTCGAGTCCTTCTGACAAGTTCGTCACGCACCTTTGCCAGCTCTGCCTCCACATGCTCCTTCTCATGGCGCTGCCGTTCAATCAGTTTCTGCTGGGCATCGCGCGCTTCTTCCACTGCCTTCTTACGGTCGGTGATGTCAAGTCCGTACACGTTCACGAAATCAGAATCTTTAACAGATGCAAATGTGAGCAAATAAACGCTGCCGTCGCATCTTGCCTCGGTCTGTTTTGGCTCGTCACTGCTCAGCGTCTCCACAATAAAGTCATACCACTGACCCGACAACCGTTCGCCCTGCTGACATTGCCAGAGCTTCAGTATTGGCAAGCTCGATGTATTGCAGTAAATGATGGTTCCATCCTTAGCAACGCGAAGCAAAGGATTCGGATTCTGCATAGGGAACTTGGCAAGCCAGGCAATCTCCTCTGCCGCCTTCTTCTGCCCGGCGATGTCTCTCAAGGTACCAATTGTTCGCAGGATATTTCCTTCTTCATCCCTCTGAGTTGTGATACTGGCCAGCACATAAGCGTGCATACCGTCTTTTTTCTTGATAACTACTTCGTAGTCCTCTAAATAGTCGTTGTCCTTTAACTCTTTGAGCACAACCTCTCTCTGTTTTTGATCTGCATAGAATTCGACAGTGTCCATGCCCACCAGATCCTGTGGGTCTTTATAGCCCAGCATTTTAGCCGCCGCAGGATTCGCAGATATTACTCTGCCATCAGGATCTACAGTGAGCAATCCTTCCCGAGTGGACTCAAACAAAGTCCGAAATCTCTCCTCAGATTCCCGAAGCGCTGCCTCGGCCTTTTTGCGGTCAGTGATATCGCGTGTGATGTGCACTGTACTAACAATGTTCCCTTCTTTATCCGTTACCGGATCTACAGTGACTATTAACCAGCGATTGGCATCCTGTACCTTAAATTCGACTCTCTCGCGCTGGCGAGTTTGAAGCATTTTCTGCAGCGGGCAGCCGGGGATATGCCCTTCTGAACCGTGAACTAACTTACAGCAGGATTGCCCAACTATCTGGGCTGAGGATATACCTGTAAAATCTTCTCCCGAATGGTTGGTGCGGAGTATCCGACCTTTAAGGTTGGTTATTGCGACCCAGTCGGTTATGGCATCAAAGGTTTTCTCCCAACCGGCTTGTGCTTTATACAATTCCTCATCCACGTTTTTATGCTTGGTTAGCTCACTGCTCACGCGCTCCAATTTAGGATTTTGTGCGCACAGCTTTTCTACTTCTTTGATAGACTTCTTTCCATCTGCCCCCGAACCCAACATCGCTTTGCCTCCTGCAAATTAACTAATCACTCCGAACAAACTTCCAACTACCCCACCCAGATTTTGCAGCCTTCCTCAACGATAGTGGGTATTGTATATTGTCTTTAATGAATTCAACTTGAAAAGTCAAGCCAATTTTTAAAAATACTACAGCCCGATCAGTAACTCCGACATTCTGATAAATCATTTAATAGGAATGGATTAAATCAAGAAAGTGGAGGGGGGTGAGGAAACCGAATCTGGAATGCCCGCCGCGTTGCGGATCCTGGATCCAGTGTTCAGGATGAATCCGGCCGGCATTTATTGTCATATTCATGCACAACGGGCTGCTGCGGCTGGAAAGTAGTTGCTTGATCTTAACTGTATGCGGACTGAACCGCCGGTTAAAACCTACCATCACAAGCTGTCCGGCTGTTTTTCTTGCTGCTTCGGTTACATCCTGGAGCTGCTGCTCATTTATTGCCAGTGGCTTTTCAACGAATACATGCTTACCGGCGTTCAATGCTTCGATAACAAAGCGAGAATGTAGATGATGGCCCACCACGATAAATACGACATTGACCTTTGAGTCATTTAAAATTTCTTTGTAGTCTGTAACTGCCTTTACCGCACCAAATTTTTTGGCTGTGTGTTTGGCAGCAGCACCGTTGATATCAGCAATATAAGCCAAATGTCCGGAGGTTTTTGAAAGAGCCGGTACAACCACCACGTCTGCTTGCGTGTAAAGTTTCGGCATTTCGTCCAACGGCACGTCTGTCACTGTAATGCGATCGTCAAGGCCGCGTTGTTTGACCCATTCTCTAATCGGCTCCTGCAAACGTCCAGGGCCCGCGTAGATAATCCGTGTGTGCAGGCCCGCGCCTTCGAGAATTTCGAACGCCTTGAGAAGCAGGCCCGCGCCTCTTCCATCGCGATCTATGCACGGCCCGCCTACACGCCTCGGGAAAAGGATGACAGGATATTCACCTTCCGTCATAGGCTTAGGAACGAAAGTGAATTTTTCCAGATCGGCGTAATTGGGCACGTAGAGAAGCTTTTGCTCCCACAAAATGCGGTTAGGTAGCTCGGCATGGCACCAATTGATATAATTTGTATCGACACAGATGATGCCACGAAGGCGAGTAATCAGCCGATACTGCAGCGGTCTGTTAAGCCATTTCTTGTACCATGGTTTGTCGCCATTCCAACAAATGCCATGGTTGACGGCAACGGCGCGGCGAATTTTCTTGGAAAGGGCCAATTCCTGTGAAACGAACAAAAAGGGATCATCCGTATCGACATTTTGCTCCAGCCATCGCGCGAAGTTCCAATTACCCCAAATCCACATAGGACACTTGACACCAATAACCCTGATTCCCTGAGCGAATTCCTTTTCAAAGGGCTTCGCCGCCTTTTGGTAAACCGTCACTTCATAGCCTTTGTCCCGTATGAGAAAAGATACATCCCTCCCCCATCGCATCAAACCGCCAAGGGGCATCTTCGAGCCGTCCTCGGCAAGAAAATAGAAAGCCGCGATGTTGAATTTCTTTGCCATTCGGTGTCTTATCCTCCCATATTGCAAAGTGTCACGATTTCACCTTCCCTCAACGCGCGGCCATAGACACAGAAGTCATCCATGCAGCCCGAGGCGCGGTTGATGCGTATTGGATATTCTGTGAGGACTATTTGACGCGCGTTGAAACTCGCGGCATTGTTCTCGTACATATCGGAAAAACTGCTGAGATCAAGCCTTGCCCCTTTCTTTATTCCAAACGTCTCATTCTCAGCTGGCAATGTCCTATTTACAACCAGAAACGTGACATTTTCAACGGTGAACGTCTCATTCTTAACTGGAAACGCCTCATTCCTTCCTGGGAATGCTTTATGCTCAACTGGAAACGCCTCATATCCCCTGGGAACGCTTCATTCTCAACTGGAAAAAAGTCACTCCGCAGTGTGGTACAACCAAGGCGGCTTGTTCCCCCTGAAGTACTTTGCAGCAGCTTCCTGAGACTACGGCAAAAACAGACACTCTCACCCTTGCTGAAATATCCCAATTGAATCATGACTCATTCATTGCCCCTTGCGTAGAACCATGAACAAGTTGTGCCGTGGTTCCCTTGACTGATAGTCATGCTTGGTCAGCCCTGATAAATCGGGGTTGCTTCTGACTGTCTTCACCTGGCCAGATTCGCAATGCTGTGCTCGTAAATCAGACGGGTAAAGAGGGCTATCCTTCTGCCGGCGGATTCGAGCGAGCCGTTTGTGCGAACTTGGACCTCAATCTTCAACAACGAATCGGTGCGGCGATCACGCACCGGCACGATCATCCTGACATTTTCGTTTGCCGGGATGTCTCCGTCACCTTTCTCCCAAACCAGCGTTCGCTTTGTTCCGTCTCTATTCGTTAGTGGGAGAAAACCACTCACGAAGTCCATCTCACCTGCGGCAAAACAGACTGCCTGCCACCACTCATCGAACTTCTCGGCTTGTCGGAAGTGCAATTCGATGTTCTCGAAAGTCTCTAATTCTTGCTTTTTCTGGCTGGAGATGGAGTATTTTTGCTTCAAACCGGTGATCGTCTCCCGCAGCCGGACGGAGCCTACGACCTGGAACACCAGCACGAGCAGAAGCATAGTACAGATAAAGACGATTATAGTCTGACCGTTGCGTGTGACCAGCATGAACATTCCAAGTCCGGTGGCAAGCAAGGTCACTACATAAGCCGTTATGACTACGTGACGCTGATGGAGGCCAAGGGCCAAGAGCCGGTGATGGAAATGGCTGCGGTCGGGGGCGAATAAAGACCTGCGCTCAAGAAACCGTCGCAACATGGAAAACAAAGTATCGAGAATGGGTAATCCCAGAGCCAAGATGGGCAAAGCCAATCCTGTAATAGTCTCGATCTTGGTAGCACATAGCACACTGGAAGATGCAATCGTGAAGCCCAAAAACAAGCTTCCTGAGTCCCCCATAAATATTTTTGCCGGGTCAAAGTTAAAGATCAAGAAGCCTGTCAAGCTGCCTAAAAGGGCGAGCATTAGTACCGCCATGACAACGTCATTGTTGCAGATGGCAAGTATGGCAATTACTCCACAGGCCCCTGCCGATATCCCTGCTGCAAGGCCATCAAGACCATCGCTCAGGTTAACAGCATTGGTAATACCAACAATCCAGAAAAGGGTAAAAGGCCAAGAGAACCAGCCAAAGTCTAACATCAGCCAATCGGTAATAGTTATTGATTCGATGCGGATACCGGCAGAACATACGATAATTGCGGCAGCGAGCTGGGCCCAGAGTTTTGTGCGTACGCGAAGGTCTCTTACATCGTCCACAAGTCCGACGAAGAATATAAATCCAGCAGCACAGAGCACCACAACAATTTTAGAATGAATGAGCCGAAAACTGTCGCCAACAACATTTGGCAAAAACAACACCGGTATGACAAGCCCCATCATAGACACAAAAATCGCCACACCGCCTATACGAGGAATAGGTTTGGAATGGACTTTGCGTATGTCGGGAGTATCGACGATATTAAGCTGCCTGGCAACACGAATAACGATCGGGGTTATTATGATCGCCAGTACGGCAGAACCGAGATATACAGATAAGTAAGTCTTCATTGTCCAGCTATAGGTGTTAGTTTTAGATTGTCGATCTTGTTCAGACTCCGTCCCCGTCGGTGTACCAACCGGGCATATTGCACAACGTGCATTCAATACTCAGCCTTCTTTTGAAGGCTTCATCAGTTTCCAGAAAGCATCAGGGCGATTTAATTTCTTCGGCTAAGACAGCAGGGTGGACTGAAAGGTCCGCGACAAACGTTTCAGCGGCTTTGAACTGAGGACGCAGCCGCAGGCATATCTTTGCCTCGCACATTGCTTCTGGTATTTCTTCTATTTTGACGAGGAGCTTTGCCAGTTCTAATCTCCAGTAAACCTGGTTATATTCCCGCGCCAAGGCCTGACGATAACATTCCACTGCTGCCTTGTTGTTATCCTGTTTGCTGTAGATATTGCCCAAGCGTGCAAACACCGAACCGGGAGTGCCAGGCTCGGAGCATTTTGCTTCAAGCAAATCCCTTATTTTCTCTCGGGTTTCTGCTGCAAGGTCGTTATATTGCATATCATCAAGAACATTGACCACATGGGTTAGCCAGCCAATGTCATCTCCGGCTGCCGAAATAGCCAGATGAGGCCGGCTAAGCTGATTGACATATATGTCCACGACATCCTTAAACAGGCTGCCGTCAAGCTGCACCGCCCTTTCGAATTTTGCAATACAGTCTTGTGTTTTTCCTTCCAGAACATCGAGCCAGCCCGCCACAAAACAGGCTACTGGGTCACACGGTGCCAGACGAAAACCTTTTCTTATCCTCTCTGCGCCGGAGTCGTCGTTGAGAATTAACTTTTCGATTTGGCCAACTATGCTGTAGGTCGGGCCGTGTGTCGGGCACACTATGAGGGCCTTGTGAAACTCGGCAACTATATCGTGAATAGTCGGCATTGAATCATCAGTGATGATGATTTCACTGGTATCAGGGTTTGTTACTTGACAGATTGAACGCCAGCGATACACGTTCAGCCAGTGTCGGTATCTAATATTGTCCGGCTGATAGTCTACTGCTGCTGCTGCGCGAGAAATCAAATCCGCATACTCGGCGTCTGTCCCCCGCCAGCTTTTGCCTATAAGACCTTCTTCTATATCAATGACCTTTCCCCAATGGGCCTCAGCAATACGGAAATTATTAGCACCAATAAGGGCGCATACCCAAATTCCAGATACGCCAAGAACTGCAACCATACGTAAACATTTGATTTTTCCAAAGGGCGTGACTATTTGCGCGGCAAGGTTCCGGTTTTCTGCCTGCCGAGCCAAAGCCAAGACGAGAGCACAGAATATGGCGGATAGAATGGCATTTGCTGGAAGGTGCTGACCGAAATCGCTTAAGCTGTGAATAAGCATTGCCAAAATGCCAAAGCCGAGTCCGTATACTGCCGAACAAATGGGCAAATTAATGTTACGAATAGTGCTCACATAGTTTGACCAGATGATTATTCCAAAGATTACCAACAAGCCCAAACCGACCAAGCCGGTTTCCTCCGCCGCCTGGGCGTACTCATTTTCTGCGTGTGCAGCTAATGCAGTTATCGTTGAGCGATCGAACATCGGATAAACCACCAAATGCGTTCCAAGTCCGGTTCCGAATATTGGGAATTTAGTCCACGCAACCCAAATGTCTTTGAGTATTTGCAGCCGGCCGGATTCGGCCTTATCTAAATCTCTGAGAGTCGCCAGCCGATCATAGACGGCATCGAAACCTATGTACAAAACGCAGGTAAATGCGATAAGTGCTATAACAACCATTATCCAGCCATGACTCCTGAAAGACCGTCGTGAGACAAAAAGTAGTGTGGTAAAGGTCATGGCGATAAGCATGCTGACCATACCGCCTCGGGTCAGAGAGATAAAAACCGATGCCGTACAAAGACCCATCACTGCTATGAGCAGCCACAATGACTTTGCAGAACCAGAACTCAAGTACTCGACGATACCTGCTGGTGTTACTTTTTTGCCGGCAAAGCTTTCATGTAGTTTCACGCAAAGCCAGCCGAGTGCTGCCCCGATTGACAAGTTCATAAATTGCCCGTAGTTGCTGTGGTTGACAAATGAACCTGAATGGGCCCCGCCATAGCGGGTGGGCACAAACCAGTAGATTTTGCCGTTTCCGAAAATGTTCTGTGCCAGGGTGATAGCAGCAATGACACCACCGATTACTGTTATCCATAAGTACCACGTCCGGTGACAACTTCTTGGCAAGCTCTACTGCAGTTTCTCCATCCTTCGCTTCGCCAACAACCTCAATATCAGGCTGCTTGCCAACAAAAGATTTTATGTTTTCCCGCAT
>JBGVTO010000438.1:0-11396 GCA_041862635.1 Phycisphaerae bacterium | reverse complement strand
TTGTCTATTAGGAGGTCTATAGATCCAAGTGTACAAAGAAAAGAACCCAATAGGAGCGGATAACCTATAACTCTGCCAATTGCAATAGCCTGATTGAAGCTTTATAATATGAACGGAACGGTGAAGTGAAGTTCGATCAAGTGCTGAATTTGCGCTAGGTCAAAAATGCCAGAGGCTAACCATATAAGCTCAACTCCGTTTGGTAAAGGAAAATTCGCTACTACACACTGGAGTGTGATATTAGCAGCCGGAGATACTTCGGCATCTCAACATGAACAGGCGCTGAGTTCGCTATGTAAGACGTATTGGTTTCCGCTTTACGCGTATCTGAGACGGCGCGGTTACAACGCCCATCAGGCGGAGGATTACACGCAAGGATTCTTTGCTCAGATGTTGGACAAGCATTATCTTCGCAAAGTAAGTCCAAAGCCTGGCAAGTTTCGCTCGTTTCTGTTGGCAGCATTCAGACACTATGTGGCCGACGAGCACGACCACGCCAGAGCCATCAAACGAGGCGGTAGCCGAAAGATACTGTCTCTGGACTTCAATACTGCTGAACGTAAATATGCTCTCGGGCTCACCTATGACCTGTCGCCGGACAAAGTGTTTGAGAGATCCTGGGCACTCGCAGTTTTAGAAAAGACAATGGACCGCCTAAGAGCTGAGTTGGCTGGTAGGGATAAGCAGAGGCATTTTGATGTTTTCCGAATCTATCTTGGCGGACAAGCAGCCAAAGTACCTTACCATGACGTGGCGGACAAATTAAAAATGACCGAAGGGGCCGTGAAAGTGGCTATTCACCGTCTGCGTAGACGTTACCGAGAAATTCTGCGAGAGGAAATTGCACAGACAGTTGCTGGGGAGGACCAAATTGATGAGGAAATTAAAGATCTTTTCGCAGTCCTGACTTCTTGATTCCCTCTTGTCACAGGGCTTGTTCAAATCCTAAGTAGGAACGTAGAGTGTTTTATACATTTAGAGCAACCAGTTCATGAACCACAAGTCTTTTATTAACAAGAACTTAGTATTGTCTTCTCGGCGTACGTATACTATATGATTTTTTCTGCGTTTCTACGTAGCTTGACGTGATGACAACGCTGTTGACCAGCCTTATAAATCCGTAGAGAACTCCGAAATTATATGATTTAGTTTATTTTGATAGCAGATAGTTGCAAAATTTTTGCAGATCGTGTGTAACTTTTTGGTTTTTTCCCCTCGGTAATGTGTGGAAGCAATAAGACCAGAAAGGAGAAGTTATCATGGCAAAAGAAAACCGATGTCCTCACTGCGGCGCCGACCTACCCCCCGACGCTCCCCAAGGCGTTTGTCCAAGATGCCTTATGCAAGCTGGATTGGTGATGGATCCAAAGGCGACCTTAGATACTCCATCTTCGATCGAAGGTCCCGGCTCAAAGATTGGTCATTATGAGCTACTGGAGCTGATTGGCGAAGGTGGCATGGGTCTGGTTTACTTGGCTGAGCAGAAAGAACCTGTCAAACGGCGTGTAGCACTGAAAATCATCAAGCCCGGCATGGATTCTAAGCAGGTAATCGCACGCTTCGAGGCCGAAAGACAGGCTTTGGCTCTGCTGGATCATCCAAACATCGCCCATGTCTTTGATGCAGGCACTACCGAGACCGGCAGACCTTACTTCGTGATGGAATATGTCAGGGGCATGTCTATTATCAAGTATTGTGATGACCACAAGCACAATATTGAGCAAAGACTGAGGCTGTTTGAGCAGGTCTGCGAGGCTGTTCATCATGCTCATCAGAAAGGGATTGTTCATCGGGATATCAAGCCATTTAACATCCTGGTTTCTGTTCATGGTGATAGAGCGGTGCCGAAGATTATTGATTTCGGGATTGCCAAGGCAATTACACAACCTTTGGCTGATAAGACATTCGTTACTTTTCAGGGCCAGTTACTCGGCACGCCGGAGTATATGAGTCCTGAGCAGGTGGATTTAGCCACTCAGGACATTGATACACGCTCAGACATTTACTCGTTAGGGGTGGTTCTTTATGAGCTACTCGCGGGTGTGCTGCCGTTTGATAGGGAATCTTTTGAGTGTGCGGGTTTTGCAGAGATTCAGCAGACGATTCGAGAGCAGGAGCCAGCCTCACCGAGCATTCGGCTGACAAGTCTGGGCGAGAAGGCCAAAACCATTGCTGCCAGCCGTGGCACACAGGTGATAGCACTGGCCAGGCGTTTGCATCGAGAGCTTGAATTGATTCCACTAAAGGCTATGCGTAAGGATCGCTGCAGGCGGTACAAATCCGCGTCTGAAATGGCTGATGACATCCGGAACTATCTCAACGGTAATCCCCTAATCGCCGGGCCCGAAACAGCAGTATATCGGGTTCGCAAGTTCGTTTATAAACACGCCGGCTCAGTAACCACCGTTGCGCTTGTAGCCGCAGTGATAGTTTTAGGTTTAGTAATAAGTGCTGCGATGTACTTTCGAGCCGAAAAGGCACTCGATAAGGAGGCCGTTGCCAGAACCCAGGCAGAACAAGCCGAAAAAGTAGCACAAGAACAGAAAAATATAGCTGAGACAAAAGCCGAAGACCTCCGCCGGGCAATGTATGTCAATAGCATTCAATTAGCTGATGCAAAATACCGTGAGGGAAACATAGGGCGTGTCCGCGAACTCTTAGCGTCATGTCCTAATGACCTGCGGGGGTGGGAATGGAATCGGCTCAATTATATCTATGATGAGTCTCTTATGACCCTATGTGTATACCATGACGGGGTTTTGGATGCCGCCTTCAGTCCTGATGGCAGGCGTATCGTCACGGGCGGGTGTGACAATAAGATTAAGGTCTGGGATGTTCAAACTGGTGCTGAGGTAATGACACTACGCGGGCATCAAAGCTGGATTAGTTCTGTTGAATTTAGTCCAGACGGAAAGCGTATTGTCTCAGGTAGTCAAGCAGGAGATGAGACAATTAAGCTGTGGGATGCTCAAACCGGTGCAGAGATAACAACACTCTGTGGGCACCAATTCGCGATTCATTCCGTGGCTTTCAGCCCGGATGGCAAGTATGTTATCTCAGGCGGTTATGACAGAACAATTAAACTGTGGGATACTCAAACTGGCACTGAGGTGAGGACACTTCGTGGGCATCAAGAATGTATTTTTTCTGTGGCGTTCAGCCCTGATGGACAGAGCATTGTCTCAGGTGGTGTCGACAATATGGTCAAGGTCTGGGACGCGAAAACCGGAGCTGAATTGTTGACCATACCTTTGGCACACAAGGGTGCTGTCTGTAGTGTAGTATTCAGTCCAGACGGTATGAGAATAGCCTCAGGTAATAGCGATGGAACTGTCAAAGTCTGGGATGCAAAAACTGGAAACAACCTAACCAATATTGCGGGGCACGATGGCGAGGTCTCGTCGGTCAAATTCAGTCCGGATGGCGAGCTTATTGCATCGGCTGGTTATGACAATGTGGTCAAGGTCTGGGATGCACAAACCGGAGAGGAACTCCATACATTCCGTGGTCACGATTGGTCCGTTGAAGCTGTGTCGTTTAGCCCCGACGGCAAACAACTTATCTCTGCTAGCAGAGACGATAAAGTCAAGCTATGGGATGTAATGATAGATCGCGAATCAACAAAAGTCCCAGGGCACTTTGATACCATCTATTCACTAGCATTTAGTCCGGACGGCAGGCAAATTGTCTCATGCAGTCATTATTTAATTAAGCTTTGGGATTCTCAGACCGGCGAGGCAATTAGGACTATACGAGAACACATACGATCTCACTGGTATATCCAAAGATCGGTTGCTTTTAGTCCGGACGGAAGGCGTATCGTCTCAGGTAGCATAGGACAGAGAGTAGTCAGGGTATGGGATGCCTTTACTGGAGCACAATTGCTCACTTTGCGTGGTCACAAAGGTAATGCCAGAGTTGTTGCCTTTAGCCCGGATGGCAAACACATCATCTCCGGCAGTGATGACATGACGATTAAGTTGTGGGATGCGGCAAGTGGCTCAGAGGTAATGACATTTCAAGGTCATGAATCTTACATTCGGTCAGTGGCTTTCAGCCCGGATGGCAAGCATCTTGCCTCGGGCAGCTTTGACAATACAGTCAAGTTGTGGAATATATCGAGCGCCTCCGAGGTACTGACATTTCATGGGCATAAAGACAGCGTTAGGTGCGTAGCTTTCAACCCGGACGGCAATCGCGTTATCTCAGCAGCAGGAAAAGAGATCAAGATATGGGATGCTTTGACAGGTGCCGTTCTGATGACTATCGAGGGGCATGGCAATTCTGTATATTCTGTGGCGTTCAGTCCGGATGGTAAACGTATCATCTCAGGGAGCATAGATGGGACTGCTAAGCTATGGGATTCAGCTACAGGTGACGAACTACTAACTTTTCGTGCACGCTCTGGTGTAAGCAGTGTTGCATTCAGACCTGACGGGATGGCTATTGCAGGCGGTACTTTCGACGGTAAAGTGGTGTTCTGGGAATCAGTAGCTCCTGCTGCTGGTTACGATCCACGGAAGAAAGCTGAAAGTGCGAGGAGGCTAGTCCAAAAGCTATACATAAAATGTGGATCCTACCATAATGTGATAAGCCAGTTGCAGAGTGATGCGACGCTTGATTCGGCTGTTCGTAAAGTGGCGCTTCAGATAGCCAATTCACTCAAGTGGGAGGATGCCGATAATCTTAAATACGAGGCATGGGCAACTGTTAGTTTACCTGATAAGGATGTCGCGGCATACCAAGTAGCTTTGGAAAAAGCAAGCAAGGCGAATGCTTTAGAACCAAATGATCCCGCTATCCTCGATACACTCGGTGCGTCCCAGTACCGTTTGGGTTCATACGAGGAAGCACTAAAGACGCTGGCAAGGTCTGCGAAGCTACTATCTGATGTAGAAGAAGAAACAGATCCAGCGAATGTGACATTCACAGCAATGGTCATGCATAAAATGGGCCGTGCTGATGAAGCAAAAGCTGCTTTTGAGCAACTGAGGGAACTGTGTAAAGAGGAACAACCCACCTGGGATACGGACATCCAGGACCTTTTGGCCGAGGCGGAAGCACTCATTGTTGGCGAAAAACAGTAGGTTTCTCATGTTAAGGCAGATAGTGAGAAACCGTGGGATGATAATATGTGACATTTGCATGAGGTTGTCAGTAGTCGCTCTTGACCAGACATACGGCATATCTGAAATAAATGGTGAAAAAGCATGAGAACCTTTGTTCTTAGCTTAAAACATCAGGATGCAACCGTACCGGAAATATACGCTGCATAAGTCATATGTACAAGAAAATATTTTTTTTACCCCAGAAAATAAATTCACTCAAATCCAAGGATTTGTCGTCCAGACTGACGCCCGGTGCGGACGCCCCTCAAGTCATTTTGACCTAAGACTAACATATACAATAAGTTAGCTCACTATGAGTGCTTGCTTGATAGTTAACATGTCCAGATGTACGTTTCAAATTGAAAGCTGAGGGGTGTGCGAGGTTCTGAGGGCTAAAGTCTTTTTAGTTTGATACACCTATGATAAAATATTCATACTTTGGTGTGAGCACGGAACCTTATGAGGGCAGGAATAGGAGCAGGTGTTTAGAAGGGGACCGGGCAATGGTAAAGGAAATCAGAAACAAACAAAGCAGAAAACCGATAATGAATCTGGCCGAGACTAAATTTAGCAGAAACTCTTTTTTGGGCAATTTTCCATACCATTTCCAGTTCGCTATCTTTCTATTTTTGGCCCGAGCTTTACCTATGGCTTCGAGACAACCAGTTGGATCGGCCTGGCCTCCACTCTTACCTCGGGATTGTAGTATTCATAAGCTGCAGACTTAGGTGTTTTGGCTTTGAGCGGGTACTTAGCTAATAATTGATATTGGATCTCAATCGGCTTTCCATGGACAACCTCTCTGAGGTAAATAATAATCTGTCGACCAGTAGTCGAATACTTTTCGATTACATTATCCTTAACCAAACGGTTCAATTTGTCTGGTATCAGAGTAAATCCCGGCGGTAAACCGAGATCCACAATGACCATCTTGGCCCGACTGGGGCGATTGTTGGCTACAGTAGCGGCAACATTGATGAAATCCTCCGCGGCCAACTGTGTGCGATCATACTCGACTTTGATGGTCATCGGTTCTTTTCGAATCGGTAAAACCTTTTCCGGATACGGCATGTAATAACGACCAATAACCTGATAAAGCAATGCACCCTCACCCTCAAATTGAAGAGCAACTGTATTTTCCCCTTTATGGGTGTGGTTTTTTAAATCAACAATCTGAAGAACATCGCTGTTATTTTCGTCCACCCTCAGCTTGGAGATACTTTCCTGGTCGAATATAACATTCACAGTCGCGTTCGTTCTGGCTGTGGCCCCTCGTTCTGCCATGAGCATTGCCCTCAGAGCTTGAATTGTCGCCTGAGTGGACTGCCATGTTCCGTATGCGTCTTTGTTCTTTATCAGATAGGTTATAGCCTTACTGACTGCGCCCAGCTCCCGTCCAGAGCGGATAAATGCCTGCACTGCAAGAGCAGTTACTTCAATATCAGCCGCCACACCGGAGCCGTGTGTAGGTGTCTCGGATTGTGATGGCCAATAAACCACGTCCTCCTTCTCTATTCGCTTATCGAAGAGCGTTTGCAGGACTAAAAGTGTGGTCTTATCCTCCGAATCAACTACAGCCAAAGCATTGGCGGTCAGGGCAATAGTATAATTGTCCTTGATATCATCGAGGTGTTTTCGCAGATATTCTACACCTTTATTAATTTCCGGCCCCTCATATCCGGTGGATGCCAGTGCCCATGTGATGTATGCCGTGTTGCGGAATTCAGCCAGGAAATCCTCCCTCTGCCTTCCAGTAAGGCCGCTGCACCCGGAGTTGGCCTGCCTGAGAGGTCTTCCGGCGGGAACGGTCATAGATGGTGAAATAGTTGTGTTGGAGCATGGAAGGCCATCTTTCCAGAAGCTTCAGCAGCGGGACCATCTTCAGGACCCAACCAGGATAGAGATATTGAGCAAGCGAATGCCGGTCAGGCTGATGGCATTTGTCTTCCTCTGAAGTTGATATTTTTCTCTTTAATGGTTGTCCATAAAAACATTTCTACAGCATCCTGAAATTGAGAGATCGCAACACCACATGCCAAAGAGGTGCGAAGATCAAGGGCGTCTTCTCCTTTTTGAAAAAGAAATTTTGAAAGCAACAGTTGTTTCATAAACGATGTATTCATTTTAGGACATTTCTCTCATTGCCTGGCTCAATTGTGAACGCTACTCGTCGTTCAGTCCAATAGAGCATTTGTGTCGGCTATGCGACACAAAAACTCGTAATTGATTAAGTAGACGGAGGAAATGAAATTTATCAATCATATAATTGTTTTAAGGGTATTAGCCCAATAGCCTCTGCTGCTCATCGCAGCAGGAGTGGTTCAGGTACATAAATGCACATACGATAAAGTAGAATAAATACAAGAACCACCAAGAGAGCCACAAGGACATGTAACCGTCGAATTCTTAACATTGATTACTCTCCTTTCTCAGAAAAGAAGAATCGGAACTTCTACAGAAAACTCACCAACTGCTTTATCGATAACGTTAACAAGTAACGAGCTTCTTCCTAGACTCTTTGGCATAAACCCAGGCTCTACAAGTATCACTGGCGACTTGCTCTCATTGTCAACTATTTCCCATCTAACAAGATCAGGCTTCGCTAGCGTAACACTCAAAATATTAAGCACATCATTGTAAACCGAGTCAAGAGAAATCTCCTTTTATTTGTGTGAGGCAGGAGCAACCCCGCGCGTGGCATCGGTTCGGGCCACCCTGCGAAGTCTTGCGTTGTTGATGGCGATACTGATGCTGGGTTCATAGCGGGGGCGCGTTTCGAACATACGACCACCCTAAATTAACAATCCCTGGTCATACACCTGTTTTTCCTCAGGTGATATCCACGAGATTCAACACGGATTAAACTGCTCCCCTTTTGAGGTGGAGGCAATTCTGGAGGTAGTGAATGAGGCTTATTTTTTCTGGATGAACAGTCCATCACATAACCATGTGGAGACTGCACACCTTGTTGCATTCATAGGTTACCTACGCATAAATTACAAAAGATTTATGACGATGGTACAAGTTTTTGACCAATTTCAGCCTTTGTGAACTCTGTATCTCTCTTAAGCCACAGAAAAGGTTGACCGCCTTTTATGATCAGCTTATCACCTTTGCCATGTGTATACTTATTGTAGTAAACATGTTTTCCTCTCATTGTTTTTTCACCTGCTGATCCCCAAGCATTTATTTCCTTCTCTCCCCATCTATACCTAGAAAAATCAAGACTTTTCATCTTTTCTTCCGTTTTGCCGTCTGGGTCGACTCTCCCATCGCGAAAACCCAGCCGCTTACTTATTTGGAACTTCCGGATTGCCTTAACAACTGGATCGGTACGCTTACCTGAACATGTTCCATTCACCGCCCCCTTGTAGTCGCCCGTTGCTTTCAAGACCTCCTGTACAGCCTTTACGTCATCTTCATTATTTGGCGCAGGATTACCACGCTTATTTCGCCCAACTGCTGCGTCAATGTCAATTTCTTCATAAATCGAACCGGGACTGGCGAGATTTCCGTATGGATCATTTAGGATCAACCACTCTACCTTGCAATCTTTATCTACAACACAACCTCTAATAACCATCTTATGACCTTTTGTTGTTGCACTTGTACTAACAATAATAGGCAAACCTTTAGTCAAAATGTCTCTGATCTGACTTAAATAGGTTTCAGTAAAAAGATCATTAGGTAAAGTTCCTGATGAGCTGGAGACATCAAGTCCAAGTTTCGTACTGGTTCCAGATGGCTTGAGAGCACTCAAAGCTTTTTCCTCGCGGTATGCAAGATACCATATTCTGTATCCATTCTCTAGAATCCGCCAATTTTCTTCCAGAACTTCAGGCCAAGGTGAAACTAAGCGAGGAACCCATTTTTTAAATTCCGGGGGTGAAACAGACGTATTCTTCCATACCTTACCCTCACCTAGTTCCTCGGGTTCACTGTCCCCTTCATAATCTGGTGGCGGATGTTTTGACCTCTTAAAGGTACGAAATATACGGGACATGATGCCACCAGATGTATCCTGCCATGTTTTTCCCTCTGTCGTGACTGAAGGAGTTTTAGGCCCAACATGATCTGGAGTCCCTTTAAAATCAGGTACAACCTCCCAGGTAAAAGCTGTTGATGCTTTCCAATCTCCTATCCACTCGTTCTTTCTTAGAATGTAGCCCTTATTGGGATGCAAAGTAGAACTGTCGAGCCAAAACTTCTCATCTGGATAATTCACAGAAGGAGCAGTTGAAGATGGAACCAAATTCTGTACTTTGTCTATGCGGCCAGGGAAACCATCATTTGCCCACTGTTTATAGATCTCTTGCATAACATCCCCACGCTTTTTATCAACCACTTCCCAATATTTCAAAAGCATCAGAGTACACGTCGGGAAACAAAGTTTATCGCCGGAAAAGCTTGGACTTACAACGTGGCTATGAGTTGCTGGTTCGGGATCTTTACCTTTGATCGTCTCCACCGTATCGTTGCCTTTTCTTTGATTGACATAGGGGACTTGCAAGCTAAAGGTAGCCATCTTAATCGTGACCTTAAGTATCTTTGCATCCTCAGCCGATGTCCAAACCAGTTCTTCGGCCTTATCCGAAACGCTATAATTCTTATCGAAGTCAATGTCGGCCCCACCGGCGACATCTTGGATCTTGGCAATTTTGTTGCTGACTTTTCCTCCCTTGGTTCCTTTGTCCGGATCGAGGTCTTTCAAATCAAATTGCATGTGCTCGAGCTTAAGTTTTGCGTCTGTGTTCTCATACGTGGCTTCTATGGTAAGGTTCGATTTCTCTGACTTTTCGCGGTGTACTTTGCCGTCCGTTTTGAATTCGCCTTTTGCGTCGCTCGACCCCATTTTCTTGCCGTCAATTGAAGCTTTTACACCTTTGACAGGAATTTCGCCTGCGCGGGTGACAACTCGTAACTCCACGTAATACGGCTTTGTCTCTTGACTGAGGGGACATGGCTCCTCCGTTTTCCCGCAGGCTGTTGCAGGTTTTTCCTTTGCAGCCTTTCCTGCACCAGTTCTATCGCTACATCCACCTGGCATAATTCAACATTACTCCTTCTAAATAGCTCAGTCCAGCCACTTGTTAAGAAAAGCCATAGATTCCTTGTAAAGCCGGCCAACCTTGGCACTTTGATTTGGCATCGTCTCATCATTTAAAATCTTAGCAGCCCACGGAAATTGCGGGTCCTTATCAAAGCCGCTGCCCAACAAAAACATCAGAGCTGTATATAGCACAACGCCGCACTCAGTTGTGATATCGTAACCTTTTGCAGACTCTATACCATCTGTAATCAACCCGCGCAAAGTCATTTCATCCATCTGGCGACATTTCCTTGGCCAGATCTTTTGAAGTTGTGTTGCTGCCGTATCCCCGGCGTTTGCCGTTGGGGTCTGCGCAAAATCCTCGATAGAGATTTCACGGACCCTTAGAAGTGCTCTTCCTAAGTATTCATTGTTGACGCCCGCCACGCGGTCAAGATATCCCATCGCCTCCTCATAGAGCCGGTCAATTCGTCTGAATGGGACTACTATCGTTTCATCGTTCAGTATCACCGTTGCCCATGGCAGTTGTGGGTCCATATCGAAATTACTGCCCAACAGGAAAATTAAATTGATATACAAACATACATCACGCTCGGTTGTGAATCCATAATTCTCTGCCCGGTCAATACTGTATAGAATGACTTTACGAATTGTAGTCTCGCCTAAGACTTCATAATACTTCGGGAAGAATTTCTTGACATGTTCGATCATGCTGTCTTCGAATCTCTTAAGGGCGATTTTGCCCAATTCTTCGTATTGCTCTTTGCGGATTCTCAACATTCTCGATGTAGCGACCATTGGAGCTTCAACGCTCTTGGTTGTCTCTTCTCCCAGTTCATTATTTTGGTCTCTGCGAATTTTCAATATATACTTTTATTTTAACCATAGAAGAAAGCCTCGGTCAAGTTGCCACATTATCATCAGATCATCACAAGTTTCGCAGACTTCTCAAACCTCATAATAACTGAGTAAGATCCTATAAAGCTGAGCTGACACAACTTGCGAATGGGCAAGGGATTTCATTAGCCAACCCAACTGCCAGCATTTGAACATTACTCCCCTGAAAGTTAACTTCGTGCCTATGTGTGCTAAAAGAAAGAGTGGTTTAATTGCTTTGCTCGCACATTTAGCAAAACATACTGATACCGCCCCTTTTCATGGCCTGCAAGGTTCCCGGCTCGAAGAATTGCTCTTTCACAATCTTACCTCCGTGCTCGACCTGTAATCCCTTACCGTAT
>JBGVTO010000437.1:0-10851 GCA_041862635.1 Phycisphaerae bacterium | reverse complement strand
CCTCATATCTCAACGGGCTCGGAAGGACCCTAAGTTTCAGTTTACGAGCTTAGCTCACTTACTGAACGAAGGATTCCTGAAGGAATGCTACTATCAACTCGGCAAGGACCGAGCCAGTGGCATGGATTGTGTACTTACACATTGTCGTCCGTTGAGTGAGTTTTGCTGAAGAGCCGGATGAGTGGAAATCCTCATGTCCGGTTCTGCGAGGGATGTTGATGTTCTTTCACATGGCAGAATATTGTGACACTCTTCAATCGAAAGAGAAGAGAAACTGGGAATACAAAGCATGCCTAAATGAAAGAGCTATATTACGTCTACTCGACCATTGTGTTACCTGGAAATCAGGGTGTTTTTTAGCTCCTGAAAGAGGGGATTTTTCGAAGAATTCCGGCATTTTGCAGCTCATGAAAAAGGGGGCTATTTTAATAGTGCCTTGTTACTCTTCTGCAGCTTTTGTTTGTGGTAGCTTTGTGCACCATTGCTCGTGCTAACGAGTTGGCTTCCCACCTTAAGGTAAGAATTATCAAACAATTTTTCTTTTGTTTATAACACGTATTATAAAGGAACATATGGTATGCTAATCGGTATAGAATCAGACAAGGGCCCGAAAAGGCTCCTCTTTGAATGGCCGGAAAGTAACAGTGTTAAAACGGTACGAAGGAGATACAAGGACAAAAATGGCGATGACCCATACGCATGCTCGCCTTGAGGTCTGTACAGGCGAGCGCTTTGTACATGTTTATCTTGGCTGACTCTGCTTCATTATGGTACCATTTCCAAGGTTCCATGAAAGTTTGCGATCGTACATATATGCCAATATGTGAATAATGATACGATTTTCGAGAGAAAAGGTAGGCATGGCGTCTTCGGTGGTGGCGAATGCCTTTTGACAAGGGAGCAAAGAAATGAACGGAATGTCGATGAGCATACGGATTCGCCTGAGCATAATGATGTTTCTGCAGTACATCATGTTTGCTGTATGGTGGCAGCCACTGGCAGCGTATCTTGTCAATATTGGCATAGAAGGGCTGTACAAGGCTACTATCTTGAGCTCTGTTGGATTGGGCTGTTTGGCAGCGCCGATCATCAGTATGATTGCTGACCGTCACTTTGCGAGTCAAAAGGTCCTAACAGTACTGAACCTAATGTGTGCAGTGCTGTTCTTCCTGGCAGCAAAGCAGGACAATGCGATGCTCCTGTTTGTCCTGTTATTGTTCGCGATGTTCTGTTATATGCCCACATGGAGCTTAACAAATGCGATAGCCATGGCCAACAGTCCATCGGAGAAGTTCCCACAGATTCGAGTGTTCGGTTCAATCGGATGGGTCGCGTCGGGCGTGTTCAGCCTTGTGGCCTTGAAGGTATATGGAACGAAGATTGATGGGACAGCGACTCCACTTTTATGCGGCGCGGTCATGGCTCTTGTCACGGCCATCTTCAATCTGACGTTACCTAACACTCCTCCACCCGGCAAAGGAAAGGAAGCGTCGATTATCGACGCATTCGGCTTGCGGGCACTTACTCTTCTGAAGAATTTTAACTTTGCATTGTTCAGTATCATCTCGATGCTTATGATGATTCCCTTTACAATCTATTGGACCTATTGCTCGGAGTTTCTCCAGGATAAGGGATTTGAGTTCATTACGATTACCATGAACTGGGGCCAGTTCGGCGAGATGTTCTTTATGCTGCTGGTGCCGCTCGCAATCGCACGGAAAGGTATCAAGTGGACCATGGCAGTTGGACTCGTTGCGACATTAGTGCGCTTTGTGGCTTTTCTGAGCGGCGGTTTGTTTGATTATACATGGTTGTATTTTGTAGCGATCCTTGTACATGGGATTATCTTTGGGTTCTTCTTTGTCGGAGGCCAGGTCTATGTTGACAAGAAAGCCCCCAATGAGATTCGAGCACAGGCTCAGGGACTTATTGTTCTAATCTGTTACGGCATAGGAATGCTTGTAGGAAACTTCTTTAACGGCAAGCTGATCTCCCACTACATGACCGAAGCGATCGTAGATGGGATCACTCAGAAGGTCTATGACTGGAATACCATTTGGGCCATTACCACAGTCATATCCATAGTTTTGTTAGTGGCGTTTTGTTTGGTCTTCCGTGATGATGTAACAAAGGCAGGTAAGGCGATGACAGTTTCACGAAGTTCTGATAAAGGAGAGAAGAAAGAATCATAGGCTGGCCTTGCAGAAGATAATACACGCAAGGGAGTTGGTGCCCTGAAATTTCCATATATTCCTACTGGAGGGTCCACCTTATGCGAACAGGTGAACGAGCCCCGCCGACTACTGGTACATATCAATAGCAATATGCAGATTTGGCGGCATCGTGCCGTGTGTATCACGTGCCGTGTTCCTTAACGGACGGTCCCGCAGGGAAGGGACCCATTATTGGAGGATCATGTTATGAATGACAGATTTGTAAAAGAAAGATGGTTAGTAGGGAGCTTGCTCCTGTGTGGCGTACTATTTTTTCTGGCTGGGATATTGGGCGCTGCCGTGCCGAAGCCTGCGTCCGCCCCGGATTCCACCGATGGAAAGGTGCGGGTCATCTGCTTCGGCGCACATCCGGACGACAACGAGTTTCGTGCCGGGGGCGTAGCGGCCATGTGGGCAGCCCAGGGGCATCACGTCAAGTTTGTCTCCTGTACGAATGGGGATATAGGTCACTGGGGTATGGCCGGTGGCCCCCTGGCCCAGCGCCGCACAGCTGAGGTCGAGCGCTGTGCAGACATCTTCGGCATCGAAACCGAAGTACTTGATATTCACGATGGCGAGATTATGCCTACCCTCGAAAATCGGAAAATCATTGTGCGCTTGATCCGCGAGTGGCGTGCAGACATTGTTATGTGCCATCGTCCGAATGACTACCATCCGGACCATCGTTATGTGGCGCTACTGGTCCAGGATGCGGGTTACATGGTCACAGTGCCGTTCTTCTGTCCCGACGTACCCTACCTCAAACGCAATCCCATATTCCTGTACTACCAGGATCGCTTCCAGAAACCAAATCCGTTCGTTGCGGACATCGTTGTGGGCATCGACGCCGTGATCGACAAGAAAGTAGCAGCAGCCCTGGCCCTCGTATCTCAGACATTGGAAGGCGGATGTGGAGGATCGGAGCATTTGTATCCAGAAGATACGACCAAACGAAAGGCTCGCGAGCAGGAGGTTCGTCAGAACTTTGATCGTCGCTTCGCGGGCACCGCCAATCGGTTCCGCAAAGAGCTCAGTGAATGGTATGGACAGGAGCAAGCCAAGAAGATTAAGTATGCCGAGGCATTTGAAATCTGTGAATATGGCCGGCGTCCGTCAAAGCAAGAGATTCAGAAACTGTTTCCGTTCTTCCCCAGTCCATAATGGTTGCAACAAGTGGCAACTATGCGATACACATATGTGCTATTTCTGACGATGCCAGCGGGCTGGAAAGCAAGTGCATCTAGGCATTGTACCTGCCCGAGCAGGACAAAGACCGTGATGGCTGGCCGGACGAGGATGAAACACCAATGATATGCATATCGGATGAAGGATTGATGCCATGCATGAAGATACTCCCCATGCGTGAGCCTATGCCTTTGCCGACACGGTCAGTAATTGAGGACGGTCAGCAACAAACGGCGTACAAACATGCTAAGGGCTGGTAGTTTGAAACACTGCCAGCTCTTTCTTGTTTGGAATCGGCCACCTATGAAGAGTTCAAAGTCAAATACTAAAATCTCCATTGCCACAAATTTTTTTGAGGCATCCATGGCAAGATTTGAAAATAGGTCATTGAAAACGTTTACAATTTTAGTGATTTTTATAAATTTCTGTTTTCAAATTACTTATGGAATGAGGACTTTTTTGAATTGGTAGATAAGGGATTGTAGAGTTGTATTGCGGTTGTAGGTGTGACGTCACAAAAATGGGGCCATTTTGGGACATCTATTTGCAGTTTAGTGCGCTTCTGGTCGGCTGGTGGGGCTGGTCCGGAAGATGCTGACAGATGGGTGTTCTATGAGGAGTGTGAGTTTGAAAATATGGCAGGTCGTGATTTATTAGGAAAAGTTGAACAGCCAACGGCACAAACGCACGTGATTTTTTCGTTTTTGTGTTAACAAAAGAGACTTCGGAGCGTCTATAATAGGAGAAAGCTAATAAAATCAGGTTCGAAAATAATGTTTGCACAGACTGCTACATTCAGATTCGCAAGTTTATTTATCACCATTCCGCTCTTTTGGGGATAGAATACGATGCCTATTGCAGATGCTATTTCTATTGGACGAATGTTGAAAAGGAGATTTTGGAATGGCTAACGGACGTCGTATTCCTGGTTGTTTGGTCGAAAGGAGACCTAAGATGAAACGATATTCGCGACGCCGATTCTTGTCCACGACGACCGCAGGAACAGTGGCAGCATTTCTCGTCGGTTATGTGGAGTCGGCCAGCTCGTCACCGAACGATCGGATTGCCGTCGCCCTGATTGGGATCAACGGCATCGGGATGTATCACGTTCGGCAAATTGCTGCCAATCACGGAGCTCGAGTCGTCACCTTGTGTGACGTCGACGATGCGGTTTTGGCTCGCGGAGTCAGGAGAGTCAAAGCGATGACCGGCAACACGCCGCAGACGACGCGCGACTACCGCACGATCATTGACGACAAGTCGATCGACGCGGTGGTCATCGCTACCCCACACCATTGGCATTGCCCGATCGCTGTGCCCGCGCTCTTGGCAGGAAAGGACGTTTATGTCGAGAAGCCGGCGAGTCACGTGTTTCAAGAAGGCCGCTTGCTCGTGGACGCCGCCCGCAAGAACGGGCGTATTGTTCAACATGGAACACAAATGCGATCGAGCCCGGTGACAGCGGAGGCGGCCGAGGTCCTGAAGTCGGGGATCTTGGGCGACATCAAAATCACGAAAGCGTGGAATGTACAAGATCGCGGCTTTGCCAAGCCGGTGTCGGACAGTAATCCGCCAGCGGGAGTCGACTACGATCGCTGGTTGGGGCCGGCGAAGAAACGTCCTTTCAACCGGAATCGCTTTCATGGAAGCTGGCGGCTGTTCCGCGAATACGGCAACGGTGACTTCGGTGACGATGGTGCTCATGATCTGGATATGGCGGCGTGGGCACTAGGTGTCGCGGAGCATCCGGTGCGGATCACGGCTCACGGCAGCAATGTGAAACCGCCCGGCTACCGCGAGTTTCCCGACAACATGAACGTCTCGTTCGAGTTCGCCGACGGCCGCGTGCTGATTTACGAGGACCGACTCTTTACGCCCTACGGAATGCACGGCGTCGACAGCGGCAACGCATTCTATGGCACCAACGGCTACATGATCTTCTCGCGGCGTGGATTCTTTCGCACCTATCTGGGTAGGAAGGAAGAGCCGGGACCTAAATCAGGTCAAGCCAGTCGCGTGGGCGTTCCGTTGCCAACGCACATGGAGGATTTCTTGAACTGTGTGCGAAACCGCCAGCCAACTAAAGCGAACGCCGACATCGCTCATCGCACGGCTGCTTTGATTCATCTCGGCGAGATCGCTTATCGCACGAAGACAGTTTTGGAGTTCGATTCGAAGACTGAGACGATTACCAACAGCAAGGAAGCGCACGCGATGCTAACGAAAGAGTATCGCAAGCCGTATGGCCTCCCACAGAGGGTCTAATACAATGCATTGCTTCAAGGCTTTCTTGTTTTCCGTGACGGTCCTGGTGGCCGCAACGAGTTCGGACGCGAAGCACGTCGCGTTCACCGATCCAGAGAAGGCGGGTCCCGATTTCCAAGTGCAAGGCGAATACGTTGGCAGAATTGGCGGAGAACTTCCGGTCGGCGTCCAGGTGATCGCACTTGGCAAGCACGAATTCCAAGGTGTCATTTACAGCGGTGGGCTACCGGGAGCCGGCTGGGATGAAAGCACGGTGTTTCACATCAAAGGCAAGACTCACGATGGTGAGACGAACTTTCACGGGATTCACGGTGAACGCTTGATGTTTTCCAATGCCAACTTTTGGGGTTCAATCCGTGATGGCGTCTTCACTGGCGAAGCCCAAATGTTTCGAAGCCGATTGGAAGACGTGACCTTTCGCCTAACGAAAGTGCATCGAAGTTCACCGACCTTGGGAAAGCGGCCGCCTGAGGGTGCGATCGTGTTGTTTGACGGTTCGAGTGTGGAGGAATGGCGGGATGGTCAAATCATTGATGATCGCCTGCTTGACGTTGGCACAACCTCCAAGCGGAACTTTGGCAGCGTCCTCATTCATCTTGAATTCTGTTGTCCCTTCATGCCGACAGCCCGCGGCATGCAACGGGGCAACAGCGGCATCTACGTGAAGGACGAATGGGAAGTCCAGATCATCGATTCCTTTGCTTGGCATCACGAGAACCGTAAATTCGAACGGCTCTCAAAGTTTGGACGTTGCGGCGGGATTCACGAGATGGTTGGCCCACGTATCAACATGTCGTTCCCGCCGCTTACGTGGCAAACTTATGACATTGAGTTCACGATGGCCAAGTTTGACGACTCTGGGAAGAAGATCGCACCTGCCATGATGACGGTTCTTCACAATGGCATCGTGATTCACGACAAGTACGTCTTGCCGCCGGTCCCACCTGGAGAAGCTGACTCGCAAAGCAAGGAACGAGCAAAGGGGCCGATCTTTCTGCAAGACCACGGCAACCCCGTGCGGTATCGCAATATTTGGGTTGTCGAACGGGAGTGATTGGCGATCCCAACCAGTTCGGCCTAGCTTGTCCGTTCGGGTACCCCATAGTTTGTGGCCGGCAGTGGTATCGAGCGTCTGGCCTAGTCCAGCGATTCTTGCCCTGAATCCGGTGACAAGCCAGATCGCACTTTGTCACAGCCTCGGTACCTTTGGGTAAATCTCGGTGTGAGTTGTGGCTATGTGTCTTGAAGTCTAAGAGCTCAGGGCCGAACTGGTGCCCGTGGGATTTGTGGCCGCTATTGTGCTTGATTGTCAGTTTGGATCTTTCTATTTGTGTTTTTAGCTCGTGTGGTTCGGTATTCTAGCGGAGGAGAGGATAATGTCACCTGTAAATTGCGGTGTTTTCCAGCCCCTGAAAGAGGTGACTTTTCGAAGAATTCTGACGTTTTGCAACTCACCTATGAAGAGTTCAAAGTCAAGAGATATTTTTCTCGCCTGCCCAAGTCTTTTCGCTTCGAGGGTATCCTACGCTTCGCAGTCAGTTCCGCCGTTAGTATGATTTTAACGCGTCTCCCCTTTTCCTTCTGGGTTTTGCAGATGCACTATAAGCTCCATGATTTGCGAACATCCAAATGTGAGATTGTTTCAACGTATTTATCCTTTCCTTCACCTGGAGTAGGTTCTTCAAGCTTTCTTTTTCCTTTTCTACTCTTGGCAGTATGATCTGTGGATCAAAGCCTTTGTCTGTCACGCTCATGAATTCTAACTTGTAGGCCGGACGAGGACTTTCCAAACTGAATACCCAACTGAAGACTTTTTGTGTTCTTTCGATGTGGAATTCAGAAGTTATGATTAAAAGTTTTCGCCATTGGCGAGGGTGGGTATGTATTACTCTTGTGAAATAAGCGTTTTCGATAGTATCGTAGGACGCTTGTTCTCTGAGTATTTTTTGGGAATCTATCCCTTTTTCGACTAAATACTCTGTTGCAACGCTGCATTCAAATAGAGGAAACTCGTCCCTATCCAATATGGGTGGCTTGTGCACTGTTCCGGCGCTTAAGGCAATTATGTGTTCGGTGGTTTGCATCTCAATAGCCCTATCAAGCCGTGTCTTGGTCCACTCTGGAAGTTGGCCCTCTTTTGTGAGGCCTCCACCTGGACCTAAAATTGCGTCATAAGGCTTGCTCATAGGTATTCAGCTGCTGTTAAGCTTCCTCTTATACTTCCATTTTCAATGTTAATTTAACTGTGGTGCTAAACTTTTCGTTCAATGAAATACCAAATTTGCCTGGCAAATACAATGCCTTTGACCATTTTCATTACTAGCCACACCTGGTACATGATTAGTTCCTGCTGCTTTGGCGGGGATTCAAAGACCCAGCCGGGCCTGTCCTTATCAGCATAGATATTTTCGACAGCTGTGATGAAATCTTTCATGCAATATGTAGCCTACGGGGTCGGGGTCGTAGGCCTTTTTGGGAGGATTGCATACGCGTCACCGTTATCATCTTGAAACTCGTACTCTGCGTCTGTGTTGCTTATTTCTCTTTGTAACACCCACGTTGAAGGGTCATATTCTATACTATAAGTACCGTGTTTGCCGGTCACGATACTCTTTGCAGGCTTCGCAAACAGCGCCTGGCTCTGAATTGAATTTCCGGCGAACCCAGAGTCTTTCTTCAGCCCCGGCGAAGGATGCACAGACCTGCCCAGAGAGATTATGAATATATTCTTGGTCGTAACCAAAGTGTATCTCGAATTATCAAAGCCATAAACCCAATCTTATAAACCGCCCCTTTACATCAGGTTTTTTTGAATCTTACAACCAGGAATTGCCTGGCCCGTGACAAAGAATTACCTAGGGACATAACAAGGAATTTCATAGGCGAGATGCACCTAATATCTGTCCGATAAACCAATTAGGACAGTTATGCGTGTCCCAAGAGTTGTAACGTTGATAACAGGACGCAATTTTCTCGGGTTTTGTTGCACCTGACGGGGACGGAGTTTGTTCACAATAAATAGCTTATTCGCAAAAGTTAAGTTAAATGGTTAATAAACAAGTCTGATTGTGCAGAACCTCGAAAATAAAAAAGGTTTACGTGGCTACAAGTGCGGATTTGATTCATCCCGGCCACTTGAATATTATACGTGAGGCAAGGAAATATGGGACATTTATTGTTGGCTTATTGACCGATTTGGCAATTGCAAGCTACAAGCGGCTTCCTTATCCGATATTTCCCATATTAAACGCTTGGTTACGCAACCAAGCCTTCCAATTCCACGATAATGTCAAAATCTCCTTCAAATTGCAACCATTTGAAGTCTCTTTTTACAAATCTTGCTTCCAGAATCACCCAAAAGCCAAATTATTGCCCTTAGGCTATCTGGATTTCCTTTGTTTAAGGAGATCCGAATGGTCACAGACAATCAGGTAAGAATTCTGATGAAGCTGACCAATAAGGAAAAAACACTCAAAACAGCCTCTACCAAGGCTGGCATGAGCGAAAAGACGGCCCGTAAGTACCACGGATTGGGAAAATTACCCAGCCGGTGCAAGACCATCCATGACTTGAGAATCCGCCCAGATCCATTCTAAGATGATTGGTATAAGTTTCTGATATTTTTTAAAAACCGATGTGTACGCAGTGCACGCAGAATTAATAAATTAATGCTGATAGCTAATTGCTGAGGGTTATAAGAAATGCTTAAACTTACCGACAATCCTCCGATTTTGACTCCTGATGTCGAATCGCTAACCGATCTTGACGGCACTTGGTGGGTGGCATATACAAAAACCCATTTCGAGAAGTCTTTTGCCTGGGACCTATACAGCCGTGGCATTGGGTACTTCCTTCCGATGTGTGAGTACGTTATTTTTTCCAGCGGCCGCAATCGACGCGGCATGAAGCTGTTGTTTCCGTCTTATGTATTTTTTTGTGGCAGCAATGAGGACCGTCATACTGCTTTGACGACCAATCGATTGTTACAGGTCATTGACGTGGCAGACCAGTTAGGCTTAATATCGCAACTCATGACAATTGAAAAAGGGCTTTCGTGCGAAGCCGGTTTCGAACCTTACCCGTATCGTCCCATCGGTACCCGCACCAGGATTATCTCAGGCCCTATGATGGACACCGAAGGTGTGGTTATTGAAAGAAAAAATGAAAAGGCCCGGATGGTCTTGGAGGTTACTACCCTCGGCCAGGGCGCTGTTATGGAAATAGAGGCTGATCTCCTGGAGCCCATCCACTCTCCTGGAGCCCATCCACTAAAACCTACACCTACCTATTCTTGATACTCTGTTTTCTATGCTGCGACGGTTTCTCAAGCGCAGGTCGTTGTCGTAGGCTCAGTCCGGCTGCGGAAAACGATAGCCGATTTGAAGCAAAAGTACACCATATCCAACCAGAAGAAGCAGGAAATAGGAAATTTCGATAGAATCAAACTGGACTTCCGCCAGGCCAAAATCTTCGACCAGTGGTGGCAGGCAGTATGTATTGCAGCAGATGAGTTGGACTTTGCGAGAGGCTTGTTGCCTTTGACTAATCGTGATGGGACTGAACGAAAGTTAGTTTGGGAAAAAGGCTCAAATGATATTGGGGCAGAAGAGATTGTCAAAATGACTGTCCCGATCCATGACCGCCGCGCCGATTCAGCACTGAACATGGAAGTCCAGGTCCACGCAAACGGCTCTCTTGAATCTGCCAGCCGTCGCCTAACGCTGTTTAGTCGGCTGCTTGAAAAACACAGTGTTGCGAATCTGACCGGATAAGACAAATAAAGCTCTAGTACTCTATGACATTTAATTTTGTTAGCTGTTATTCCCGCGAAATCGGGAATCCAGTTTGCTAATGGGTTGAATGTTGAATTCCGCATCAAATTGGAAACCCATCTATCCACAAATTAAAGTGTCATAAGGTAATAGGAGCGTGTCTGAGTATTCGGTCTTAGAATACGTAAATCCTTACTATTAAAGAACTTAGTGATTTTAGGCCCAAAATACTTAAGTCCTTTATTTACAACTACTTATAAATTTCAGGAACTATTACTTGGACAGACTCCTAGTGTTTTGTCTCTATTCAATTGATGGGTAGAGCCTTTTTAGTTTTATCCTTGCATCAGAAGTTGTAAACCGCCAATCGACCTTTGCTTCCTTGGCATTTCGCTTTTCGGCCCATGCCATCGATT
>JBGVTO010000436.1:0-9783 GCA_041862635.1 Phycisphaerae bacterium | reverse complement strand
ATATTAACCAAATTATCCAGATTAACTAATGAACCACTCACAACAATCGATCATCCAGCATCGAGAATCCAGTTATTTACGTGCCTATAAGGCACTACATCTGTCGAGGACCCTCTACAAATCACCTCTTTTTATGCAAAACAAACCCAATCTTGTCCGCCGTAGGCGGATTGCAAATGTTTATGATACAAAGGCTTATAAAAATAAATCCAATTGGACACTTGGTCAAAACAAACCCAATTCAAACCCAAACAAACCCAATCTTGTCCGCCGTAGGCGGATTGCAAATGTTTATGATACAATGGCTTATAAAAATAAATCCAATTGGACACTTAGTCAAAACAAACCCAATTCAAACCCAATTTCCGAAAAGCCCAAAATGAGCGCAAACTCTCTTTTAGCAAAGGATTATGACAATGTTACCGCCTTCAGGCCTCGAAAAAACAAAGCCAAAACAAACCCAATCTTGTCCGTCGTAGGCGGATTCCAAAATGAACTTAAAATCGCTTGCCGGAACCTCCGGCCACACCCGAAAAAACGGAAAAAACTTAGATTCGGGATTAAGCTTGATTTTTCTATTAACGATATTTAATATGCCCGTTAAAAGGCAAATATTTGGGTTCCCGCAAGTCGGGGTCCCTATAACGCAGTTGTGGATAATGAGATAAGAAATGACCCTAAAACTGGACACACGCAGCGTCGAATCGGCTTCAGCGGCTGAAATCTATATTTCAGCAGTGCCCGCCGAAAGTGCATCCGCCCAGAGCCAGGCGGAGGAGATTTTTTCCGGCATTTCCGACATACTCCGTTCACCCAGCCCCTCGGAGGGGCGGGGTTCAAAGAAGGCCTATATCCTCCAGGAACGTGTTTTTGCCACTCAGAACGCAATGGAAATCCTCAGCCGCGCACGCTCCCGGGCCTATGGCGACCTCGATGATGGGGTCGCCCCGAGCTTTTTGCTGGCCAAAGAAGGTTTGCTCGGCCCTGTTGCCGGGGTGCAGGTCCACGCCATCAGCACTAACATACAGCCGGAAGTGGTTAATTTGAACCAAATCCCCTGCGGACGAATCCTTCGCACATCCGACAGGGACCCCGCCTTGCGGGAATCCTGCACATATCTTACACTTTCGAACATATCCGCTGATACTCTGCGAAGTAGCTCGCTACGTAGCACGAGCCACCAATCCCCACAGGCCACAGAGCAAGCCCAGCTTATGATGGAAAAAGCCGAGTCAGCGCTCAAACAATTTGGGGCTGATTTCCTCTCCGTGCCGCGAACATGGATGTGGCTGAAGGACATTCTTTCGTGGTATGACGATTTTAATTACGTCAGAACCAAATTTTTCACCGAACGCCGGCTTATTGGAGAAGGAACCCGCCAGTCAATGCCCGCCAGCACCGGCATTGGGCTGGGCCCGGCTGATGGCAGCCACTGCGCAATGGACCTGACAGCGGTCCTGGAGCCGCAGAACTCCATCCATTTCCTTCAGGCAGTCGGAAAACAGCAGTGTGCGCTGGAGTATGGCTCGGCTTTCTCACGGGCTTCAAGAGCAAATACACCGGCCGGTCAAACGGTATTTGTTTCCGGAACTGCCTCTATCGACGCTGATGGAGCTACCACGCATATCGGTGATGCATCGGGCCAGATAGCAACAACCATAGAAAACGTCCGGGCCGTTCTGGCCGATATGAACTGCAGAGATGAGGATGTGGTGCAGATGGTCGCTTATTGTAAAACAACCGAGGTCGAAAAGATATTCAACGCTTCCAAAGGCACCCTTAACTGGCCGTGGCTAACGGCCATTTGTGATATCTGCCGTGACGACCTGCTGTTTGAAATCGAAGCCACCGCAATGCCAAAACAAGGAACATAAGAGCACAAGTCTTTTGCACTTATGCCTTGTGCTCTTACGCCTTATAAACTACTATTTCGCCCTTTGCGTCTTCAAGGACACCTGCCATATGTCCGTACGACCGACACGGCCGCGTCTAGTCGATACGAAGTAGAGGGTAGAACCATCTCTGGAAAGATCGGGGTTGGCCTCCCAGTCCGCATTGACGGCTGGGCCAAGCTTCACCGGTGCACCCCAGGGATCGCTTGTGCTTTTCCTCTTGGTCACCCAGATGCTGCTGCTGGCGCCCCGTTCGGAGTCGAAGTAGAGTGAGAGCCCGTCGGCGGATATGAACGGCGATCCATCGAAGGAAGAACTATTGACCGTTGGACCGAGGTTCACCGGCGTGCCCCAGGGGGCATCTTTCGTCTTCCTCGTTGTGAACCAGATGTCGGCTTTATCCCAGCCTTCAGGTGATTCATCTGGCCAGACAATGAAGTAAAGTGTCAGGCCATCGGTTGAAATGCTCGGCGCTTGCTCGTGAGCCGGGCTGTTGACTGTTGGCCCGAGATTCACCGGCTCGCCCCAAGCAGCACTCTTGGTTTTCCTTGTCGTCACCAATAGGTCCTGTCCACCATACCCTCCGGACCGGGCCGAACTGAAGTAGAGCGACAGGCCGTCGGCTGATATGGCTGGGGTTTTATCACCAGCCGGACTATTAATCGTTGGGCCGAGATTCACGGGGCTGCCCCAGGGGTCGGCTTTCGTTTTTCTCGTTGTGACCCAGAGGTCAGCCTGACCAAGACCGTCTGGTCGATAGGAGTTGAAGTAGAGTTCCAGCTCATCGGCGGAAATGCTGGGGTCATACTCTTCAGCCGAGCTGTTGACAGTCGGCCCAAGATGGACAGGATTGCCGAAGATGGGAACTGTGTCCGCACTTTCGGTTGACGGCTGACTGTCTGCTGCGGCGGTCAGGACTACGGTAGTTGGGACGGCTAACAGAGCTGTCAACACAACAATCGCCGCGACAGGTAGGCTGGGGTGTTTATAGAATTTTTTTCCTGGTCTTAACATTGTTTTTATCCTTTCCTCAATATTTTTAACTGGCCCGGCTACAGCCAACGATGGAACAGGCCGGGTTGACTCGTATTCAGAAATCAATATGTTTACAATCGCGCTGCTGTAATCTGTGGCTTTAACGCCCAGGCGGGCGATCGCCATTTCATCGCAGCATTTCTCACGCTCAGCCCGGATTTTTTTGTTCGCCCACCAGACAAAAGGATGGAACCAGAATGCCGCCTGGGCGATTATCTGCAAAATATTGACCGCGGCATCAAAACGGATGACGTGGCTTAGCTCGTGGCCTAAGATGTCTCTGCGGTGCTCGGCTCTATTAACTTTAACAAAGTTGGCTGGAAGATAAATACTGCCACGCAGCAAACCCCATACGAACGGCTGGCCTATACCATCAATCAGCCAGACCTTCGGCCAGGGCGAAGCCCTGGACTGGCTCAAGCCGGCCTTTGGCCGGGTCCTAAAGTTAAGGTCGGAGAATAAGTTCTCAATCCCGATTTGCAATTCAGCTGGTAGCGGCCTTCGCTGCCGCCACAGCCAGGAATTAGTCCGCAATGCTTTTGCCGCAGCGATAAGAACGAATATGGTTGCCCCAGCAATCCAGCTAAGCCCCAGCCACTGCTTGGCGGTCACTCTTGCCAGTCTTTCAATAATAGTTGGTGATTTTACTGGCAATGAAGGTAACGTGAGGGGCTTGGACCTAACCGTATCTACCATTTCCACATTAACAGCAGGCATTTCAACATTTGAAATTAAAGTCAGTTCTGGCCTCTTATCTTGCGAAAGAATTGGCAATGGTATGGCAAGCAAAGGCGGCACGAGACATTTAGCTAAGACCATCAGCCAGAGCAGGTAGCGAACGTGGGCACTTTTATTTTTCAGCGCCAGATTTACCGCTGCTATTACTATTACCAGGAAGGCAATCTGCCAGCTCTGTGTCAGCAGATAATTTGTGATTTGTGTTAAATAGTCTTCCATTATTACCACTCCACTAAAATTATTAGCTATTTTTTATCAGCTAATCGTTTCAGCTTCTCGATATCGTCGGCGTCAATTTTGCCGTGCTCTGCCAGGTACTGCATAAGCGGAATAGGGTCGCCGCCGAACAGCCTGTCTAAAAAGTCATTAATTGACCTTTTTATAACATTTTCGCTCTTGACCGCGGCGAAAAAGACGTGTGCCTTGCCCCGGATATCGTGTTGCAGGTAGCCTTTCTTTTCGAGCCGGCGCAGCAGGGTTTGAACCGTCGCGTAAGCTATTTTCCTCTTGGCAGGCAGCTTATCACATACATCCTTCACGGTTGCCTTATTAAGCTGCCAGACTAATCTTAGGATTTCAGTTTCCGATGGGCTTAAGGCCGGTAACTTCTTCTGTGTCATAGTAATCTCCTTTTACAATTGTATTTTACACTTGTACAACTACAATATCGTACATTTGTACAACCTGTCAACAAAAAAATAAAAAAAACTAAAATTTTTTACTTCCCGCACTTACCCCCCGAAAGGCCATCAATTTCGTCTTAACTCCCATACAATGAAATTCTCCACTTCTTTGCGGATTACGAATAACATTCCGCAGGGCCGATTATCGACTTTTCAAGGCCTTTTTCGAAGAAAAACTGCCGGATACTCGTGCAAAGATGGCATTTATCTGCGTACAATTTTGCTTTTTTATAATCCAGCCCTTCCGCCCTTTCGAGCAATCCGTAAGGGCCTAGATTAAATAGAGAATTGATAAGATCGCTTGCTTCAGGGTTGAACTGCTTCCAAATATCTTCAAGCCGGTTTTGGTTTACATTCCCGACAATAATGCCGCTGCACGTCCCGCTGAACACGTTGCCGAAGGGGTCTATATGCACGCCTTTTGCACCAAGCAAATCCGATTTGCAATTCATCGAAGCAATCGCATCTATCGATTTTGAAGCAACCAGCTCAGCCAATCTTCCGGCAGCACGACCGGTAAAGCGACAGGGATAGTCGTTCATAGCGATGATATACTTTTGCTCGCGCTCCGCGGATGACAGGCTTTTCATTTTTGCCGAGTCCTCTAAGTACTTCTGCCAACGGACCAGTACGCGCTTACGTCCCAGAATCTTGTTTGCTATTTCTGCCAATCGACGTATCGGCTCTATGTCAACATACTCCTGATGAAATGGGTCTGTGCTGATTTTGAGCCGATGTATCCCAAGCTCGACAAGTCTTTTCAGCCGCTGCCTTATGATTTTTTCGTTCGTGGCCCAGAAACCATTTGTCTCTATCAAATCAACTTTACCGAGGTTTTGCTTTTCCGCCTCTTTTAGAATCTCTTCCAGCCGGTCCCAGTATAAAAATGGTTCGCCGCCGGTAATATGAATTTTGGCGCTGTCACCGGCGAGGATTTTCAACGATTGCCAGGCGCTGATAGCCGTATTTACGGGCATCAGGCCGCCCTTTTCGGGATAGCAGTTGTAATAGCAGAATTCACAGGCACCGTTGCATTTGTATGTCAGCAGCAACCCCGCCGAACGCCAGAGCTTAAACTTCGGCTCATTGCGTGCAGCCTGGCTGTTGTAAATGTTCTCAGACAACTCGGTCATCGTTTTTTTTCAGATGAATTTGAATCACCGTAATATCAGCAGGCGTTATTCCGCTTATTCGAGAAGCCTGGCCGAATGTACTCGGCCTGAAAGCCGACAGCTTCTCTTTAGCTTCCGCCCGTAGATGTGCGATACTGTTATAGTCCAAATCTGCTGGAATCTTTTTATTCTCCAAAGCTCGAAAACCGGTCACCAGACGCTCCTGTTTAGCTAAGTAACCCTCATATTTGGCATCAATAATTACGGCCTGAAAAACATCGTCGGCAAGATTCATATTTTTAACATCAAGGTTCTCGGCCAACGTTTCCGCAAGAGTATTACCCTGCTGGCGAAGCTGGTCCCACAAACTAATACCTCCAGAGCGGTTCTTTTTCAGATAGCTCATGAGTTTATTCATGTTTTCGAGATTGTTCTGAAACTTTGTCCATCGTTTTTCATCCACGAGCCCGGCCGATTTGCCGATTTGCGTCAATCTCCGGTCGGCATTATCCGCTCTCAACAGAAGCCGATACTCCGCTCGCGACGTGAACATCCGATACGGCTCATCAAGCCCCTTTGTAAGCAAATCATCTATCATCACTCCTATATATGCCTGGTCTCTGCCGAGTACGATTGGCTCTCTACCCTGTAACTTCCCAGCCGCATTTATACCTGCCACAATACCCTGCCCCGCCGCCTCTTCATAACCACTGGTCCCGTTTATCTGCCCTGCTAAAAACAACCCCGATATGTTCCTGGCTTCCAGGCTGGTCTTTAATTGAATCGGTGGACAATAGTCGTATTCAATCGCATAGCCGTAATGAATAATCCGGGCATTCTCGGTTCCGCCCAGCAGCTTAAGCATTTGTTCCTGCACATCTTTCGGTAGAGAAGTGCTTATACCGTTGCAGTAGATAGTTGATTTTTCTTCATCTTCAGGTTCCAGAAACACCTGATGCCGCTTCTTGTCCGCAAAACGCATCACCTTTGTTTCAATACTTGGGCAATACCGTGGGCCTATGGAAGTAATTTGTCCGGAATAAAGCGGTGCGCGATGCAGATTGTCTCGAATTAGCTTATGTATTTTTTCATTCGTATAGGTTATCCAGCACGGAATCTGTGGCCGAGTTATCCTTTCGCTCATAAATGAAAAAGGTACCGGTCTTTCGTCCCCCTTTTGGATTTCGAGTTTGCCCAGTTCCACTGTCGCCGCATCCAGTCTGGCCGGTGTGCCGGTTTTAAGTCTGCCGATTTGTAATCCAATTTGCTTTAGACTTTCCGAAAGTTCATTGGCAGCCGGCTCACCGAGCCGCCCTCCGGCGAATTGCTGCGTTCCTATGTGCATTAAGCCGCGAAGAAATGTCCCCGTGGTCAAAATTACAGTTGGAGCGCTGTATATTTTTCCATCTGAGCAGCGCACCGCCCGAACATTGTTTTTTTCGCTTATAATCTGAGTTGCTATTGCTTCGACTATAGTCAAATTTGCGGTTTGTTCGAGCTGCATACGGACATAATCTTTATATTTGTATTTGTCCGCCTGCGCCCTTGGGGCCTGTACAGCCGGGCCCTTGGAACGATTCAGCAGCCGAAACTGAATCCCCGTTGCGTCTATCGCCAATCCCATCAGCCCACCAAGCGCATCGACCTCGCGCGCAATCTGCCCTTTTGCAAGACCGCCGATAGCCGGATTGCAGCTCATCTTGGCTATTGTGTCTTTGCTGATGGTTATAAGGCAGGTTTTGGCGCCGATTTTTGCAGCGGCATGAGCAGCCTCAACGCCGGCGTGCCCTCCACCTATAACAACGCAATCAAAATCGTTTGTTTTCGTTCTCTTTGACATATTTAGTCCCACACCAATTGTATCCATAGTAGCGTTACTAAGCAATGGACTTGGCCATCCCTAACAGGACTGCCGGGTGGTTGAATCACTACAGGACATTTGCTGCGGGATAGCTTTTGAACTTTCTAATCAAGTCTTGACAATGGATGTTATTTCCTTAATACTATATGTGTGGTTTATATTGCAGAACCGATAAGTTCGGGTTCTTATACAGGACCATATAACCAATAGTTATTCGCCGAAATGGCAGGAGAATGAATGGAATTAGTGCATTCAATCAATGGAGTACCCATACGACTTACCTATGAAAGATGGTATCATATTACTGAGAACCATGATGATTTGGCAAGCCATTTTCATGATGTACTTGAGGCTATCCAACAGCCGGATTTTGTCGTTCGCGGAAACAAAGGTTCTCTAAAGGCAACAAGGAAAATCGGAAAGAAGAAGTGGCTTATCGTAATTTACAAAGAAGTATCAAAACGTGATGGATTTGTTGTCACAGCATATTTTGTGGATACGAAACCAAAAGGAAAAATTATATGGCGACAATAACTACAAAAAAGACAGAAGATTTTATCGGAAAATGTATGGCAATCGCTTCTGGTATGGTAAAACTCCCTACCCAACATGTATGGTTGGACTACGACAAAGAGGCTGACGTATTATATATGAGCTTTCGGAAACCTCAAAGAGCGACAAAAACGATAGAAACGGACGAAGATATCTTGATAAGAAAAGATGGGAAGGAAATTGTCGGCCTGACAATTATGAATGCAAGTAGCAGGTAGGGAATTAAAATTGTCAATCGCTAACATTGGGTCTAGAAATAAGGACTGCTGCAATCCAATACCGTATCATCAGATCGCTGGATTAAGATTATGGCTAAAGAAAGCAAAGAACAGTTATTTGCACTTTGCATAGAGAACAAGGAATGTGAGGATTTGGAAAAACGTAAGATTTACACAGTCCTGCCGGACGATGAGTCAGCAAAGGAAGGATACCTGAGAATCGTTGATGAGTCTGGGGAGGACTCCCTTTATCCTGAGTCCTACTTCATTCTTGTTGAGCTGCCTCGCGGAGCACAAGACGCCTTGCAAGTGTCAAGCTGACCTCTATGTTACCATAACATCTTGATGGAAAAGATAGTTATGTATTCTTCTGGTGTTTAACCAAAGGTGGTTTATATTGCAGAATTAGTTAAGTTTGGGTTCTTATTCGGAAACCATATAAGCAATAGTTGGACAGAGAACCAAATGAATCAAGTAATGACAATTGAGCAAGTCGCAGAATTCCTTCAGGTAGAAGAAGATTACATTGAGGCACTATTGACATCCGGACGCTTACCAGGATTCAAGCTTGGCGGTCAATGGCGTATTCGTCAGGAAGATATAGCGGTTTTCTTACAGACAAAGGTTGAGGAACAGCAAAAAGCCTACTTAAGAGAAGTCCTTAAAGATCCCAAACAATGGGCATCTCAACTGCCGCAATTTCCTGACTTTTTAAAGAAGATTGAGGAAGAAGATTTCCCAGATGATTCTTTTGGCAAGTTCCTCCAAGATGGCTGGAATTCACTTGGTTGAGTGACAACTGTGTTGCCCAAAATATCGGTCGAGAGGATGGCGCGAAACGCCGCCGCTCACCTTGTCGTTCTGTGCTTTGAGAGATTGAAATCGAAGATAATCCAGAACGCCTAATGCGGAGTAGCCAGCCCGCCAAGCCAGCTCGTCATATACAAAGGCAAGAATAAGAAAATATTTGATTGACAATATATATTGTTATGGTATAATTATTATACCATGGAGTTTGAATTCGATTCCAAAAAGAGTCAGAGCAATAAGAAAAAACACGGGATGGATTTTGGCCAAGCCCAGGCATTGTGGGATGATTCAGATTTAATTGAGATTCCCGCAAGAACCGGCGGTGAGCCAAGATTTTTGGTAATTGGGAAGATTTCAGGAGAGTATTGGTCAGCGGTCATTACCTATCGGCGTGAAAAGATAAGGATTATTTCGGTAAGACGATCCAGAAAAGAAGAGATTGATATTTATGAAAGCTAAGGAATTTGACAAGAGATTTGATGATGGCAGAGATATTTCTAAATACTTGGATATGTCAAAAGCCAGAAGACCCGGACAAGAACAAAAAAGAGTAAATGTAGATTTCCCTCTGTGGATGATCCACTTATTAGATAAAGAGGCAAAACGTCTGGGCGTGACTCGACAGTCCATCATCAAAGTATGGGTAGCTGAACGCATAGCAAAAGTCTCATCTTAAATATCTTTTCTACCGGCACCACAGGCCCGTCCTGAGCCGGGTCGAAGGATGTGCCGGCTAATCGTCGTCACTCGTCCACCGTTCCTCTATTGGCACTGCCCCTTTTTCGTCAGGGCAACGGCTGATGCTATTGCAAAATTTGCGGTGTGTGTAATGCTAACACTTATATGGTTGATCCCGAGTTTTCCAGCAATTTTTTTAACTTC
>JBGVTO010000435.1:0-4026 GCA_041862635.1 Phycisphaerae bacterium | reverse complement strand
AGGCGCAAACTCCGAAATTCATTAAGGCTTTTTTATCTCTAGACCCCCATATGATGCCCCCGATATGAACCCCTGGAGATAAAATCCGGACCCATTTTTCAGCTCAAAATCACAGTTTCGACCTTGGCAACGAGGATGCAGAGAAGAAGAACGCCAATTTTTGTATGTTCAGCGATTCTCCTCGGGCTAGGATGCGGACGACTTTACCCTGCTCACTTAAGACTTTCTTGGTGCCATCGGGCATATACCGCAAGATCATCAGGAATTGGCCTTCGGCATTTTCATACCGCAGATCATATCCATATGGCGGTGTTCCGCCCATCCAGAAGCCGCTGCCGGACTTCGAAAGCAGCCCCCGAATGGTGACCTTCGAAAGGTCTTTGGATTCCTGACGGGCCTGCCATTGTTTGACCGGCCGCAAAAGGTCATCGGTCGTATCACCATTGAAGTTCTCGCTGACATAGCGGACCTCAATACCGGGGTGCGAAGCAGGTACCGGTAGTATCCGGCCTCATCGTTGTCGATGCGTCCGAAGCGTTTTATATCATACACCGCGATAATATCGAAAGGGCGGGGCGAGCTTTCGGCATCTCTAATCATCTGCCGGAACGCTCGTCTACCCAATGTTGATGTGCCACTGACGGCATTATCGATGTAGAATCTCAGGAAGCGAAGGCCGTTTTCAGCGATATAAGCACTGATAGCGTTTTTCTGGTCTTCGATGGACTGTTCCTGCTTGTCCGTGGAACGGCGGACGTAGCCGACGGTCCCGTTCCCTGAGCCTGTGAAACTGTCTCTTCTAATCATGTAACTGTCCTCTAATAAAAGGGTTACATCAACCATATAGAGCCATATAGTGGGGATTATAGCAAGTCTATTTTGGGCTAATTGCCCAATATATTTGCTGGTTTTTTTGGGCCGGTAGAGGAGCTGGGTAAGACGGTTCTCAAGCCCGATTTGGGGTGTTACGTTACATCAGGCCAAATTTACATAAGCTTTTATATTCAAAAGACTTACGGAAAATGAGATCTTCCAAAATGTAACATAAAATGTTACATAAAAGTATCCGACCATAGAGGTTGTCGGGGTATAAACGAGCGACATTGCGTAAGGGTTTATATAAGAAAGACTTACAACTTTTGGGCTGGTCTAAATACCGATAAATCCGCCACTCATATAAATATAAAGTATCCAGTTCCCCATATGATGCCCCCGCTATGAACCCCCGACCCCAAAATCCAGACCCATTTTTCAGTTCAGAATCGCAGTTTCTTGACTGGACCGATGGTATTAGGTTTCGGTATAATATTCCGAGTCTCTTCTTGTCCAAAGTGACTCCATCAACCAGCAAAGGTCTTTTACGGCTCAATTCAAAAAGTTCATTTAACTCACATCCGCTCATTCATGCGTCATTGAAGACAGAACTCTGGCTCTGTGTGGCTTTTCGAAAGGTGCTGGCAATATCTGTTATGTGGGAGCATAGTTGACGTTCGATTCCCGCCTTGCCGAGATCCTCGGGGATCTTGCCCTTTACTTCGGAGAGATGAAGGCGGATCTTATTATCGACGTTTCTTGATCGCCACCAATACCGCAGCGCGGCAACGAAATAACATGCGCCGGCTATCGAGAGTACGAGCCACCAGTAGTCGGATAACCAGGTTATCGCGAAGTCGAGAAATCCTGTTTTGTCCTCATTCGAGTTTCCTTGGGCCAGTATCATCTTCTTTCCTTTCCGAGAATGCGTCCGTTTCCCACTGTGCGACAGGCGTTACCGCGTCCGCCAAGTATGTGGTGGCAAGCCACAGTCGCAAGAACTCCTCTCCGAATTGGCTGGCACCGTCTCGGCAGAGTGAATAATAATGCCGGTGGGGCTCTAATATTTTGTCGTTATCAGGCTCTTTGTCGGGGAGTCTGTCGGGGCGGGACAGGATATGGGCGAGAAAAGGCGGATCCTGGATTTGATTCCATCGGAGACATGCGACGGGGACAAGGTCATAGTACAATTCCCGCTGTCGTAAGGCAGGGATCTCCTCCAAGGACAATGTCATTGTTACACCGTTTACCACATCATGCACTTTGCCCGTGACATGGACGTTCAGAGCGGCGCGAGCGCGGGGATTGATCGGAGGATCGTATCTGTCTAAATCGGCGGGCATTTCATAATTGAACAGCCGGCGGACACCGAATGCGACGATGGGTTCAGCGGTCACAATCGATTGTTCGCGCACAGTGTGCGTAGCCGATGTACGATTTACCAAACTCCCATATCCTACGATAGTTATCTGAGAGTATCCTGCCGCCTGCAGGTCTTGCTGCAGAGTATCCCATGGATATTGATAGGTGGTTTCTTTTGCAGCGACAGCCATCATACGTGCGACGGCGGCGGTGCGCTCGTGATCCAGATGCAGGCCGGGTAAGTTCAACATGGGACTGGAAACCTCCAATGGGCTGCTGTTGTCGGCGCTGGTACGGTTCTTTCGTATTTGCTATCGGTTCCTGTTTCGTCACACTGATCCATGGCACCTCCGTAATCCAGTACAAGATAACTACGAACCGCGCTTTTCCAAATAAACGCTCAAACAAGATAATCGTATCTCTTCAACGCCAGAAATCCTATGAAATTTGCTTGAATGATCAAGAATTTTCTCCTTGAAAATCACTTTGTTAAGAATTTTCGCTAGAGCCTGTTGTAGACCGGCTTGTGGTATCGCAAGCTGAGATAAAAAGCGTGGTCTCTGATGCTATAGAGTTTATCTCAGGCCTGGAGTTTACCCTCTGCCGGGGTCTGGCCCAGGAAAAGCTGGTTGCCCTGCGGCGATGTATTGAGAAGATTTCGATTAACAAACCGGCTGGTACCGTAAAACTGACGGTGCGTTCGGTCCCAGCTGGAAATCTCGAGGGCACTAAAGAATGTCAAGTATCTTTTTGATTGTACTATGGCAGAACCGGAATTATCAGCGTATTAAAGAAAAGTTGACGCTGAAGCAATAGAATATGAAATTCTTTTATAGGAGGAGTTATTATGGCACTAACGGTAGTCGCAAAGCCAAATAAAAAGAAGATTGCAAAAACAGTACGCCCGGGTCAACTATTTTGTGTTGGCAAGGTTTATCTGAGAACCAACAACGGTTCGATAAGAATAAAATACAAAAGAGGCCTTATCATTGCAAATATATTACCATGAGCCGATTTTATCAACCTACGTACAATGATTGCTGGGTCAACATCCGGTCTATGGAGCCATTCCACCTGTCAAATGAGGAGGGCAATCTTAAGCTACGCCCAATCAAGCGAGTTGTAATATTCTAATATCAAGCTTCGCTCGGCAAGAATTCTTTTCGCCTCGCAGCCGCAGGATTTTATCTTAGATTTTTTGTCTTTAAGGGTTTAGTCACACCTATATCTTCAAGATATTTTTGGAATTCGGGTTTCATATTATTTTACCTCCAAAAATCTCGCTGGTCAGCTTTCCAGTCCGGCTCTACACTGCCGTCGGCAGCGCTAATAAGCTGGCCTTAAATCAACTGCACAAGCAGTGCCGGAGCAGAATCCACCTGGATACCTGCTGTCCCAAACACGGTAAGCTGGCCAGATCCGAGATCACCAAAGGCTATGAGTACGAGAAGGGAAAGTACATCACTATTGAGCAAGAGGACCTGGAAAAGATTAAGCTTCAAAGCACCAGGACCATTGAGGTTATCCAGTTCGTTAATCAGTCCGAACTGGAGCCGGTCTACATAGATGCCGCATACTATGTTGCCCCTGATGGTCCTATGAGCCAGGAAGCGTTCCGCATCGTCCATAAGGCCATGCGTAAGACTAAGAAGGTCGGGATCGGGCAGATAACCATGCACAACAGGGAATACCTGGTTGCCTTGAAGGCCTACCAGAAGGGATTCTTGCTTATCCGGCTGCACTATGCTCAGGAGCTGCGGAACCCTAAACCTTGCTTTGAGGATATCACCGATGGCCAGGTACCCAAAGACCAGCTGCAACTGGCCGAGCAGCTGCTGAAAAACAAGACCG
>JBGVTO010000434.1:0-35093 GCA_041862635.1 Phycisphaerae bacterium | reverse complement strand
TTTCATCGATATTACGGAAGCTCGAATCAACATTTCCACACGGCCTTCCTTGCGACGGGGTCATATTTATGCTGGGCTCGTTCTTTGTATCATCGTTAGTTTATAAACGAAAAACTTTGAGCTATTTTTCCTTGGCAGCTAACTTCTTGTTTAGCTTGCGCCATGCGCTCATCGAACGTTTCAGGTTCTCGTAAGCGTCACCCCCAATGCCATAACCCTGTAGTCCTATCGGGCCGGTGTAGCCAGATTTCTTCAGCACTTTTAAAAAGCGTAGAATATTAAAGGAGCCGCGGTCCAGCGTCTGAATCAATTGTTTCCAATCTTTACCTCCACTATCAGCACCATTGATGCTGACCACAGACAAATATGGCATTGCCGATTTTATCAGCGACTTCATATTCTTTTCATCGTCTGTCCTCAGCCAGTGACAGAGATTGAAAGTTACTCCCACATTTTTGCGGTCGACTTTCTTCGCCACCCGTATTGCGTCCTCTACCCGCTCTACCCAGAAGCCTGTATGTGGATACAGGGACACCCGCACTCCGGATTCAGCCGCCATATCTGCGATCTCCCGGATGACTTCCACAGCACGCGCATCACCTTCCGGCGAGGACGGCTTGAGCTTCTTGCTTTGCACAAAAAGCCACAGTATCGCGTTGCGCCCCTTTAATACCTCGATTGCCTCTTTCAATTCCGGGCCGTATTTGGGCTGTTCTGCGTCAGTATTCGCACCAAGATAAACCGCAAACAGTCTCAGGTCGTTCTTATCCAGCTCTTCGAGCATTTCACCGAGTCCCTCGCCGGCCGTGCATCCGATTCCTGAATATCCTAATTCTTTGATCATTTCCACCTGCTCTTTTGCGGTTTTATGTTTGTCGTCTTTTGTTCCGGTATCCATCGCAAAGAACGGATTCGGCCCAGCCGGCTCAATCCGGATATTGCGATACGCCACCGGCCCGTGGTCACCCTGCAGCATCAAAGGCCCGGCTGGTTTTTCATCGTTATACGCACTGGCCCGCGTCGGCCCGCTCAACTCGACGTCCGCATGGATAACTATCCCGTTCTGGACAACCTTCTCAAACCTGGCATTGGCAATCTTATATCCCTTCTTGTCAAATCGGGGGGAGCGAAAAACAACATCAAATGTCTGCCACTGTCCCGGCTCTCGCGATACGTTGACCCGCGGAGAATGTCCTTCGAAACCCTTGGGGGTTCTGTTATCATCCCAGCGCTGATAGATACCACCGCACTCAATTCCCGGATACTCTGATTTCTTTCGCCAGCTATCGAATACCTGTATTTCATATCTACCCATAAAATAAATACCGGAATTGGAGTCTTTGGAAACCATAAACTCGATATGGGCTTTTATGTCACCGAATTCTGCCTTGCTGAAAAGATGGAATGTCCTGCCGGTAGGCCCGTTGATAATTACTCCCGTCCCCGGCTTACTGCCCAGCAGCTTCTCGTTGTCGGGCTTCGTAAAAGCATCGCCGACAATCTCCCATTGCCCTGTTTTGGTCCGCCATTGAGAAAAATCACTGCTCGTTAGACTGACTCTGTTATGTACATCTTCTTCACCGGCATCTACTGCCGGTAATAAACACAAAATCCCAATAAGCAGCAAAATTACAAAAATCTTTTTGCTTTGAGCTTTCATAATTCCTCCCTTTTTCAATAACCAATAGACAAATAGACAATAGTCAATATAAAATAGCCAATCCTATAAGTGCCATGGACTACGCATCGACCGCGACAGCATCCGGTTGGCCTGCTCATCGTTTATGAAGCGTTCCTGGTCTGGGTCCCACTTAAGTTTTCGTCCCAAGAGCATCGAGATATTGCCGATGTGGGCGATTGTAAAGCACCGTTGCCCTATCTCCGGCGGGAAGTAGCAGTCCTTTCGGGATTTTATGCAATCCAGGAAATTGCGCTGCTCGCCGGCCGGGCATGTATAAAGGTGAATCTCATTCGGGCCAATCACCGAATCCAGAATGTTTTTAGGCTCGGCCTGGAGTTTCGCCCTCCAGCCGACATTACCTATCCATCCCTCGGACCCTTCGAATCGCAGGCTCGGTGTGCCCGACGTCACTATCAATCTAACACCGTTGGCATATTTATATTCGATTCTATATTCTTTGGCCGTGTCATAGAGTCCCTCGTTGCAAAAAACACCTTTGCCATCGACCTCCACTGGCCCGGTATATTCGGTATTATTTCCCCATTGTGCACCATCGAGAAGATGCGCCCCCCAGTCTGTCAACTGTCCGCCTGAATAATCGAGAATCCAGCGGAAGTTCCAGTGAATACGGTCTTTGGTATATGGTGCATACGGTGCCGGACCCAGCCACATCTCATAATCAAAACCTTCCGGCACTGGCATAGGCGTCGGGTCTCCTGGTGTATCCGGCCCGCTGGGCAGCTCAACTCGGATAGTGTGCACCTTGCCGATTCTGCCGTTGCGAACCAACTCACACATCCGGTGATATACATCAACCGACCTGTCTTCCGTGGACCATTGAAAGACACGATTGTAGCGTTTCATCGTCTCACAGAGGACCCTGCCTTCTTCAACTGTCAATGTCGGTTTTTCACACTCTACATCTTTTCCCGCCTTGGCCGCAGCTATTGAAATTGGAACATGCCAGTGGTCGGGCGTAGAAATCATCACGGCATCGATATCATCCCGGTCGATGATATTCCGAAAATCATTGTAAGTCGCACAATCCTTATTGCTGTATTTCTGGTTCACCATATCGCGTGCTATGTTTTTGTTGTTGGCATCGACGTCGCAAACAGCGACCACTTGAGCATCTGCATTGCCCAGAAAGTTCTTAAGATTAACCGCTCTGCCGTGACCACCCACACCGATAAAGCCTATCGTAATTCGTTTACTTGCCGCGACAGCCCCTGCCTTACCCAGCGCTGATGAAGGGACTATATACGGAAATGCAATAACACCTGTTGCCTTTTTCAAGAAGTCGCGGCGAGTGAAATGCCACCTCCGATTCATAGTGTATCCTCCGATTATGTTGTACTTTTGCCGTATATATTGTGCTTTGCAAACAGGAATCACAAACTCAGAATGACAGCAGGCACTGCCAGATATATGTGTATCCAAGGGCATCAATGTCCTCCCAGATTTTCTGGATCATTGCCTTGTCACCGGTGATTTCGGGCAGATCCTTGACTCGCTGCTCCCAGGGGAAGCAAACGCCGGGTTTCACTGGCGGCGCCGCCCGGCCCGCCATGCCTTTCACTTTTTTGCGCGACTCCACTGATGTGGGCAAATCGCACGGCGGCGTATCGATCGGTGTCTCATAGGTGCCGGACGCATAGACACCATACTCACGGCACACCTGATTCATTACCTTCATGTTCTCAATATCGGTGTCATCCTGCATAATGGCGCCGGCGTCCATGATATAACCCCCATCCCGGGCCACTTCTTTGATGACCCGCAGGCAGAACTCCCGTACTTCCTCAGGTGTGCCCCAGCCCAACATCACGTTCGGGATGCCGCCGCTGATGGCGAACTTATCGTGCAGAGTGCGATGGACCTCGAAGATATCGTCCTGATCGCAGTGAAACACGATGCTGCGGTCGGGCAGCTCGCGGAAGGTGTCAAAGTGATGCTTCCACCTGCCCTCGGCGTAAAAAAGCGTCTGGTGGCCGTTTTTCCAGAACTCCTCGATACAGGGCTTGAGTGTGGGCCAGTAGTGGGACTCGAACTGTTTCGGATTGAAGAAAGGCACGCACCCGCGATGCATCCAGTAGCCGATGGGTACCTGTTTGTTCGCATCGGCGGTAGTCAGACCCACATTGACGAGGTGTGGCATTAGCGCCTCGCAGGCCTTGAGTACTTTCTTGGGCTGCGTCTGCATGTCACTCACCAGCCCCAAGTAGCCTCGCATTTTGTCGGCGATAATGTCGAACGGCGCTTTGAAGATGCCTGCAATAGCAGACCCCGTACCGCATTCGGTTCGCAGTCTCGCAATCTGCGGGCCGAAGGCGTAGAAGTATTGCAGCATAGCCATACCGCTCTTGACCAGTGCCAGGTTATTGCGGGTTGTCGAGGCCTCACCAATCTTGCTGATTTCAGTGGAGACTCGAGGCAGCCAGGTGTTGTAGAGAAAGCCGGTCGGGTCATCGATCAGCTCATCGTATTCATCCGCCTTCATAAACGCCTCTTCTTCTGGCGGCTCGATATAGTTGAAGCCGACCGTGTGGGGGATGCCTATACCGGGGATGCCGTAGTAGCGCAAACCGGCGGCCTGCGCCAGACCCGTCCAGACATAGACCATGTTTGGAACAACAGCGTCCCAGTCGAAATCCTTCGCGCACTTCACGGCAGCCTCGAAGGCCATGTTGTAATCATGCGCCACTTCCTGGCAGGTGTAGCCGGCGTACTTGGCTGTGAATTCGGCAACGAAAGGCCGAATCGGAATCACATCAGGCTTCTCGTTCCGCATTGCCGTAATGTAGCGCTTCATTCTTTCATTGTATAATTGTTCCATATCTTTGGCCATCTTACTTCACTCCTTTTATTCATCAAGTCCAACTATGTGAACCTGCCCATCGACTTTCTCCAGCCGGCATTTGATTGCACCTTTGCTTTCCAGACCGTCTGCTTTCAATGCAATATCGTCGGAAGTTGGAAGAAGCGCTGAGAGCTCACCGTTGGATACTTTGGCCTTCAACAAGTAACCTCCCTCAATCCGCTCCAGACTTGATTCGTCCGGTACAGTGTCCTTGAGACGATGTGGACGATATATTGTTACGAACTCCGTCTGTCTTTTCTTTCCTTCCGTCGTCGCCGTCAGATGCCACTCCCGCAGCTTGATACTCGGAATAGGATTCGGGTCGTACTGGGGGGTCTGGCTGAAAGTCAGACCTGATGGTGTTAGAAAATCAATATCACAAACCACGTCATCGTTTTGGACGCGAATATTGTGCTGGTCATCCACGTCAATCTTATTGATAGCGTGCAGCCAGTATTCGAACGTTGCCGGTTCCCCTGCCTCCAAACGGTCGTAAACAATAACTAATTCCGGCTTCACAAAAATAATGCTCCGCGTGAAACGCTCCATCTCAGGTTCATAGGCTTGCCCAGCCTCGCCGACAACAATGTCCATCGAAGGCGTGGTTTTGAAAGCAACAATTTTGCCCCGGGCATTGGCGTTACGTTTGCGCTGGCCTTGACCGTTGACCGTAATATTGTTGACCGAGCGCGTGCTCCACATCCAGTCACGATGATGCGGACCACCGTAGTTATAATAGTGGCCGGTTCGAATCAGCAGCCGCTGACCATACGCCCATAGCACGAACGAATTGTTGGCCTCGTTGCCGTGCGACTGAGTACCCATATCGCTCGACTTGAAAATGACCTGCACATCTTCTTCTGCATCTTCCAACGTCGTATTCAGATATGCCTGACCGGTCCCACTGAAGAGCTTGGACATAGGCAGCTCATCAGGCGGTTTGGAATCCACCTTCGGCAGGGCTCCGCGGACAAATCCAATGTATCCCGATGTCACTTCGGGGCCGCCCATTTGCTCCGCGTACCACTGCCAATGCCCGTTGCCGGCCTGCGCCGCAAGCTGGCTCAGCAGCGGCACGAGGCTTGAGGCCCTTCTGCGATTGGCCCCATCGCCAAATCCACCACTAACCTTGCCGGGCGGCATCAGGTACATCGCATAATAGCCAGCCCTGGAAAAGTACGGCTTGTCATAAGCGTTGATACCCATGGCCTCCCGCATCACATCAGCCCACCAGGTGAAACGCCCAATGTAACTGGACCAGTAGCTGACCCCCTCGTGCCAGCCCCCGTCGTCGTCGCACCAGACCGGATACACATTAAAAAAGACGTTCGCTGCGAACCAGACCCAGTCCTCGGCCCCCTCGACCTCACCCAAAAAGGCGACACCGATCTCACCAAGAAAGTGCCACGCCCGATTGGCGTGACTGCCGTATGGCCGCCACAAATGCCGCGGACAAAGATGCTCATACATCTCTTCCCCGCGTTCCTTCATCACCTCTCGGCAGATTTTCTTTTCCTGCTCGCTCAGCAGGTCGTTAACAAAAGTATAGGTGCGCGAAAAGTAATAATTATAGGGCATACCAGCCTCATCATTGTAGCGGTAGCCGGTGCTGCCTTTCGGGTCCCACTTAGCGCATTCCAGCAGAATGCGTTTGGCCTCAAGGCCGTATTTCTCTTGCCCGCCGAGCAGCCGGGTAAAAGCCAATGTCGCCGCACTGTTGAGCGCTCTGATTGTATATGTGCGATTACCCCACCAAATCTTCCTCCAGGCCTCACTGCCGCGCACTAAATCTTTCTGATACTTCGACGGCTCCTCGGTCTCAGGCGGCCTGGCCATAATCCTCTCACATTCACTAACGAGTTTGTTATACTCCTGCTTCATTGTGCCCCGTGCCAGCTCCCGCAGTCGCCCGAGGTTTTCCGGACGCATAAAAAGCCGCGGATGGCTTTCTGGTATCCGGGCAATCAAATCCTTGCGGGCCGGCAGCGGCATATCTACAGCGCCACTTGCAACAGTGAACGTTCGTCCCTGGCTCCAGTTCGTATAACGGCCGTTCTTGTCTTTTCCACGATAGCGCCACGTATAAGTCCCCGGCTTGAAAACGCCGGGTGGACAGTGAACATTGAAATCGAGATTTTTTACACGATATTCAATGTCATTGATTCTTGAATCACGTGCGCACTCTATTTCCCATGTCAAGTCTTTTTGTGGCCGCCAGCTAAAGCTCGGCGGATTGACCTGCGAGACCGCACCGGCGGCAGGGCGGTAACCCCATTCACCAGGCTCGGCAGGCCGTTCATCTAATTTAAGTTCCTGTCCTGCTGCAAGGCCCGGCACAATCAATAACAACACAAGGATAGCAGCAGTGAAAGACAGCTTATGCAGGACTCTTTCGATATGAAACATTTTGTCGGCCATAATTATTTCTCCTATAAAAGTGAGCCAATCAATTCTTTGATATTTGATATTTCTTTACGAACACAATATTTTTTTATGCCTTCGATAATTTCCGCCGCGCATCCCGGCTCAATAAAATTCGCCGTACCGATAGCTACTGCCGACGCCCCCGCGATAATAAATTCGACGGCATCCGAAGCTGTCCTGATTCCTCCTATGCCCAGAATCGGTATTCCGCGACTTTTCGCAACTTCATTATAGACCTTATTGACCAGATGAACTGCAATCGGCTTTATCGCAGGCCCCGACAACCCACCTGTCCTGTTGGACAGAACAGGCTTGCGGGTTTCAATGTCGATAACCATTGCCGTAAAGGTATTGATTAGACTAAGTGCATCGGCACCTGCCTCAATCGCTGCACGCGCTATTACACTGATATTAGTAACGGCAGGGGACAGCTTGACCATAAGAACCTTCTTCCCGACAGCATTTTTCACCGCCGAAGTAATCTCCGTTACCTGCTCAGGCTCGGTGCCGAAACTTATCCCACCTTTCTTGACGTTGGGACAGCTAATATTCAATTCGAACCCGGCTATCGCTTTTCCGCAGGACAACCGCTGCGCCACAGCCACGTATTCATCAATAGTCTGGCCGGCTACATTAACAAAAACAGCGGCACTCATCTTATCGAGAATAGGCAGTTTTTCTTCGATGAATTTATCTAATCCGATATTGGCCAATCCAATCGCATTAAGCATCCCCGAATCGGTCTCGACAATCCTCGGCGTCGGGTTGCCTTTTCTCGGTTTGAGAGTAATACTTTTTGTAATGAATCCGCCGAGGCAATTGACATCCATAAAATCAGCCAACTCATCGGCATACCCACACGTCCCCGAAGCGGTAAACACCGGATTCGCCAGCCGAATCCCCGCAAAATCAATCGTTATATCAACATCCTGATTCATACACATCTTCTTGTTTTGTTAAAAGCTTTCACACAACGTCATTGCGAGGCCTGCAGAGCAGGCTGCGTCAATCTAATCCCTATGGTGGGGCTTGCCCCACCTTTCTTGCTGATTTAAGATACCTACTTTGAGGCTTTTAGTTTCTCCACAGCAAATCTGACCACCTCATTATGGTCGAATGCCATATTTTCCGGAAGTTCTTCTATGTCGAACCACTGTGCCTGGGCTGCATCATCGCCGGCCTTTATCTTGGTTTGCTCTTCTGATGCAATACCCATAAATACTATTGTAATCATTCTGCCCCTCGGGTCACGGCCGATTGTGCCGTAGGTACGCATCTGCTCTAATCGAATGCCTGTAAGTCCCGCCTCTTCCTCTAATTCTCTAACAACAGCATCCTCAAGCTCTTCATCCATTCCCACAAATCCACCCGGCAGTGCCCACATGCCCTTGAATGGCTCATTTCCACGATTGATAAGCAGAACCTTAATTTTGTCATCTGTTTTGGTCAAAACCACCGCATCGACTGTAACCATCGGCCGGGGCCAATCATAAACATATTTACCTTTTTCAGCCATAGAGCAAATCTTAAATTGTTGAAAGAATGCAAAGATTGTCATTCTGAACGAAGCGTAGCGAAGTGAAGAATCTCTTTGTGTCGAAAAATTAGAGATTTTTCGCCCGCCTGCAGCGAACTCAGAATGACAAATAGAATTTTCTACAAAGTAACTTGGAATCATATTATTGTTTGTATCGGGATATGTCTAACGAAAAAATGGCGGCAACCACTCAAAAAGAAATTTCAATATTTTTTGTTTGGTGGCTTGACATAAGCTTAGAAGCGTGTTATATTATAATTAGCATATGCCAATAACTATTTGGGAGCCTTATATGCCAAGACCATTTAGACGTAGAAAAATATGTTGCAGACCCAGCTCGAACTATTTCAAACCGAGAGGCATACCTGTCGCTTTATTACAGGAAGTAAATTTAACGCTGGACGAGCTTGAGGCGATTCGCCTTGCCGACCTAAAAGATATGTATCAGGAAGATGCCGCCAAAAAGATGAATGTTTCCCGACAAACTTTCGGCAATATTATAAATTCCGCACACAAAAAAATCGCAGATTGTTTAGTAAACGCCAAAGCCCTAAAGGTGGAAGGAGGTATCGTAGAAATGATTGAGAGAAGTTTTATCTGTTATGAGTGTAACCACGAGTGGACCTTGCCTTATGGTTCTGGAAGACCTAATGAGTGCCCTCAGTGCAAAAGTTCCAACATTCATAGGGCACCGAAGGATAGAGGTTGGGCAAGAGCAGGTGGGCGCTTCGGGCGTGGCAGAGGTAGATGTGGAAGGATAATGGAATGAGAATATGTATCCCTGTACAAACAAACGATGGACTAAGAGCATTAGTCAATTATCATTTTGGAAGCGCTCCCTATTTTTTAATCTATGATTCAGACAAAGAAGTCTTTGAGGTTATCAGCAATAGCGACGAGCATCATAGCCATGGTATGTGTCATCCGCTAAAGGTGTTGGATGACCAAGATCTTGATGCAGTCGTTTGCGTAGGTATGGGAGCCAGAGCAGTCCAGAAGCTCAGGCAAGGTGGGCTCAAGGCTTATAGAACAAAGGCTGAAACAGCAGAGGAGACAATCAGGGAATATAAGGAAGGTGGCCTGGAAGAAATTACCGTTAAAAATGCCTGCATCGACCACAGTTGCCATTGAAAATACTTGTCCTTCCCGAATATAGCTTTTTCTTCGGAAAGCTCTTTAGTAGTCCTTAAACCTTCTCATCCACTCCGGCCAGTCGGACGGCTGGATCCCACCGGCTGTGGTCCACGAGTTGTTTATGTCAAAGCTTCGATGCCACTTAAAAGTCCACAATTGTTTAAGGCCTATCTTCCTGATGGAGAAGTCCAGAAAGACGCCGTTTGCGTATTCACCGTGTCGGTTCATACAGAAACGCTTGATTTATTAAACAAACAAGGTCATATATTCTCAATTCCGTTCAAACAATCAATATCAATAGTGTAGGGTAAAAAATTTTTACAAAATGGGAAGATTTTTTTCAGATTAGAAGCGATTTTTGCAATAATATGAGCGTAGAAGTGTTTTTGATAATTGATTAGATTCTTGATTAGGTGTGATTATGAAAAATCAATATTTGTCACTCGAAGCGTTGGCAATAAGCCTTGGATTGCCAAAAACCTATTTGCGAAAACTGGCCAAACAGAAACGAATACCTTTCCTTGATGTTTCTGGTCGAAAGCGATTCCAGCCAGAAGATGTGATGGACGCACTCTCAAAGATGGCAAAGCTTAACGAGGATTTACAATGAGCAATGTCAATGGATTTATAAAACTGATGCGTAGTGAACGAGCAGAGCGACAGCTTCGGAGGTAAGCTCTTAGGGGTAGGTCGTTTCCCGATTGGCGACTGAGCCACTTTGCTTTTTATAAAAATCGGTAAATCGGGTAATCGGAAAATCGGATTATGGCAAAACAAAAGCACAAATCAAAGCGAACAGTAGCAGGCGTTAAACGGCGGTGGATAAAATCACAACCCGCTAAAGCAAGTGACTATTTGCATCATCTCGATGAGTACTATAAACAGCATCCAGATATACAAGCAATAATATATTGCCGAGTCTCAGAACGTACGCAGGGGTATAAACACAACCTTAACACATACGAAAAGCTGCTACGCAGAGAACTCAAAAAACGTAATATACCTGTTGTTGGCCGTTTTCGTGAGATATGCTCTGGCTGTATTTTGAATGATGACAGATTAGCTTTAGTATTTGCTGTAGAAAAGGTAAAAAATCATAAGACAAAAAGAACAACAGTTATTGTATCGGCATCAAGCGACCGCTTTCTACGGAATGAATATTTTACAACTAAAGAACCAGATATAATACCTACAGAAGCTGAATTTGAAAAACTAATAGGATTGGTCGATAGTGTACCACTTTTAACTTTGCTTCATCCTGATATGTCACCAAGAAAAGTAAGAAGCTATCAATCTAAATGGGGGCAAAAAGCGAAAGGCAATCAAGGTGGTCGGCCAATAAAGAAAACACCCGGATATAAGAAGAAAATACGGGATAAAAAACTACCTACAGTGATAAAGTTATATAAGAAAGGTAAAACTATTACTTATATTGCAAAAAGAGTGAATGTACCTCGTTCAACAGTTGTAGATTGGATTAAAAAATATAGTTAGTGATATTTATATGCTTGTTTTAACGGTTTCTCGTACTAACGGTTTTTGCATTTCAAGACAGACAATCGAAGTCAATATGTTTATATCTAAAAAAGACTTACAGTACTTTTAACAGACGTGGTTTTGAGAAAAACCGTTAGTACTTTATTGCATTAGTACTTTTGGTTAACCGAATATAGTTTTTATATGCTGATTTTGCTTGTTCAATTGTCATTCTTCCCAATCTAACCAGTAAGTTATATCTCGCAAGCTTTTCAAGCTTATTGTTTGGTAAGCTGATTGACATTTTTTCACCCTCTCATTCCATCAATTATCGGAATATCGCTATCTATCCAAAGGATAATGCAGTTTTATCGGATTCAAAATACAAAACTGTAAAATAGTCTGATAAAAAGCTCTGCTGCTCGATTCAATAGCTTTCAGACGTATAATCTGAGGGCTGGACAGCGATTCTGAGCGATTATACCCTATGGATACATAGAATAAGACTAAATCAGCTTATTTTCTTTGGATTTCGCTTTGGTTTTATGAAATCCATAGTATCCTTTGTGGAGTGTGCAATAACCGAAATATTAACCTAATTGAAAGGGCAGGAAAATGGCAAAATCAAAGAAAAAAGTAAAGAAAACCGAGAAGAAAGTCACCGAGAAGAAAGCTAAGAGCGAAGTCAAGAAAGACAAATTCGGTAGCCGTATAGGAAGCACCAACGCAAAAGTCAATGCAATATTGTCAAAAAAGGCGAAGAAGATGGGACAGATAAGAGAGGAAGCGAAGATTACCTCGACTTGCTACGAGCACCTTAACAAGCTGATTGAGCAGGGTGTAGTTGTAAAAAGCGAGGATGGCTACGCTCTAAAGTAACAAAGCAATCAATTTGCTGTGCCGCAAAGGTTGTAGTTTTTACTACAGCCTTTTTTTAGGTCTGAGTTTCGCTTAATAAAGACCACAAAAAATTTTTGAATTCGTTATTATTTTTCTTGATACCGATTACAGATTATTATATATTTCAAATGCTGTTTGAAAATTCGTAGTGCATTTGATTTTTAGGCGTTTCATCTCAAATCAGCAAAGTTGTTTTAAGAGAACGCATATAAAAATCGGTGCCCTTTGTTTCACGACATCGGGCATCGCCAAGCGTGTCTCTTGAGGGCTTTGCTGAGCCTGAGATGAGCATAACCGGCGATGCCATTTTTTATTTGGCATACCAGAAAGGATAATCATTGAATCATAACCAGGCCGAAATCTTAATTTTGGGAATGAGGTTCACATCGCTATCACAGTTGACTCATCACACCTCTGCAAATCTTTGTGGTGTTAATCGCAATGAGATGATGTCACTATCTCGCTTTTCACAGTTGCTTTCCGCTCCTGCAACTGAATAAGTCAACTATAGCACAGCCTCATTCCCTTTAATTGAAAGGGTAAATTATGAACAAAGAAAAATCTGATGAAATAAAAGTTGACATTGTTTGGCTTCGTTACTTTGAAAAGTTAAAGCAAAACCAGCCGGACATTTTGATTTCTTTCTTCAATGTGCTTACTGATTTCGTGCGGAAATTTCCTCATGATGCTCGATACCTTACTGTAGAAAGTTTACACGGCATTTTGCTTGAAGAAACTTAAAGTCAATGAAAGGAGAAATATTATGGAACTAATTGGGAGCTTTATATATCTATGCGTTGCAATCGCAATTGGGCTGTTACCTATTTTGTTTGCAGCTTGGGCTTTCAGCAGAGCGTTTCAAGTCAAGAGTTATTTACTACTACTCAAGGAAATCAAAAAGCAATTGGAACGGCTGAATGACTATAATGAAGCAAAAGAATAACTAATCGAAAGGATGGAAAAATGGAAAAGAACAAATATGAATGTAAAAAATGTAATCATCGAGTCAATACTGTTGCTGGTATCAGAGGTCATATCTGGTCTAAACATCGTAACAAAGGAAAAGATAAAACTCCGATTCGCAGACATGTTGATTATATTATGACCGATGAATATGGGCACACAGATGAAAGTGTGACAACACCACAGGGACTTGAGTGCTTAAGTGATGCAACTTTAGCAGTGATTGTTGAAAGTGATATCCGCGAGCACGGACAACTCTACAAAGAAGGTACGATTGCTTTGAATGAACTTTATAATAGAGACCCCAAATTTGGTGGATAGTCATTACTAATATAGAACCATCTGTTGTAGCCCGCAACGGTCGAAATAGGGTAGCTAAATTTAGCTACCCTATTTTTTATATCTATTCGCTGAAACTCAATCGCTCAGAGTGTAATCAACAAAATTTATAATAGATTTCATATATTTTTTTCAAGGCTTAGTCATTGCCATCACAAAGGTTGAGTTGACGCTAAAAAGATTGTCCTTAAAATTTCCTTGACCTTTGATGACGAAATCGTAATAATTTATGTAATGAGATTTAAGATTCAAAGATAGGAGTTTTATTATAAGTGATGAAAAAAAGAAAAAGTCCACGCTCAAGCGAAGAGATAAGGTTGTTGAGAGAGCAGACACCACCACTTTGCAAATGCGGTTGTAGTCAACCTGTAAAATGGGATAAATATAAAAAGCGATGGGCTACATACATCAAGGGACATAGTGCAAGAATTCAAAAACGTTCAGCAGAAATCTGCAAAAAGTTGAGCATTGCAGCAAGGAAACGATTTGAAAATCCTGAAGAACGTAGGAAACAGAGACACAATTACAAAGGCGGCGTTTCCTTTAATTACAATCCACCTGAATTGACAGGGAAATATCTGCAATCAATTAGACGCAGGGATAATTTTGAATGTCAGCTTTGTGGATACACTAACAGGGGAAAGAAACGGAAACTTGAAACCCACCATATAGATGATGACCGGCACAACAATCATCCGGACAATATAATTACGCTCTGCCGAAGCTGCCATTGGGATACGAAGAAAGCTGGCGACAAAGAAGCTTGGCAGAGAGTGTGCACCAATCTGATTAAAAGAATCAAACGTCAAAATCCTCAAGGCCATCGTGACTGTGTGAGGATTTACAAAGAGAATATGAAACTATTTTACAAGAAATAAAGGAGTTTTAATCATGGATAGGTCAGGCAGAGCAACCTTCAAAGCAAATCCTGAATTGCAAAGGATTCTAAAAGAGTTGCAACTATTTTACGGTCTATCTACTCGCTCACCGCTTTTACAACACATTATACCAGACATTTTGTTTTCAATTTATAAAAGTCCGATACCTAAAAATCTAACAGCAAAGCAAAAGAGAGCGTATAAACGGATTACCAAATATGTAGATTCGATTCGCAAAGAATTGAAGAAAGCAGAAGCAAGATATAACAAAAAGAGTCACCAGAAAAATAATAATTTAATTTTTAGGAGAACATAAAATGATAGACACTCAACACGCTTGTAATAATGGTACAGGAGCAATGGATTATACGTTTGCTCCGAATAAAGAGTTTACATTTGAAGAAGTGCGTTTGCACTTAAATGAATATGCAACAGCTACGGAAAACTTTGTTATCCAACTTCAATCAAGTAAAGGTTCTGCGTTCAATGTCAAACTTTACAGCAAAGATATGAACGGTGTGCAAGACATTGTTTATCAGCCAACGAAAGAGCACGATATTAGAGAAGAAGATAGTTTGAAGTTTACTTGGCCAAACACACAATCAAAAACTTGGGGTTTAGAAATCATTTGGAAGGGAGCACTATAATGGAAATTGTAAATGGACAACCTGCTGTTCTTAGGTTTGAAGCTAAACCCGACCAACAAAGCTATGATTTTACCCAAACTGATTTTACGAAAGACTACAACTACCACGATTTAGACTTAAGCACTAAAATTCCTGTGGGTACTGTTTCTGTGACTTTATGGTGTGCAATTAAATCTTCTGCTGAAATAGGAGAAGTTAGTTTTGCTGCAAGTGGATACACCGGTGAATATCTTAAATCATTAAACTTTGTACAGGTTGCTGGTGTTGGTAAAGGTTTTTGTATTGATATCCCTGTGAAAACAGATAGGAAAATTCGCTACAGAATATCAAACATCGTTTGGGTATACATAAATGTAAATATTGTAGCTTGGCTTGTAAAGTAAAACAAAAAGCAAAACTATATCGAGTACTCTGATGAAATTGTGAGTAATCTAAAAAATAAAGAAAAAGTCAAAAACCGATGAAAAATAACTATAAGACACTAAGAGCAATATATATACGTATGTGTCAAGCCTGCAGGTATTATGTATTGAATTGTATGAATCCGTACCTCTCCAATTTCCTTGCGATTCCACGAGTACCGATACTGAAAACAGCTTTGGAACGAGGAAAACAAGCTTTGCGTCTTATAATGCTGGTTAAGTTGCAGTCATTCGTTGTTTTTAGCTCAAAAATACGAATATTATATGAGAGTCTGATAATCGAATTTGCGTCTAATAAAATACAGATTTACCGCTCTGAAACAACGTCTCCCTTTTCAATCAAAAAGGAGGGTAATTAACTAATGAACTCAGATTTTTGTAATAAGTGCGGTTGTTGGATAGGTTCGAGCGAAAGCATTGTCCGGCAAGGTACAGGTGACGAAATTGAAGCGATTTGCAGCGATTGTCTTGCAATCGAGCAGACGCTCAATATTCAAGAAAAAGCTGAATCCAATAGCAAAGTACTTATTTATACGGAATAATCGCTTGGTCAGATCGTCCGACCTTAGAATCAAAAGGATATGAGCTAAGAGATAACACTGATGGCTAAAACTAAAGGATATCGAAGTAAATCGAGTTATTTCGGTAATACTAAAGAAGCCCGCAGTCACCAGCTTAGTAATCTGAAGTCTGGTTCGAACCGTTCAAATTGGCGTAAAAGAGCTTTGCAAAGCTCTGGTCTGTCTAAGGCTGCGAGATATCCAGACCAATATAGCAATTATGATATTGTTAGATTCTTAAAACATCACTTTTTCATAAAAGAAACCCGCAAACCGATTGTACTGCTCGACTGGCAGCGAAAAGTACTAAGAGACATATTCTACTCAGAAGTTCCTAAACTTGCAGTCTGCGGTTCTGTAAAAAAGTCTGGTAAGAGCGAATTGGCTGCGGGCGTTCTGCTCTATTATCTAACTAACGTCAAGATGAGCGAAAACTATATCTTGAGCACTGACCTCGATGCGGGTAAAGATGTGATTTTCCGTTCACTTAAGCAAAGTGTCAGGATGCACCCGCTACTCGTTAAGAAATGTAAAATCACTAAAGACACAATTACTTACGGTGACTCATTCGTAAAAGTGTTACCCTGCGATATTAGTGTAGCAGGTCTCAGACCTAACTTGACTGTAATTGACGAAGCTTGGAGTTTTCGCACAGAGAATTCAATTAGAACTCTTGACGAATTGACAACAAACCCAGTTGGTGAACATTTGACTTTTGTTGTTACTACAGCAGGCTATCAAGAAGACGAAAGCGAAAATCTGCATTTGTGGCGTTGGTACTGCAGAGGTAGAAATATCGAGCAAGGTTTAGAAGAAAAAGACCCCTTGTTCTATTTTTTCTGGAAAGAAAACTACGATGGAATTCCTTGGGTAGAGAATACGAATTACTTAGAACATCAACGCAAGATTTTGTCACCGAATGCTTATCTTCGCTTTCACGAAAATCAATGGAGTAGTGCAATCAATACATTTATTACACCAGAAGTCTTGGATTTATGTATTGACAGGAAATTGAGGCCAACTGCTCCTGAAGGTACAAGAATCGTCTGTGCAATAGATGCAGGTGTCAAATGGGATTGTTCAGCTCTCGTAGCACTTGCAAAAGACGAAACCAAGAAAAGAGGATTACGATTAGTAGACCATCGGATTTTCGAACCTCGAGGAAAAATTATAAATTTCGAGAAGACAATCGAACGAACAATGCTTACTTGGAATGAACGCTATAAAATCGTAACTTGCTATTTCGACCCGTATGCGATGTTGCGAACAGCACAAATCCTTACGGAGCACAGAATCAGGATTGAAGAATTTGCACAGACTGTTTCAAATATGGTAAGTTGTACAACGTCGCTCTCAGAGCTTTTGTACAGTGGCAATCTCAGACTATATCCCAATACAGTCTTGAGACAGCATATCCTCTCTGCGTCAACTAAAGAACACGCTCAAGGTATACGATTGGTTAAGACGAACCGCTCTAAAAAAATTGATTTTGCGATTGCACTTGCAATGGCGACCGAAGCAGCGATGAAATTTTTTCTTACAGGTAGTCAGAGAATAGGTCGCGTCTTTTGGGCGGGAAGGAATGACGCTTTGCCGACAATGAAAGAGAGGTTGCGGGAGCTGCAGGAAAAAGAGCAAAAGCAAAGGGCAAGAGAGGAAATGATGGGTATAAGAGTAATCTAAATTAAAAAAGGAGAACAAATGGGTAAAACAGAACGTAACAAATTTACAGGTTGTCTTCAGAAAAAAGCTTCTGGTGACAAATACAATCCATTTACTGCTAAATGGCACAAACCTGATAAGGGTGATGAACAAGAAGCTGCTATCACAAAGAACGACAATGACAATTCTTTATCGTCTCTATCGACTCTCATAGGTGACATAGTAGATGACCTTGAGACCGTCTTAAATCCTGACTTAGAAACCCGACATCGTGACATCGCAGAAGGTATATTAGATTGGTTTCACAAAAAAGGAGTAAAGAAGCAAGCTCAGAGATGGCCTTCAATCACTGGAGATTTAGCACAATCTGATAATAAAGAACGATTTGAGAAAAAAGTACCTATTTTTGCTATTGAGAAAGAAAGCGATGAGCATATTGTCTGCGGAATCGTATATGAGCCAAATACATTAGATTCTGAGGGTGACAAGGCCACTGCTGAGGAAATAAAAAAAGCTGCGTATGAATTTATGGAAAGCGGTCAAGTGTTCAAAATTAACCACACGGGCAACCCAGCGAAAATTAAAATCTTGGAAAGTTACCTTGCTCCTGTTGATTTGACTATCGAAAACAAATCTGTGAAGAAAGGTAGCTGGGTATTAACGGTCAGAATCGGAGATGACGAGATATGGCGGCAAGTAAAAGTTGGTGAGCTTTCTGGCTTCAGTATGGCCGGTTGGGCAAATACTAAAGCTGCTTAAAAAAGGACAATCGAAATGACTTTAGCGAAAAACCTTAGAAAGACGATGCTGTCGATTCGTCTTGGCGGCGGCAGCGGGCAAATACAGGTAGAGCAAGACAAAGTCAATGCTGTCAGAAGAAACGCGGAGCAAATCAAAAGAGTAGAGGGCTATCTCAAGAGGGTAAAGAAAAATGCGAAAGCTCAACAAACGCTTAAAGAATCTCTCAAAAAGCTTGAAGAGGAGCGTTTTGAGCTGCTCAAAAATGAAATTCTCAATAGTTGCAAGAGCGGTTTTCTTGATGTTGAAAAGCTGAGAAAAATACCCGGTAGTAAAAAGTATATCGAAGAGTTAAAAAATAAAAAAGAACCAATCTAACTAATTGAAGGGAGAAATCAGAATGACACAGACAAAACAAAAGTCCGTGGCTGAGATTCAAGAGCAGATTCAAGATGCCACCGCGAAACAACGTTCAGCGGGTAAAGAGATAGATAGTCTCAGGAAAGAACGTGCGAGACTCGCTGTTGAAAATGCTAACAAGAATATGGGAGAAATCGGCAAAATCGACCGCCAGATTTTCGAGTTTGAGATGACGCTCTCAAGTATACCTGCTGAATTAGAACTATTGCAACAAAATCTTAGTGCAGAGCAAGCACGAATTGCACAGGCCGAAAGAGATAAGCTGCTTGAAGAACAACAGGAAATCGCCAACGAGGTAACTTTGCTGAGCAAGGGTTTTATTACCATTCTCAAAAAAGCAAACGACATCAACACCCAATTACGCACAGCTTTAACTGCTGAATCTCGAATACGAGAAAAGACTGGAAAACAAATTTTGCAGAATTATTGTCACGGCTCGATGCAAAGTCTTCAAATGCTGCTTCAACTTATGCGTTTACAAATGACTGGACAACGTACAATCCCAACTGGCCCGGGTATGGTTGCGAATGGTACACCAATTTGTCTGTAAAATTTACCCCCCTACTTTTTACAGGGTTGCTCTTTAATAAATCAATAAATCGCTGCAACGCTCTGGAACAGCGAATACCGCTCTGAAATCAGTGGATTAGAGTCAAACTACGTATTTAGTTGGTAAAAGTGACTGGCAAGCGTCCTATGCCCTTATTCAAGCGTCTGTTGACGTGTCGAAAGCGTGAAATCGAGCAGGACTCATTTTACCTCCTTTTCAAGTAATTCCATAGGTTTGGAGATGTCTGCGATGACGAAAAACAAAGGAAAGCAGAATCTCCATTCTTCTTTCGAGGGCTGCCCGGTTTAGAGAAGGGAGACGATAGCTGGGCAGCTTTGGAATTATAATTCTAAGTAAAATGCCCTTGATACTCTGCGGAGATAAGGGCATTTTTTATTTTTTTTATTTTTTACTTGCACTGATACTTTTATAGTGCTATAATCAACTATGATTGAAATACTAAAATTCCGATAATAAAAAACTTATGGGGCGACGGTGTTCATTTTCTTAGCCGAACAATGGACACCTAAGCCCCACCATTGAAAGGCTAAGAAAATGAGAACAATCCAAACATCCAAGCTCAAAACACTCAGAGCAATTGGATATTGCAGAACATCTGGTGAAAGCCAAAGAGACAACACATCAATAGCCAGACAAAAAGAAGCAATTGAATCTTTTATCAAACATAAAAACTGGCAATTCAAACGTCACTACATTGATGAGTGCAAGTCGGGTTCATCAGTGAGAGGTCGAACAGCATTTCAAAGGATGTTGAAAGATGCAGAGTTAGGCAAGTTTGATGTTATTGTACCATTTGTGATAGACAGGTTTGCAAGGGACGGACTTGACATTCTCTACAATGCCAAAACTTTGAAAGAGCAATATCAAGTCAGCATAGTTTCGGTAAGCTCATCGTTCAATAATTTTGACGACCAAAATGTTATAAGTAATTACGTTGAAGCTGGAATGGCTGAGCAGGAAAAAATAAATATTGTTAGACGAACATCAGGTGGAAGGATTAAACAAGCCAAAAAAGGAAAACGCTGGTCACCAAAACTTCCAGTCGGCAGAGGATACAACAAGACAACCGAAACGTGGTTTGTCAATGCAGAGGGAAAACGTCTAAAAGAGATTTTGGAGAAATACGTTAAGGGACAAGGGATGAAGTCATTGGCTTTGGAATACCATTATCCATCACCAATGTCAATAACGAGAAAGATAAGGGAAGGACAGCTAACTGGAATTTACCAAGCAAGGTTTACAAGCAAGAAACATTCTGAATTCAATATTATTGTTCCTGTTCCTGCTGTACCTGAAATCATTGACTCTAAGTTGATGAAACGAGTACAGGATAAACTGAAACACAACAGAACTTGGAATCAACAGCACAGACGTCAGCACCTTTTTACTTCCTTCCTAAAGTGCGAACACTGTGGACGTTCACTATACGCACAAAACCAAAATGGAGTAGTTTATTATCGACACGACAAGTATTATGCAGATGACAGACACAAAAGCTGCCCGTTTCAATCTGTTAGAGAGGATAAGATTAAAGAAGTGATACTGGACTACCTATACACATTCTTTTTGAATGAGCCAGCTTACAACCAAGCTATCGAAAACGCAATGCCAGATGATTCAGACAGGCAAGAACTTTTGGAAGACATCAATCAAACCAAGCAACAGCTAACAGCTAACAAGAAACAAATCAATCGTTTAGTTGACGCTATCGCAAAAGGTGCTGATGTTAGTTTGCTGCTCGACAAGCAAACTACACTTATCAAAGAAAAAGAGATGTTGACTTTACGGATTGATGAGCTTCAACAGACTTTAGCTAATATGCCGGACTTAGTAAGCAGCAAAGCTGAGATAGATGTTTTGAGATTGGAGTTACTTGAGAAATATGCATCACAGGATTGGAGAGATTTGACGTATAAGGAAATACGACAGTTTTTGTATTTCCTGTTTTCAGACAATCCTAAAAAGAATGACTACGGTATATCAGTTAGCTGTAATGGTCTATATGGCAGGAAGCGAAAGTTTGAAATCTCGTTTGAAGGATGCGTTGACTTTAGTACGAATGAAGAACTATACGAGAGACTTATAGATACCTACGACAAGTATCTTGATGAACATTCCATAAGTCCTAACAAGGATAGTTTGTAAAGCGCTTACCAAATACGTTGATATATCACCGTCATATTCCGGAGGCATATCGAAATCGTACGGCTTGCCCTCAACAAACGCACAATCCAGAAACAGAGGTATATTACCTGCACCGTCAACATAAGCATTCCGCCAGTTATCTTTGGTTGCCTCGCGCCCATGTATAAACTCAACCTCCGGCAGTGGATTACAAAGCCAGTTATTCATTCCATAGCTGCCGCTTTGGTCACCGGTCTGACGCATAGGCCCCCACGCTGCAAACGGGTCACGCGCTCCTTCTTCCCTGAGTTTTGTAGCCGTCGGGCAGAAACGCATTTCTTTCTCGTCGCTATAATAAGGCCGCAGCGGCCCTACCCAGGCATATTGCTCCCATCCACCCCTGTTAAAATCACCGCTCCAGAAATACCCGTCATTTTGACCCGCGTACATCTCAAAGACAACTGCCCACTGATGAAGATTGGATTGGCACGCCACCGTCTTCGCCTGTTTCTTGACCCGCTGTAGTGCCGGCATCAATATCGCCATCAACAACGCAATAATAGCAATGACCACCAAAAGCTCTATTAGCGTAAAAGCTCTGCGGTCGAGCGCGACACACCATCTGTCATGTCGAGCGGAGCAATGCGGAGTCGAGACCTCTGGCCGCGAACGATGCGTGCTGCTCATTCGCAGGCAGACCCCTTCGGCAAGTTCAAGATAGGCTCTTCGGCTGCGCTCGGGATGAGAGCGACCATTATTTTGAATTTCGCTCTTGATCAATTCGGTTTTATTTCGCATTTCGATATCCCAATTCAGGATTTCCAGGCGAAGCCTGGCTAATAGTCCTTAAACTTTCTCATCCACTCCGGCCAATCCGGCGGTACAGCATGTACATTGAATACTCTATGCCACTTCAGCCTCCACAATTCCTTCAGCCCTATCGCTCTTACAGTAAAATCTACGAAACAACCATTAACTGCCCCGTTGTGCCGATTCAGACAGAAACGCCCAAACCCATCCGTAAATATGTCCTCCGACGGCGAAGGCTCGTTCCAACCGGCCGGTGAAGCCGGATCCCCGGTATCATACGGAGCACCACCCCAGCGCCAGCAATCCAGAAACATCGGTACATCGTTGGCATTTTTAATCTGGGTAGTCATCCAATTATTCGCAGAGGGATTGCCCCACATAAGAGTTGAGCTCGTTGCGCCAGGCGGACGGTCATAAAGCCAGTTATTGATACCATAGCTGCCGCGATAAACCTCCTCCTCCTGGGTATACTGATTGACCCTGTCCCACGCGGCAAACGTAGGAAAAGCTCCTTCCTCAAGACTCCTTGTGGCTTTCGGGCAGGTACGCATCCCCTCACCACCCTCTTTATAATAAGGCCTTAGCGGTTCTACCCATACGCCTGCATCCCAGTGCATGAATTTGTTGTCGTTTTCACCGGTATACATCGCAAAGATAACACCCCACTGTTTAAGGTGAGCCCGGCACTTAACTGCTTGTGCCTGCTTCTTCACCCGCTGTAACGCCGGCATCAATATCGCCATTAACAACGCAATGATAGCAATCACCACCAGAAGCTCTATTAACGTAAAGCCTTTTTCTTTGCGCATAGCTTTTGCCCTTCTCTTTCGAAGAAGGTTCTTCCAAACCAAGATTTTTCGCCCGAAATTATGAGTCCGGCTGATTTTCTTGTGTGACATAATTATAGCACACTCAGTCGCTATAATGCAAGTTATCGGCTGATTTTTTAAGTTGCGGGATGTCAGTTACCCCTCCCTGGCTGGGCGCCGCGGCGACTGCAAGGCCAGTTCTCCGTTTAAATGGCTTGTAAGACGCTTCGAATTGAAAGTGCTCTGTAGAAAAGACCACATGTCATTTCGACCGGAGCCCCGCACCAATTGTCTCTCACCAGCTATAAGCCACTGGACATCAACATTCAAACCGTGCCTTATCTCAATTGGTGCGGGGCGAAGTAGAGAAATCTATTAAAAAACAGATATGTCAACTCACCTTGGCTGGTCTCCCAGCTCGCTCAAAATAACATCTATAATGTTTTCTACAGAGCAAATTGAAACCTGACGGGAGATAAACGCCTGAAAGCATCCGTTTGTCATTCTAAACACATGCACAAATTTATTTGGATGTTATCTATCGTTCTGTATTATTCGAGGCAACGACGGCTGGAACGGCATCTTCATCACATAGTTGAAGAATGTATTTAAGGATATCTGACCTGCTGATAACGCCTACCACTTTGCCACTGGATGTAACCGGCACTCTTCTGATAGAGTTGTCCCTCAAACGGTAGCAAACATCCAGCAAAGGTTCCTTCTCATCAAAGTAGATAGCAGGATGTGTCATAAAAGTAGTTACTGTCCTGTCTTTTTCGTCTTTATGGGTGTGGAGTAATCTTAGCACATCTTGTTCTGAAAGAATCCCAACCAGGGTCATATCGTCTTCGACCACAGGGACGCCGGTAATGTTGTTTGTCGACATAGTTCTTATGGCTTCAATTACAGGAGTGTCCTTTTTTACGCAAATTACTTTCTTGTTCATAATGTCTTTTGTTTTAAGCATTGTATGGACCCCTTTTCACTAATTTGCTTTATGCATCTTAAAGGAATTTTTTTACCGGACAATATTTTCAATACAACCATTACATTCGTAATTGATTATCGACCCCAAAAATAGAAGACTTAAGGAATTTCTTCAGTAAGAGTACATGCATCGGGAATATTATTCTAAATCATCCAAGCTCAAAGTATATGGTCAATCTACCATATTAGTAGGGTTCGTCATTTAAACGACCTCTGAAGCGCTTGAAATTGAAAGATGAGGGGCTGTGAGATTGTGTGGGCTGGCTTAGGTAATGAAAACAGGGCTGCAAGCGCAATGCTCGCAAACCTCAAGTCAGTCTTTCTCGGACATACTTCTGGTATAGATTACTACAGAATACAAAGTTATCTACGAAAACATGGATTATTCCGGACCTTGTCACTCGACGAAAATAAGTTATGCTTTATATATGGGGATTTTCGCCTGGAAAGCTTAGAAGAGGAGCAAGGTAATTTCCGGGTAAAACTTTTCAAAAACACAAGCTTGAGAGAGCTTAAGGGGGAACAGATGCGGGGGTTGATAAAGAAATCCTATGAAGTCGTATTATGTCTTGGGATGCTTGTTATATCGTCTCTTTGGTAGAGTTTTATCATAATTACCGTTTGGTCGTACATAAACAAGCGGTAAGAATAATGAAGGCCGGTCTATCTATTGTCTGCACATAAAAGAGTGGGCCGAGAGAGGAGGTGGGGTAGTCCAGCTCGGCCCGCATCACGTCCCTCCATAGTATTATACGATTGGCAATAAGCGCAGGTTCAGGAAGATAAATAGCGGACAAAAAAGCCCCTGCTTTATGGAGGAGAATGTTGAGTAAAGCAGAGGCTTACGTATTGGTGTATCTTCAATACACCGTACTACCTAATTCCCTCCTTGGAAAATGAAATAGCAAAGACTATATATATGTGCCACCGGTAATACCGAATGTAACGCTTTTTCTGAATATAACGCTTTTACCGCTATTCTCAGCGAATTTTAAGCGCGGTTTCTGGAAAAAAAGACTTCAAAAGATACCCCTAAAGACGATTCCGTCATTTAAATGGTCTTTGAAGAGTTTTAAATTGAAAGCTGAGGGGCGTTTTTACAGAAGCAATGTTATGCTAATTATGGCCAACAATGAAAAAATCAGGATGCCGGCTAAAGCCAATACATCCACGGTTATTCCTGTTCTCTTTTGTTTCCTTTCCATCTCTCCTCCTCATCTAATCATCAAGACAGTCAACCAAATATAGTATTATTTTACAATATTAGCGGCTATAAATCAAGGAAAAAAGCTGGTTAAATGTTTGGAAAAGCAGAGAGGTTTACATAAAGGCCCTTGCTTGTTTAAGGACCAAGAGGAGGAAAAAAGCAGGGGCTTGTAGGCTAAGACGATATTCTGCTTATATATTGTTTCGGTTCTACGAGCAAAAAACCTCTTTTCAATAATCCTTAAACTTTCTCATCCACTCCGGCCAAAATGGCGGAACCGAATTCGTATTAAAGTTTTGATGCCACTTCAATCGCCACAGCTCTTTGAGCCCGACTTTTCTAACAGAGCCGTCCAGAAAAACGGAGTTTACAAACCCATCGTGACGGTTGAAGCAGAAACGCCGTATCGAATCTCGACATCCACAGGGAAACTCCGTTTTCTGGCAGTCATATTCCGGTGGTCTGTCAATATCTTTCACCCAGCTACACCACCACCAGCTATCAAGGAAAACAGGTATATTGCCTTCACCTTTAACACTACTTGTACTCCAGAAACAATTTGCATGGGTGTCCCTGAACTGCCCAACCCCAACGATAAAGTTGCCCCCTTCCTGTGGCAAAGACAGCCAGCTATTTATTCCATAGCTGCCGTAGTAAGCTGGTGTTTGATTGCCTTCGATTTTGAACGTAATCTTACCCCAGGCTATGAATGTGCTGCCTGCTACATCGGCATTTGCTATTCGAGGAGACCTTATTATGCTGCTGCTGTCCTGGGCGATTGGATTTGCAACCTTAGTCGCCGCCGGACAACAGTATATACCTTCGTTATCGGTGCTGTAGTCATGTATGATATACATCCAGGGCTCAGGCGTGGCAAGGCCAAGAAACTTCTGTCTGGGGCAAAGACCGTCGTTGTTGTTCGTGTACATCGTAAAGATAGTCCCCCATTGCTTCAGGTTAGATTGACAAATAACCACCTTTGCCTGTTTCTTGACACGCTGCAGGGTCGGCAGCAATATCGCCACCAGCAACACAATAATGGAAATAACCGTCAAAAGCTCTATCAGGGTAAACCCCGTTAGAAAACTCTGATGTCGTTGCCGGACGTCTGTTACCCCGTGTTTTTCGATAAATCTTCTGCTTTTCCGGCCAGGAATCTTAATTTCTAACGGGGTAAATCCTTTTCGTTTGCTCATAATGCTGCACCTTTCTTCGGCGTTCGTCTTTAATAGTCTTTATAGTTCCTCATCCATTCCGGCCAGTCATCCAGATGAACGCCGCCGGTTGTAGTCCAGCGATTGGCGGTGTTGTAGCTGCGGTGCCATTTCAAGGTCCACAACTCCTTGAGCCCGACCTTTCTGACAGACCAATCCATAAAAATGCCGTTAACAGACCCTTCATGCCGATTGATGCAGAAATGGGACATCCAGCAACTCCCGGTCATGCCCGCATGCAAATCCTCAAATTCCGGAGGTCCGTCCTGGTTGTCCGGCCTGCCGCCCGGCATCATGCAATCCAGAAGCAAAGGTATATTGCCTGCACCCTTAACATACATGGTTTTCCAGCACTGCTGATGCCAGCACGTAGGGTTCACACACCTATTATCGCTAACCCATATATTCAGGCCATAGCTGCCATAAAGATCGCGATACTCTCCCGGATACCTGCCCCAGGCCAGGGATTTTCCACCTCTTGTAGCTGTATTCGGCCTACCAGCCGGGTTCACAAGCACTGTGGCCATCGGGCACAAACACAGATCATTACTGTCACGGTAATATGGCTTCAGCGACCGCCACCAGAAACGCCATCCTTCGTCGGGCAGCAATGTGAAGAACCTGTCCTTGTTGTCCTCCGTGTACATCGAAAGATAAATCCCCCATTGTCGAAGGTTCGACTGACAGGCAACCGAATTCGCCTGTCTCTTAACAGTCTGAAGTGCGGGTATCAATATTGAAATTAATAACACAATAATCGCAATCACCGTTAAAAGCTCTACTAATGTAAACCCCGTTAGAAAACTCCGGTGTCGTTGCCGGACGTCTGTTTGGCTTCCCGCGAAGCGGGGTCCCTCCCCGTGTCTTTCGGGCAAGCCTCGGCTTTCCCGATGAGGAATCTCAATTTCTAACGGGGTAAATCCGTTTCGCATGCGCATAATGCTGTGCCTTTCCTGTACCCTTTTTTCAGTAGTCCTTATACTTCCTCAACCATTGGGGCCAGTCGGACGGTTGAACGCCGCCGGCCTTAGTCCAGGGACCATTTGTATTGTACTCGCGGTGCCATTTCAACGTCCACAACTCCTTGAGTCCAGCTCTTTTGACAGACCAATCCGCAAACAGGCAATTTTGCGCCCCCCCGTGACGGTTGACGCAAAGACGTTGTATTTCTTGCACATTAACTCCCAAAAGTGGTGTGCTATTTTCGAACTCAAATGGCTCATCCGTCTCCTTGGGCCACCCATCCACCCACCAGCCCTCGGTAAACACCGGCACATTATAGGCACCTGCCACTTGGTGTGTCCGCCAGTGATTCTCGATCGGCCCACGTCCCCACAGGCTCGATAATCCCGGTCTCGGATTGCACATCCAGCCATTCGGAGCATAACTGCCAATGTCACCACCCTGGGATGCAGGTACTCGCCACGCATCGAAAGGACCTGTTGCCGGTGACTGGTCACTTGCAGTGGAACGATGCTTTGTAGCCGTTGGGCAAAGCCACATCTTCTTGTTCTTGGATAAAGGCCGCATACATTCCCGCCACCATTCTCCATTACCCATGCCCGATGACGAACCGTGAAGGTGTCCGTTATAAAAGTAGCCGTTGTTGTCCTGTGTGTACATGGCAAATATTAGGCCCCATTGGTTCAGGTTCGACTTACACCCAACCCCTGCCGCCTGCTGCTTTACCCGCTGTAGTGCTGGCATCAGTATCGCCATCAATAATGCGATAATGGCAATCACTACCAAAAGCTCTATTAGGGTAAATCCCGTTAGAAAACTCCGGTGTCGTTGCCGGACGTCTGTTTCCCCGTGTTTTTCGGGAAATCCTCTGCTTTCCCAATTGGGAATTCCTATTTCTAACGGGGTAAAGCCTTTTCCTTTGCGCATCATGTTTGCCTTTCTCTTTCAAAGACAATAAGCTTCGCTGGTATGCTTGTCTGCCGTAATTATAACACACTCGCTCGCAGTAATGCAACCCACTTGCAGCAATTTCCTATACTCGGAACTAATCAGAACAAAACCAATTGCCTCATATCAGTCCATCGTTTACAATAACCTGTCCCGAGCAGAGCCGAGGGATGACCAAAATAGTAAGTTTTAAAAATTTGAGCATTTGAATTTTGGATTTGTTTCGGATTTCGGAATTCGATATTCGGATTTAGGAAAAGATTGTTTCGGATTTATATCGGATACAAGCTCATTATGTCAGAAGGTCTAAAAAACATCCTGATTATAAAGCCCAGCTCACTGGGTGACATAGTCTTAGCTTTGCCGGCCCTCACGGCTTTGCGCAAAAGTTTTCCCGATGCGAAAATTAGCTGGCTCATCCGCCCCGAGTTTGCAGCAATTCTTGAAAATCATCCTCATCTGACCCAGATAATTCCTTTCGACCGCAGGTTTCTCGGCAAGGCCTGGTTTCACCCCGGTGCATCTGGCAGCCTTGTCTCGCTTATTCGGCGACTCCGCCGTGCCAGATTCGATGCCGTAATCGACTTCCAGGGCCTTTTCAGGACCGCCTCCTTGGCCTGGCTTTCAGGATGCAAAAAACGTTATGGAATGTCTAAAGCCAGGGAGCTCGCTCCTTTCTTTTACACCCACAAAATCACCCAGACGCAGGATTGTATTCACATGGTTGACTACTACTTAAAGATAATCCAGGCTGCCGGTGCCTCCGACCTCAGTGTACAGTTTGTATTGCCACACCACCCCGAGGCCGCCGAGGCAGTCGGCAGGTTATTAACAAGTCACGGCGTTGCGCCGGACAATTATGTGGTTCTTGTGCCGGGCTCGGCGCACGAAGATAAACGCTGGCCCGTCGAACGTTTTGCCGCGTTGGCCGAGAAGATTTCGTCACAGTATGGCTTGTCTCTAATTGCCATCGGCTCTTCAAACGAAGCCTCTCTTGGTGAAAGACTAAAAACTCTGGCCAACGTCCCGATTGCTAACCTTGCCGGCCGAACTTCCCTGGGTGAACTGATTGCTCTGCTGAAAGGAAGCCAACTGGTAGTAAGCAATGACACCGGCCCGGGACATATCGCAGCGGCTTTAGGCACGCCGTTGGTTTTAATGTACAGTTGGTCAAACCCAGCCAGGATAGCCCCATACGAAAGAAGTGAATGTCTCGTAGCCCGTGAACCATTTAATAGAGGCCTTAAGATAAAAAGCACCGACCCAAAGCACAATGTCGATACCATAACTCTCGATGAAGTTTATCAAAAGGTCTGCGAACAATTAAAAGCAAAAATGTAGAGTCGGCCCAATGTGGCCGCCCAATCCGATTGAGGGATTGTTTAGCCGTTGTCGGAACGACAACACAATCCGCAGAAAAAAATAATCAATATCACAGATCCACTTATGTTGGAATTAACTGAAAATGCCTCTGAAATCCAACAAATAAAACGTGAAACTCCACGTCAGTCAGTGACAGTCAGTGTCCAAAATAGTCCGTGTCAGTCAGTGTACTACCTCGACACATCGCTCGCACAAATCAGGATGCTCACTGTCGGTCCCGACGCTTGGCCAATAGTTCCAGCACCGCTGGCATTTATTATAGCCGCTCTTTTCTGCCGCGACTGTAGTCTCGCCTGTCGCTTTGACGAGTTTAACCTCACTTACAATACAAAGTGACGCGAACTGCTCAAGCCCAAAATCATTAAAAACACTCGCATCTTTATCATCACAGTAAATAGTGACACACGCCTGCTGATTGCTTGCAATCCTTTTCTCCTGCCTCAAACCTTCAAGGACCCGCAAAACCTCATCGCGCTGCCCCATCAGCTTCTGCCACCGCTGCTTGTCAGAAGCGAAATCAATCGAATCATCGACTTTCGGCATTAAGGCCAGGTGCACACTTTCTTTTTCCTGTGACTTGTTCATCTCGTTCCAGGCCTCTTCCGCCGTATGCACTAATATCGGTGCCAGCATTCGAACCAGAGAATCTAAAATCTTATACATCGCCGTCTGGGCGCTGCGCCGCGACAAACTGTCCGCCGCATCGCAGTACATCCTATCCTTGAGCACATCCATATAGATACTGCTCATCTCGACCGTGCAGAAGTTATATAGAAGCGAAAAGACCCTGTGAAAGACAAAGTTATCATACGCCTCGGTAACACCGGCAATCAGCTTTTGCAACTGCTGCATCGCCCACTTGTCTATCTCAAACATCTCATCGTAAGCAACACCGTTGACATTCGGGTCGAAATCGTTGGTATTACCGAGCAGGTATCTGAGCGTATTCCTGATTTTCCTGTAGGCGTCCTGCGTTCGTCCAATTATCTCATCGTTGCACCTTACATCTTCCTGATAGTTTACACTTGAGACCCACAGCCGTAGGATATCCGAACCGTATTTTGCTATCTCTTCCTGCGCATTAACATAGTTACCCAAGGATTTCGACTGTTTCATTCCCTTCTCGTCAACGGTAAAGCCGTGCGTCAAAACGCTCTTGAACGGCGCTTCGCCCATTGCCCCAATCCCCGGCAGAAGTGACAGTTGAAACCATCCCCGATGCTGGTCCGAGCCTTCGAGGTATAAATCCACCGGCACAGACCAGCCGGCCTCTTTTACACAGACGCTGTACCAGCTACAGCCCGACTCAAACCAGACATCAAAAATATTCTCTTCCTTCCGCAGCTCATTGAGTATGAAACCTTCCGGCAGTTCAAAATTCTCGCCGAGAATCTCCCATGGCGAACTGGTAAACCAGCTATCCGAGCCATGCTCAGCGATATACTTAGCCACAGCCAATATCGATTCCTTTGTCAACAAAGTCTTTCCCTCGGAGCTGATAAAAACTGGAAGCGGAAGCCCCCAGCTTCTCTGTCTGCTGATACACCAGTCCGGCCGGGATTCAAGCATTCCTTCGATGCGCTTCTGGCCCCAGGCTGGTATCCATCTTACATTTTTCACACTCTCCAGCGCCAAATCACGCAAGCTCTTACCCACATCAGGCAGCTCTCTATCGACACTAATAAACCATTGTTCCGTCGCCCTGAAAATCACCGGCCCTTTACTCCGCCAGCAATGCGGATAACTGTGCGTAATCTCACCCTCGGCGAAAAGCAGACCTTTTTCCTTCAAATCGTTATTTACAACACTGTCAACTTCCAGAACGTTCTGTCCCCGCAGCCACTCAGGCACCGTATTATCATATCGTCCATCGTCCATCACCGGTGAATAAATGGCTAAGTCATACTTTTGCCCTGACATAAAGTCCTCGAGCCCGTGCCCCGGCGCTGTATGGACAAGTCCTGTCCCATCTTCGATCGTAACGTACTCGGCGAGTATGACCATAAAGGCATCTTTGTCCGTTGGATTATTCTCCACAAACGGGTGCTCGTAGCGCAGCCCTTCAAGTTCACTTCCTCTGACCGACTTTTCGCTGATGCTGTATTGTCCTTCTTCAAAAGCGCCCGCCGCAGCTGCCGCCTCGATACGCTCAGCTGCTACTAACGAGACAAACTTTTCGCCGTCTTTTTCATAATTCATCGCCGTGTAATCAAGATTAGGATGCACCGCTATCGCCAGGTTAGCCGCTAATGTCCACGGCGTAGTCGTCCATATCATAAAGCAGACCTTCGCATTCTGCGTTTCACCCTCATCCATCAGGCCAAACTCGACTAATCGGCCGATACTTTCCCCGGCAACGGGAAAATTCACATAGATACTCGGCGACGAAATATCCTTATATTCCAGCTCCGCCTCAGCCAACGCCGTCTCACAGCCAATCGACCAGTGGATCGGCTTCAATTGTTTATAAACCAATCCTTTATCAACCAGCGTAGCGAATACCTCCAGAATCCCCGCCTCATAGCTCGGCTTAAACGTAAGATACGGATTCTCAAAATCACCGAATATCCCCAATTCCTGAAACTGCCTGCTCTGCACCTTGACATATTTGCGGGCATATTTGAAACAGTCCTTGCGGATATCGAGCTTTGTCATCTGACGGACTTTTTCACCGAGCTCCGCCACCACTTTTGATTCTATGGGCAGGCCGTGACAATCCCAGCCCGGCACATAAGGAGCATCGAAGCCAGCCATTGTCTTGTACTTAACAACAAGGTCTTTAAGAACCTTATTTATGACGGTCCCCATATGAATATCGCCGTTGGCGTAGGGTGGCCCATCATGCAGTATATACAAAGGCGCACCCTCACGGGCCTTTCTGATTTTGGCATAAATATTCTCCTTCCCCCATTGCCTACGCAACTGTGGCTCACGCTGAACCAAATTCGCCTTCATCGAAAAGCCAGTCTTCGGCAGATTCAATGTATCACGATAACCTTTTGTTTCCTTTTCAGACATTTAACCGGTCCTCATAAAAATAACTAAATTCTATGCTAAATGGATTTGCAATTTCTGTCAATAGTCCACAATGCATTTATCCCATTGTCATATCGTACTACCCTTATGACTTACTTGCAGCCGACCACAACCAGCCTATTGGCTTTTTGATCGTATGGCGAACCATCCAAGCCGCCGTAAGTGTCTACCCGGCCGAATCCACAACTTCTGAGCAACTCGCAAAGTTCAACTGCAGAATAAAGTCTCGGATAAAATTTACATTCGAACTTTTTACCATCCTTAATCAAAATCCAGCGGCTTTCTATAAAGTCCCAGTTCTCGCTGATTTTTCGTTCTTCCAGAAGGATGATGCCATTTTCCTCTCGCCAGTCCCGTTCCTGGAAGATTCGAGCCAGCACTTCTTTACCCATTAATTCAATTACTAACTTACCGCCGCTTTTAAGTGACTTATATATATTTTCCAGCGCGGTTTTTTCGTCGGCCCGCTTCTCGAAATATCCGAATGACGTATATAAATTGAGCACGGCATCAAAAGAGTCCGGCCGACAGAAATCCCTTATGTCCTCATTTATAAACTGAATATCTAAACCTTCGGCATCCGCCTTTTTCTTCGCCTCCTGAAGGTAGCTCGTGGTTCTATCCACACCCGTGACTTTAAACCCTCTTCGGACCAGCTCCAGACTATGCCTGCCCACGCCGCAGCACATATCGCAAATCATCGAATCCTTTTGTAAATTCAATAAGTTCATAAGCTGCTCCACCTCCTGTGATGCGGCCAGAATTATTTTGTTGGTGAATATCACGGGAGCGTATGTCTCCCAGAAACTGTCCTGCTCATGCCAGGGTTTTTCTTTTGTTTTGTGCATAGTGGAACCTTTCAAAATGTTTATTGAAAATACAATAGAAAAGCCTTCCAAAGTTCGCTGCTCTGGAAGGCTCTCGTACACGAAATATAGCTTTCTCAGGGCAGCTTGAGATTCTCCGCAGTAATTATAATAATCACATTGTCTATGATATTATTCATAACATTCAAACCTAATCACTATGGTTAAAAAGTCACCCATATATCTACTATAATACTCGGCCAATGTCAAGGGTAAGTTTAATTTACTGGTTAGTTTTTCGTTAAGGCCTTAATTTTAGGCCTTTTGAGCATTTGGTTCGGCAGCCGTGTTCTGAGGTTGTTTTTTGTAGACACGAACATAATCTACCTCAAATTTTGCCGGAAACTTCGTATTTGAGGGATCACCTCCGGCTGTTCCACCAACGGCAAGGTTCAGGATTATGTAGTGTGGTTGATGGAATGGATTCTTTCCCTCCTTGTCTTTGTTAAAAGTTTTTTTGAGGTCAATCGTGTTCAGAAGTATCTCATCAACATAAAGCTTGATGCTGTCCACATTCCAGTCCATCCGCCATACATGGAACTTCGTGGACCAGATGGGGTCATTGAATTCGGTGAGGGGCTTGCGGGTATCGTCCCACTTGGGCACCCATCGCTTCTCTGAGCCCCAGGCTGCGTTTGCCAGAAGCATTCCCCGGTAGTACTCCATAATGTCAATCTCGCCGCAACTCGGCCACCTCCCTTCAGTACCCAACGTCCAGAAAGCAGGCCAGAGGCCGGCACGAGTGTCAATCCGGCCTCGCATTTCGAAACGACCGTACATCCAGTTGTGCAAACCCTTGGTCGTCAGGCTTGCGGACGTGTACTCAGCATATTGTCTGTTCCCTCTCCAGCTTTTACTGTTGGGCCTGTAGCGAGGATTAGGTCTGCGTTCGCGTCGTCCCTCAATGATAAGCAGACCATTTTCGCACCAAGCATTGTCCTGCTGATACCACTGTTGTTCCTGATTCCGGACGAAGCCAAGCTCATAGGTCCAGTTGCATGGGTCTGGCCGACCGTCTTTGTTGAACTCATCCGACCAAACCAGCTTGTACTCAGTTAATGATGTATCATCCTTCTTGAGGTGGACCCGGGGGACTGTCTGCTGTGCTGTGACTGTCGAAGTCGCCACCGAGATTAAACAGATAATTGCAAGAGCACGCCATTTATTCATACGTGTTTCTCTTATCCTTCCAGGACTATACTTATATGGTTTCGGTATAAAAACCTACAGCTGCCTCACTCTCCCTTCCGTCATTGCGAGGGATCCACACCTCGGCCGACGTGCCCCTGTCCCCATTTTCCCAGGTTGAAGCCGTCGGTTAGCTTGCACTGTCATCATTTGAGTCTTCTATAGAATTGTCCTCTACATTTAAAGAGCCCTGTCTTATACCGGCAAGGATTTCCAGTATTCTTTCCCTGAATTCGGATGGTGCTTCGATATGTCCCCATCCTTTAGAGAACTGGTAAACTCCATCGAAAGCGCCGTCATAATAGCTTTTCATAAGGTGGGGGATATCAAGCTCGGCGAGCTCGCC
>JBGVTO010000433.1:0-8453 GCA_041862635.1 Phycisphaerae bacterium | reverse complement strand
TTTGTCCTGAATCCGCTACGATTATCAGAAAGTCTGTCATCCGACAGCTTAAAAGGGGTCGCCTAAGATGGCGACTTTTAGGAACAATAACAAAGATAATTCTGGAACACAGCCCGGTTGGGTTGGGTCTAAGTTTGGAGATAGGTTACCATGTCAACGCAATTTTCTTCAGAAAAGATGGAGTTTGAGTTGAGTACATTAACTTCGTTTGCTCCTGCGAAAACACGGGATAAGATACCTTTTCGCATAGCCATACTGGCCGATTTCAGCGGCAGGGACAATCGCGGCCTTAGTGAAGTAAGCCTCTCTTTAGCTTCCAGTCGGCTAATTCCGGTGGATGTGGATAACTTCGAGGAACTAGCGACGAAGCTTGGTACCGAGATTCATATTCCCATAGGTGGCGAGGATGGACCTCGTATCGCGGTCCGATTTTGTGAGCTGGACGACTTTCACCCAGACAGGATCTTTGATAGGCTGGAGATATTCCAGAAGCTTAGGGCCGCCCGGAAGCGTCTGCAGGACCCCGCCACTTTCGCCGAGGCGGTTTCAGAAGTGCGGTCCTGGGTGACTGGTGAAGCTGATAGCGGCCAGACAAAGATAGCAGAAGCCGAAAACATTCAAGCGGAGTCCAAAGAGTCTGATTCAGATACGATTGAGCGGCTGCTTGGACAACGGCCAACGGCGTCTGCGAAGCAATTTGTGGACTTGGAGACACTCATTCATGAGGCCGTCAAGCCTTATATTGTTCCGGCACCCCATCCGCAGCAGGCTGAGCTTGTCGCTCAGGTTGATCAGGCTATTAGCGGTCAGATGCGTGCGCTCCTACATCACCCAGACTTCAAAAAGCTCGAAGCAGCGTGGCGTACACTCCACCTCTTAGTGAATCAAGTGGAAACGGATGAAAGCCTCAAACTTTATGTGGGTGACATAAGCAAGGCAGAGTTAGCGGCCGATTTGGCCACGGCGGACCGGCTTCAGTCAACTGGCACATATCGGTTCCTCGTCGAGCAGAGTGTTGGCATGCAAGGTGCTGAGCCCTGGGCGCTCCTGGTCGGCTGCTATGAGTTTGACAAGACCAAAGAAGATGTGAATCTGCTACGGGGGCTTGCCAAAGTGGCCCAAGCGGCAGGGGCGCCCTTCTTGGCCGCCGCTGGTTCACACTTTGCGAATTGTGAATCTATCGCTCTTACGCCGGATCCGGACAACTGGCGATGGCAAACTGATCCGGTGGCCGCGCAGCTATGGCAGGAGCTTCGTAACTCGCCTGAGGCGGCTTCTATCGGTTTACTCATTCCTCGATTGCTGCTGCGCTTACCTTATGGGAAGGATACCGAATCCATCGACCGGTTCGACTTTGAGGAGCTGTCATCCGTTATCAACCACGAACAATACCTATGGGGCAATCCCGCTATTGTCTGCGCATGCCTGCTGGCCGCAGCATTTCGCACATCCGGCTGGTCCCTTACGGGCGAGCTTCAGCAGGAGCTGACGGGTCTTCCCATGCACGTGTATAAGTCCAATGGCGAAACGCACGTTACTCCTTGTGCGGAGACATTCCTGACTGAGCGGGCGATGGAGATTCTCATTGGTAAGGGCCTCGTCCCGCTACTCTCCATCAAAGGTCGAGACGCCGTTCGCGTCGCACGGTTTCAATCCATAGCTGAACCCAGCGCCCCACTGGCCGGGCGATGGCAGTAGCCTGTGGCCACCTCCAGGTTCTTCTGAACAAAGCAGCAGTTAAATTTCTGGAATAATTAAATAACAGCGGGCAAGGCTCCACATCTCTGCACAGCGTAATGAATTACACAGGTTCGGCCGTCCTCTGGGAGCTCTGCCTCATTCACCACTTCGCGAATCCTCTATAAGCTGTTTAGCTCGATCGATAAACTCCGGACTCAGGTTATATGGGATACTGCTCGTAAGGGGAATCACCCTGAGGGAAGCCCGCAGGCAATATAATTGCAAATGTGTTGGCTCACCTATAACGATGTCCATCCATTGCTTTTGTAGGGGCATTAGCATAAGAACAGATGTATTAATGCCAAATTTCGTAAGCAAAAAATTAATCCACAGAGGCACACTTTCTATTAAAGGGGGTGGGGAAATGGGAATACGAAGCAAGGTTGGCCGGAAGTTCGCGCCCTTGGGAGTATCAAGATGATCTCGTCCGACTTCACGCTCAATATGATACAGGATACGGAGAAGACCTTGATGATTTGGGCCTCCCATTTCCGGGTACTTGATAAGCTTCGCCATTACGTCCGTGCAGGCAGCCTGCAAAATGGGCGAAGGCTCACATTGTTGAGTTAATTGGCGGAGCTCCTTTTGGGTGTTTTCGATGGTCAAGCGGACGTCAGCCGCAGAAGTCGTTGCAGCACAAGTATTTTCAACTCTTTCCAAAAGCGGCAAGATATTTTTTAGCACCCACTCCAGTGGTAATTGACAACACTGAACGCAAACCACCATTGGATAACTTGTGCGTCCCTTGCCGTCACGGGAAGACCACAAGCGCCCAACAATTAAGTTACCATCAATACACCATACAAGCGCATGTTTGAATTCTTCGATTGGCTGATTTTCCTGGAGCTTATCCCAGCTTCCGGAGTCGATGTTGCCGCCAACGCCCTGAACATAAAGTATACGTTTTACAGCGATAATAATGTCTGTTTCGAGACCAATATCATCGATGTGGTCATCCCAACCAGGGTGTTTGCCGAATGCGGCAACAAAAACTCTTTCGGATGAGGCATCCTTTCCCTTCGGAATGAAACGCCTTGCTAATCTTTTAAGAGGAGAACTCAATACTTTCGTCTCGCAAAATCAATATCTGCTGCATCAACGGCTATCCATATTTCGGTTTCAGGAACCAGTCATTGCTTCTATAAAATTCGCATCGACCGGCTGTTTGCAATCAATGTCATTGAAGAATTCAAGGTGTAAATATAATATCCCCCCCAAACCCTCTTTGCTGTCAACATTAAGCCTGATGTATTCTTTTTTCTGATTGTCAGAACCCTGACGTAACATTCTAAGACATGCCCATGGTTCTGAGAATTTTAAAACCTTCCGCGGTTTGGTGTCAGATGGATACTGGTAAAATTCGATATTGAGCTCTGGCCCGGGATATTTAACTGTACATAAATTTAAATCCTCCCTCGAACGTGTATTAAACCGCTCGCTCTCCTGACTTCCCTGGACAAATCTTAATTCTGTGAGATAATCAGACAAGAAATCTTCGCCCTTCTGCAGAAGACTACGCTGCGTCTTCTCGCTCAGAAGTTTTATCCTGCAGTAGCATGGACTTCCACTTTTAGGAAGCCCCCCAAAGACTTGTTCGATTTTCTTCAAGTTGATCCCTGGATAATCTATTGGTGTTTCCTGTTCCTTTAGCTGCTTAAGTTCAACATCTACCTCATTAATGTTTGTCTTCTGGCCGGACCCGATTGTCCCCTCAGGAAAACTTCTCTGGGAATGAGTTTTATCAAACGATAAACGCACCATGGTAAAATCTTCTTCCCTCAAATCGTCCTTACTGTCCGGCTCCAAGGGAAATTTGCTGCTATGCTTTCTTAGTTCATTAAGTGCTTCTGTTTTCTCGCTTTGTACCTGGGAGGTTAATCGACGCAGTATGCTACAGGTTAGTTTGACCAGGTACATATCCACAAATTGTGCTGGTGATTTATAAGAAAAAGGTGCATAACTATCGCGGAAAGCGGCCGGCCGCATGTTCAATAAAGTGCTACGTTTCGTCTCGGCGTTACCCTTCAGTTCTGTCCAATTGTCAAGCACCCGCCGGAATATATTTGTAGTATCATACTTGTCTTGCTTGACCTTATTCAAATTCCTGCTGAATAGTTCGATGTCATTAGTGTCCGGCGGTAGGTACTTATTTTTATCAAGCTCGGTAAGAACCGCTTCGAGCGGCTCACCAAGACCGACTCGCAGCTCTTCTAACACCGCAGTAGCTACGACATTCTCATATCGCTCCGAATCACGCTTGGTCTTGTTCTCAATCACGCGATTAGGCACTGTTTTGAACCAGTAACGCAGGAACTGTTCTGCATATCTTGTGTAAGTTTCGTTTGCAGCCGTGTACTCTTTTTTGAGGCTCGTTTCTTGGCTCAACTGTTTTTCTAATATATCTCTAAAAGATTTCCAGGCACCGAGCATAGCTGCGGCGGCGTTCGGATCATATCTCCTGTCGATAATTGTTGTTGAAATGTTTGCCCAATCCCATTTACTTTCTTTTTCTATTAACTTCTCGAGATCTTCGATGTTCTTAGGAGCTACATCTAAGCTGCTTTTCATGATCTGATAGAGTTGTCTTTGCTGAGCTAAGGCAAGGGCCAAGTTAGAAATAGCAGATGCTTCTTGGAAACGAGAAACAGCGGGGTTGGGATCATAGTCTCGTAACTTGCCTATATTACGACTTGCTTCTGTGAATGCTTCCTCCGCCTCTACAATGGCCCCAGCCACCTCATCTACGATATTGGAGATGGACTTTGTCTCGTTAAGTTGTTCATTCGCCTCCGAATATATTTCGTAGCGGATTGCATATAAACGTCCTCTCCTCGGGTCGCGAGGAACTTCGGCGTAAAATTCTTTATCAAACCGAGCAAGTTCTTTTCCAAACCCGCTCTCGGTTAGTCTATTTTTTATTCTCTCAAGAGCATTCTCAAGCTCGCCCCGCATATTACTAAGGAATACGTGCTCGGCCTCATTGACGTCCTTCAAGTCGCTAAGAAGGAAATCGTAATTTTCGCTGACATCCTGTAGGGCACGCTTTGTCTGCTCGGCCCATAGAGGTACAAGTGATTGTGGATTTTTGAGTGTAACAACATAATTGTCAATACTTTCCTTGGCTCTTTTGAGATTCTCAAAGCTTTCGTTCCAGTTAGTGGTAAATTTATTCGATTGTTCAACTGTATAGTGATTGTCTAATTTGGGACCAAGGTCATCACCAAGAGCTAAAATACGGGCTTCAGCAGTATTGAATTTTTCAAGAGCGTGTTTGAGGTTCCTTATAGTCTGGACCTGGGCGTAGTCACGATTTTGTGCTCCCAAGCGGTTCGGGTCATTCCAATATTCATTGTAAAGTTTTATACCTTGTTCTATTGCGGTTTCGAGGTATTGAGAATTAGGATCTTTTGTCCGAAATACAGGAGGCCAAGCTCTCAGCCTCATGGCTTCACGCTTACTCTCACCGTTAATCCGAGTATAGATCATCCCAAGCGGCCGATGTAGTTCGGCCTTGTCATCCTTGTACCCTTGAATTTGGTTAGGGTCGTGTTTAAAAACATATCCAAAGAGGGGATCTAAGAAAGTTTGAGTAGAATATTCACCTTTTTCATTCAAGGGTTTAGCTACTTTGATTCGAATTAATTGACGCAAGGCCTTGGCCTCAACATCTTGAAGTGTCCAACTACCATTTTCTTGTGTCTCCATTATGTCTCCTGCCGCGTCCAGGAACGAGCGTAGAACACCTTCCTCATAAACAATACCCTGGGCCTTGCTCAGGCTTTCTGCTTCAATACCCTTTAGAAACTTAGCTGCCGGAGCAAAAATCCAAGGTATTTTCCATCCGGCTACTGAGTCGGCAAGCTGTGCGGAAAATTCAAATCTCGCGAGGTCCCCTCCAGGTACCCCTGCTTTGCCAATATATCTATAACTATCTTCCCCATCGCTCTTTAGCACTTGTAGTTCATTCGGTTTTCCTCGAGAGATATTAGAGATTAAGTTCGCTGAGGTTGCCAAATAACCGTTCATCTCGCCAACGGACCTGCGAATCAAAATAGCTGTGTAGATAGTGAAGAAGAGAAGTAGAATCACACTGGCAGCGGCCGAAAATAAAACTGTGGCTTTTCGTCGCGAGTGTAACTTTTTCGCATTCGTTGCGTGTGTAACGAGCCCCTTCTCTCGGAAAACCTTTTTCATAAAAAGGTCCCTGAGAAAATACGCCCTGTCGCGTTCCCATACACGTCCATCTGGAAGAGAATCAACTGGCACTCCAATTGATTCGGCGAGGTCTGCGTCCAAAGCTGAGCCTTCTCGCATTGAAGAGGTGAAATAGATACCGCGGAAGAAAAGCGGCTTGCACGACCACTGACTGCCGACACTGAAGACCAATTCGAGGTATCGAGCCATTCGCGGAGCGATTTTAGTAAGACTTTGAGGGAATGCATACAGCGTGTCTGTCTGGCACATCTGTTCGGTTCCAGGTTCCTCGGCTCCGGACATTATATCCTGCAGTAATGCAAGTCTGCGCCGGTAAAGGCGGCCCTGAATTGTTTTCAAGTGCTGGTCAACAAAACCAGGATTATATGGTTCATCGAGCGGTGTGGGATTGGACCAGCCCATTATCTGGTGCTGAAGTTGTGGGTCTTCGAGGTTGTCAAAGAAATCACGGAATCCATTGATCAGGTCGCTTTTAGTAACGACCACGAAAACGGGAAATCGAACATCCAGAGATCGCTGGATAATATCAAACTGCTTGGCAATCTTGGAGGCTTTTTGCTCAATTTCATCAGCAGTATCTTTAATAAGGCTATCAGAAGGAATTACTAAAAATACGCCGTTGATTGGGCAACGCGGACGAGATTTTTTCAGCAGCGTTAGGAACTCTTTCCATTCACTTGAGCCCCCTGTTTCTACCTCTTCGAACATCAAGCGCCCGGCCGTATCAAGAATAACAGCGTGATCGGTGAACCACCAGTTCATGTTAATTGTACCACCTGCACCTTGAAACTGGTCCTGTAGGCCTGGGGGAAAACCGATATTACAATGACGTATAGCTTCAGTCTTTCCTGAACCGGGTTCACCAGCAATCATATACCATGGAAAGTCATAGAGGTTCTTGCCGGCAGCGCGGAACTTCTCGATACCATCTTCGAATTTTTTCCGCAAATCATCCACGCGGGCCATGTGTGCAGCTTCGCTAATTCCCTGTGGTGCTGTCGCAGCACTATCAACAATGCCGCGTTCCATTGGGGCCGCCTTGCGTTTCTTCTGCCATTTTAGCAGGTACCGGTATAGCAAAAGAAGCAAAATTATAATGGCAATTCCTATAAACACGACCCAGAGCATCCGTGGGGGAAAAACATACCACATTGCTGTCATAATACCGCCGCCGGATACTACCAATAGTCCGACCTTGATGGGCATCGGAAGGTTCATAAAGCTTGAAATTCTTGGATTCATATTAGTAATCACACAAATTATGGTCTACTTGATATTTTTATATGTCACTCAGTGACATAGGCCGACTTTTCATGTTCAATTATCGTATCAAGCGAATTAGTCACATCATCTAATGTCCATTTGAGCAAGCAAAAATACGCTATGCTCCAAACAACAATGAGACCTATTAAGGTGATTCCGATACCTACTAACTTTGTACTTGGTGGCTCAACGAAATCTCTATCGTCTACATTTTCATAGGCCTCCGGGCAAATGTAAGACTTTTCATCGGCATCCATCATACCAGAAATGCGAGCAGAAATTTTCGACATTAACCTCTGGATACTTTCCGGCTGTCCGGCATAAACGCCTGTAAATCCCAAACCTATACAAGTGTAAAATATCACTAACCTTTCAGTTGCAGCGCTACTCGGATCCGCAAGGTCTTCATCCAGCAGGTCAAAAAATTTCTCATCTCCGGCTAACTCATTTCTTTCACGACCCAGCTCGTACCATTCGTAAGCAAAAGTTAGTTTGCTCTCTTTAATCATAAAGTCAACGAAGAAAAGCAGAGGTAATTCAATCTTCTCGTGCTGAGAGGTCAATTCAGCATTAGTTAAAGCTTGTGTTCTCATCTCGTCGAATATTTTCTTGATGTCGTTGCGTACTTGGTCCTTTTCCAGAGTACAACCCGTGCGAGATAACCGATTGAGCCGACATACATATTGGAAAAGCGGCTCACATAATTCAAGCAGTGTCATTTGTTATGCCTCCGTATCCGGAACAGTCATATATAGCGTGACATCAAAGTCAGAAGATTCAATTCCAGGCCATCGCAAAGCGATAGCCTTTTCTTGTTGTATTCTCTCCCAAAGCCGCGCACTTTCACTCCGCATCACCCGAAAATAATGAAGTCCTACCTGGGCCGGAAGTTCAACGGGAGGATACAATTCCTGGGCAAGCTGCACACCGAAAATTCGCTGATTTGCAAGACTCTGCGGCATAAGTTTAAATTTATCGCGGTCCAAGACCAATTTCGCCAGCTCCGAAGGGTCGCGTTTTGTCTTAATAGCAAGAAAATACTCATTTGGCAAGGATAATGCTTCGTCACTGAGAACTGCCACCAGGATTTTTTGCTCTTGGTCCATCGTAAAGGGAACTTTAAGAAATCGAGCCTGAACTACGCCCTTGAGTAGCGCCCGAATCCTGGTAGAACCTCGTTGAAGGCAATTGCCGGGCTGTCATGATCGTATTCAGGAATCTCGAACTGGTCCCGG
>JBGVTO010000432.1:0-10092 GCA_041862635.1 Phycisphaerae bacterium | reverse complement strand
CAACCATCTCTGTTATGGAACTGCAAGTATCGACAAATTGTTACATAGCAAAAGCTTGTTTGAAAAAACAAAAGACAAAGTAAAAGAAAAAATGTTACTTGACAATAGGCAGCCTTTCATGAATAGGATGGGCTTTAGCTCATGTTGTTTTTTTATCTGCGAACCGACATTAGTTTGAAGGCGTCTTCGCCACCGTTTATCAGATGAATCAACGGCTGCGGCCTGTCAAGGCCTTCGATGAACTTCGGCCTGGCTGCCCAGGGTGTAACGCTCAATACACCGGTTAAATCCATCCAGTGCTGCAGTCGTGCAACCGGCAAATCCCAGGTCATATGGAGGTGGTTGGCCGGCGGATATTGCTTATACTCAACCATACTTGCGTATTTCGGCACGATAAATGTGTGCGGCCAGATAGGTGTGGTCAATTCGCACATCGCTTTGGCGAGCTTCGCCGGTACTTCAGTAGTGTGTGCCTGGTCCCAGACCATACTGAATAAACCACAGGCGCTGCTGTAAGCGATTCGCCCGGCGATGCCATTGATTCCAGCCGGAGTCAGGAAGTTCACAGCGTTGCCCCCGCCGGGGAAGTAGTTTTCCTCGGCCAAAGGCAATGAAATGCCGGCCATAATATTCTTTACCGACGCCCCCGGCTTAGCCGCCCAATCGAAAGATGCACTGCCGGAGTTGTCACCGTCAACCAGGCCTTTGTTGTACCAGTCTGCCTTTTTATCTAATGATTTGACGCCAATTTTCTTGGCCAAATCTTTTATTTCCCACGCCTCCCAGACCTTTCTAAAGTCCATAAACAAAGGCGGGTTACCGCCGCTCAGATATGTCATAAACAGCATTGTCAAAAGTCCCTGGACGTCGGCTTCGGTGGCATACGGCCGGGGGGCCTTTCGGCCGTTATGGTCAAAGGTCGAATTGAACAGGCTCTCCATCACATCGGCCACCGGCAGAGGAATGCCCCGCAGGTCACTGCCCCATTCGAGCTGGCTCATAAATCCGCCGCCAATAGCGTTCAAATCCACCATAAGGTCACGAACGATTAAGTACATCGCCAGACTCATATTAAACCGTTCGCTGTCAGCTTCGTTGCGCAGCTCCAGTCGTTTGCCGATATGTCTGTCAATCCAGCCCCGCAGTGACTTGAGCTCCTTTTCATTGTAGGCCTTTTTGTTGAGCATATCGGCCGGAAGCTTCATATCCAGACGTGTGATTTCAAGGCCGAAAGTATTCCTTATAGGAAGGATATGCGCAAGGGCCGTTTCCATTCCCATTGAGTCGTGCCCAAAAACCATGACTCTGCGGCCTCGCAATGCCACAGTGGTCACCGCCGCATAGCACCAGTCGATAAGATTCCCGGCCGTCTGGTCCGTCATCTTCGGGTCCATACCGGTATCGGGCCAGGTTCCGACATTTAAGGCAACCATTCGTCCATACTGGCTGAGAGCACCGTTGAGGGCGTGGGCATAGACCACGCCGGGCCTGGGACCACTGTTGCCGCAGGTAATGTTTATAGGTGTATTCGATGGAAACTGCTGCAACAGTGAAATAGCGGTAAGCTGTGGAAATGCCCAGGTGTCAGGCACGCATACCAAAATGTCCACCCCGGCTTTGCGGAACTGCTGAGCAACAATGTCAGCCTGTGCTTCGCCATCTATGAGGACGGTGGAATAAACGACAGGCGCGGGCGTTCTGTCCGGCAGAACGACCGCTCCGCTTATACAATCGGCGGCCATTTTCGCAATGTTCTGACAACGAGTCCGGCTGGCCTGGTCAATCCGCGGGTCGCCCGTGGCGAAAACGCCAATAACGGGAACCTTGGGGGCAGCTTTCCTTATATTCGGCAAGTGCTTTGCTTCGATTTTCTTTGCCATTTCAGAAGCTCCTTTCCGGCTGGTAAATGGTTAATTGGTTAATTAACCTTGAATTACACGCTACTCATCAACTCACCACTGGCCAATTAACTACTCACCCTATATTAAATGTGGAGGTATCTTCCAGCAGTTTTTTCACAAAGTCAAGGAACTGGGCTGCGTATGCACCGTTTGCGACTTTGTGGTCCACCGAGAGGGTCATATTCATTAGCTTTCGCACCAGGATGTTGCCGTTGTCCGGCACGCAGGTATCGGTTATCTGTCCGATGCCAAGAATACTGCATTGGCCGGGCACCACAATCGGGATGAAGTTGTCTATCCGGAAGGCACCGAGGTTAGTTACGGTAATACAGCCGCCCTCCAAATCAGTGGGGGCTAATTTATTGCCGCGAGCCCTTTCAACCAGTGCCTGACTGTCACGTGCAATCTGCCTGACGTCTTTTTTATTCACGTCCTTGAGAATCGGCGCAACCAGGCCGTCCGGGACAGATATTGCAAGGCCGATGTTGATGCTTGAAGCTAATTTAATCGTCTGGCCGTCAAGCTGGCCCGTCATAATCGGATATCTCTCCAGACCCGCCGCGACGGCCTTGATAATAAAATCATTGTATGAGATTTTTACGTCACCGCTTTCGTTCAGATTTGTTCGCAGCTTAACCAAGTCGGTGACATCGGCCCTGACAGTCAGATAGAAGCAGGGAATCTCACGTTTGGATTTTAGCATTCTCTCTGCGGTGATTTTCTGCAATCTGTTAAGCGGTACCGTCGCACCGAGTTTTACCTCTGCCGGAGCTGCGGGGGTCGGTGTAGCGGGTTTAGCTGGTTTCGAGGCGGCTGCCTCTTTGACATCCTGCTCGGTTACTTTGCCGGCAGGGCCGGTGCCGGTAACTGCTGCCAAATCCACGCCGAGCTCACCGGCCAGTTTTTTTGCCCGCGGTGAGGCCATCACTCTGGCCGCGGGTTTGGTCGGCTCGGCCTTCGCCTCTTCAACAGGGGCGGCCTTATCAACAGGAGCTGCTTGTGGTGCGGCGATGGGTGCCCCGCCCTTGAGTGAATCGATAAAGCTTTGCGGCACTTCTTCGTCCTCCTCGCCGATGACCAAAAGCGGCGCCCCTACGGCAAGTGTTTCATCTACCTCAACGAGAATATGCTTTACAAAACCGTCGGTGGGTGACTCCATCTCGAGGGTCGCCTTGTCGGTCTCTATTTCAAAAATCACATCACCTTTTTTTACCTCGTCGCCAACCTTGAGCAAACAATTAACAATAGTTCCTTCTTCCATTGTTTGGCCAAGCTGGGGTAATCTTACTTCTTTTGCCATCTATATAATCCTCATATATTCGTATTGCGTATATCGTATTTCGTATTGCGTAAATCCCACCTAAAACGGGCGGCTAAATATTAATATCAGCCGCTAACGATTTTTCTGACAGCTTCTACGATTTTTTCGACGCCGGGGATGCTTGCCGTCTCCAGCGGCTCGCTCATCGGCGGGGGGACATCGGCTGCCGCCAGATTGACCGGCGCTGCATCCAGATAATCGAAGCCGTGCGAGCCGTCACTGAACTCGTACTCCATAAACTGACCGGCTATCTCTCTGCCCGCGCCGCAGGTGCAGAAACCCTCGCTAACGGTGATTAGTCGGCCTGTCTTGCGAACGGATTCGGCTACCGTATCGATATCCATCGGCTTTAACGTTCGTATGTCGATTACCTCGGCGTCGATGCCGTGCTCGGCGGCCAAGATTTTCGCGGCTTGAAGCGAATACATCGCCATCCTGCTGTAACTGACGATGGTTGCGTCGCTGCCGGGCTTTTTGATATCCGCCACGCCTAACGGGATGATATAATCGCCTTGCGGTACAGGGCCAAGCTGGCCGTAAGTAGCCTTGTGCTCGATAAAGACCACGGGATTGTCGCTGCGGATGGCGGCTTTGAGCAGACCCTTGGCATCGTAAGGCGTTGAGGGCATTACCACGTAAAGCCCCGGGGGATGCATAAGCCAGGCCTCGAGTGATTCTGAATGGTGAGCAGCGATACATCTGCCGACGCCGCCCTCGGTTCTCAGGACCATCGGGACCTTGGCTTTGCCGCCGAACATATAGCGGTTATAGGCGCCGACGTGAACAAGCTGGTCCATCGCTATTGTAACAAAATCGACATACATAATTTCAGCCACCGGCCGCATACCCCGAAGGGCCGCCCCGACCGCAGCACCAGCGATGGCCGCCTCGGATATTGCAGTATCGATAACTCTTTCGGTGCCGAATTCGGCCAAGAGCCCTCGTGTTGCCTGATACGCCCCGCCGTAAAGGCCGACGTCTTCACCCATCACGATAACGTTCTTGTCCCGCCGCAACTCATCAGCCTGAGCGGCGGAGACAGCCTGGCCGATGGTCATAATGTCCATATCAAACTGAGATTTAATCCGGCCCTTTGCCTGTTCGGCTGCTTCCTTCTTCGTTTTCGCAGTGGATGAAGCAAGGGCGGCCTCAAAGGCGGCGGTAGCCTCCATTACCTTTGCACTCAGCGCCCTGTCTGACTCGATAAGCTCAGCCGGATAAGTCTCCTCGACATACACATCCTTTGCTAAATCCGCAACATTGGGCCAGGGACTGTCCAGGCCGAACTGTGTGGCTGTTTCTATTGTGGCAAAGGCCTTATCTTTTATCTGGTCTAACTGTTCTTCTGTGCATAGTTTCTCAGTGAGCAGCTTTTCTCTGAGGACGGTAATGGGGTCGCGCTGGTGCCAGGCCTTTTCCTCGGCCTTGGTTCGATATGCGCGAGGGTCGCTTCGGCTGTGGCCGTACCAGCGATAGGTCTTGGCCTCGATGATTGTCATCTGTTTATCTTTGCGCGCCCTTTCCACGACCCTGCGAACTGCAAGAAAGACCGCAACAGCATCCTGGCCATCCACAATCATAGCAGGGACATCATAAGCAGCGGCCCTTTGAGCAATATCCTCGATATTACTGGCCCTGGTGGCACCTTCGATTTCACTGCCGGAGAACGGGACACTCATTCCATAAAGGTTATTCTCGATTATCGCCACGAGCGGGACGGCCAGCGTTGATGCCATATTCATTGATTCGTGAAAACTTCCGCAGTTGGTTGAGCCGTCCCCGAAGAATGAAAGCACGACTTTGCCGGTCTTTTTGTATTTTTCCGCTAAAGCCGCCCCGACTGCGGGCGCCTGATTGCCGCCGACAATGCCGGTCGAGCCAAGGTTATTGCATTTATCTACATCGGCGATGTGCATCGAGCCGCCTCTGCCCTTGCAGTAGCCGGTCTCTTTGCCCATCAATTCAGCCATCATCCGGTTCCAGTGAGTCTGGCGGTCATCTTCGCTGTCGGCGTATTTATTGCCGATGGCGCCGCAGTGGCCGTGGCCCCGGTGGGTCGAGCCGATTACGTCACCCCGCTCAATAGCAGCGGTGGCACCGACGGCGACCGCCTCCTCGCCGGCGTAAAGGTGTGAGGCGCCTTTGATAATATTCTGGCCCAAAAGATCGAAAACCTTCTCCTCAAAAAAGCGAATCTCATAAATGGTCCTGAGCCAGTCGGTTGCATCCTCAAGACTGATAGTTCCATCCTTGATAAGGTCTTTAACCTTTGGTTTCGGTTCCTTTCGAGTATCCTCAATGCAAAAATCCATACTGCAAGTCTCCTCAAAAACTACTTTTCAGTGTTAAAAACACTGAACCTGCTCTGCTAACAGTATTGAAAGCAGGTAGTATAGCACATTACGCTAAAGAAACGCAACCGGAGGGTTACCATTTTGCTGTTTTTTTGCAGAAGGGATCCCAAAATGGTGATTGGTGATTGTTAACCATTTACTATTTACCATTTATCATTTACCATTTACCGTATGAGCAACATTAAAAGCGTTATCGTGCTGTTTTTGAGTATTCTGCTGGTCGGCGGGATGAAAAACTACCAGACTCCCAGTCAGATTACAGAAGCTAAGAGGGTGATGCAACCGCCCAAAGTGAAGTTTTATCTGTTTGGAATGGGCAATCGTCAGAAATTCCTCTACCGCAACGGGACACTTTTCAATGCACTTACCGGTAAAGCTGTCCACCAATGGAAGGTAACAAAAGAGACAATACAACCTTGTGAGCACACTGTGCGATTAAACACCTCAGACGGAAAAGAGATTGTCATAACAGAAGATGAGAAGGCCGTCTGGATTCAGGAAGGAGTAAAACGGCTTTCTTTGACCGAAGGAACTATCAATTTACCAACATTCAAAGGCCATCCCTACGCATCACTTCTGCGCATCCTGCTGCATGAGATTCTCATCAACATAGTAGATACCAGGCCCGTTCCCAACTTTCTGGTTTACTCAAAGCCCTGGTATCTGGATGCAGCTATGGTGGCAATGTGTCTGCAAAAGACCGACAACCTGCATCTTATCAAGCCCTGGATTCTCAAGCTGGATGAACCGTTCGACCGCAACAATGCAGGCAACCGAGAACCAGACAATCTCGGACAGGTCCTCTACCTTATTTCTCTAACTGCCGACTCCTCTCACCCGCTGATCGAGAAGGTCCTTGATACCATTCCCCAGTTCCAGAAAGGTAAGCACTTAGTCGGCTCAACTGATTTTTCCGAGCATCCCGTTTACCAGACAAAATGGTTGAAGTTCGGCCTTCGGGCATTAGGACTGGAAGACCACTACGAAATTCCAGAGGTATTCGATTCGTATTCGGCGCTGTTCTGGATGGATTTTAAGAAGGCTCATGTGCAAGGGCCTGCTTTTTCGAAGGGAGCCAGGGCCAACTATCCTTATCTTGTCTGGGCTGAGGCACACTTTCATGGCTGGCCGCCTCCTATGTCCCTTCAGGAGCAGTACCCACTGACGTGGGAAGCCCACGCCAGCCAGGCGAACTATGCCGGTATGAAGCTCGTTTCCAAAGAATACACGGACCGAAAAATTTGTGCCCCACACTCCTGGCACGCAGCAGAAATGTTCCTCTTTTTACTTGATGCTTTCTGAGAGATTTCAGCAAGACGGCTAAGTAATAGATTGTTTGGGAAATAACAAGTTAAATGGAATGGAGGATTTTGCGTATGAATAATATTAGAAGCATCATAGCGTTGATATTAACCATCCTATTGACTGGCGCGGTTAGTTATGCCGATGACTGGCCCCAGTTTCGCGGGCCCAACCGCGATGGCAAATCGGCGGAGACCGGACTTCTGAAGAAATGGCCCCAAGGCGGGCCGGAGATGCTTTGGTCAGTCGGGGGTTTGGGCATAGGTTTTTCATCCGTGGCCGTAGCCGGGGGATTTGTATATACGACCGGTATGATTTACGGCGAAGGATTTCTGTTCGCATACGATATTGCCGGCAATCTGAAATGGAAGGAATCCTATGGCCCGGAGTGGACAAAGTCCCACCAGGGGACCCGCACCACGCCGACAGTTGACGACGGCCGCGTCTATGTGTTCAGCGGCACGGGGACAATGGTCTGCTTCAACGCCAAGATGGGCGAGAAGGTCTGGCAGGTCGATACCCTGACGAAGTTCGACGGTAAGAACATCCGCTGGGGCATGAGCGGCTCACCGTTGATAGACGGTGGCAAGGTCTATTGTACGCCTGGAGGCAAAAAGGGGGTAATTGTCGCGCTGGATAAAATGACGGGTAAGACCATCTGGGGCACAACCGGTCTGGATAAGCTTTCGGCATATTGCTCAGCGATCCTGATTGAACGCGGGGCGAACCGTTTGCTCATAAATTTGATTCAAAAGTTGATTGTGTGCGTCTCCGCCGATACGGGCAAAGTCATCTGGCGCGAACCATACGAGACATCTTCCGATACCAGTATTGTTACGCCGGTCTATGAAGATGGGCGTCTGTATGTCACCAGCGTGGTCGAGCGCCAATTCACCACCGGCGGAATAATGCTCGAACTCTCCGACGACGGCAAAACCGTCAAGAAGAAATGGAACGACAAAACTCTCGACTGCCACCACGGTGGAGTAGTGCTGGTCGATGGTTATATATACGGCTCGAACTTCAACAGTATCGCAAGGGGCGACTGGGTCTGCCTGGATTGGGATAGTGGGAAAGTTATGTACGAAGCCAAGTGGAACGGCAACAAAGGCTCGATTATCTACGCCGATGGTATGCTGTACTGCTATGATGAAAATACCGGCGATTTGGCTCTGGTTAAGGCTTCTCCGAAGGCCTTTGAAATAGAAAGCTCTTTTCGGGTTACCCAGGGCTCCGGCGAACACTGGGCCCATCCGGCCATCTCCGATGGCCTGCTCTACATCCGCCACGGCGACGCCTTGATGGCCTACGAAATAAAAAACAAATAGCTTCTATACACTCGACATTGGATTATTTATAGAACATTGACCTGTTTGATATATCTGATTAATACCTCAGATGAACGTAGTACTTTTCGTTAACGAAAAGTACTACGTTCTCAGTAAATAAAAAATTCCGTTTGTTCGTAAAGCAAAGGCAAAAACATCGAGGCGCAGAGGTAAAAAGTCGTAACGCAAAGGCAAAAACATCGTGACTCAGAGGTAAAAAACATTGTGACATAAAGGCAAAAAGTCGTAAAGCAAAGGCAGAAATCGTGATGCAAAGGCAAAAAGTCGTGACGCAGAGGTAAAAAAACGTGGCAAAGAGACAAAAAAGCAATACCTCAGCTCTTCCGCTTTTTGACCGCTTCTATCAATGCTATCGCTAATCCGAATTTGCCTTTGACCCCCACTCTTCTACAAATGTTCCACAAGTGAGCACTGACCGTATTATAACGTATTTTTAGTTTTCTGGCGATTTCGTCATTTTCCAATCCATTACAGATACATTTGACCACATCCATCTGCCTTGGGGTGAAATGATAGCATCTTTGAAGATATGTCAAATCATTACTATCAAATCCCATATGACGCTCCTTAATTACTAACGTACCATTACCTATCCGGAATCAGTTTTGGCCGGATGCTAATTTCTTGCGGAAGGCTTCGGATTCCCAGTTGTTGATAAAATCCTCCTGCCGCTTGTTCAAAGTAAGAATCCCGCCCATTCGGTGTGCATTGGTGCGGATGAAAATCGAGTACAGGACAATATCCCGCACGGTCGGAGCAATCTTTTTGGTGCCCGCGACAAAAAGCCCAACACCCTTAACCAGAAACGCCACAGAAATCTTTCTGCCGGTACCGATCTGCCGTTTCAGCCTCCCGACAATACTTTTCGATATGCCCTCCAGCATTACATTCGAACGTGACTTATTACTTTTTTTCAGCTCGACCCACATCGCGGGCCCATTTGCGTAAACCAGCTCGTCCGGGGTCAAAGAGCCGTTAAGCATTTTCTTCGCGTCTTTTTGACGCAAAAAATCGGCAATAGCATCATTGTAATAATACCATATCGCAGCGTGCTTACCGGTGGCTTCGAAATATGCCTTTTCAATGCAGAGCTTTACATCGCTTATTTCTTCCTGCTTAACGGATTTGGCGCTTCCGGGCTTCGGGTGTTTGAGCTTGCTGTTGCAGCGATTCATCACCCTGCGCACGAGCCGCAAAGCGCCGGTGGCGGTTTTTGCCATAATAAAAAGCCCGTGCTTTTCCAAGAAAAGAATCGCAGGCTTCTCGCCGAATTGCTTCTGATAGCTATCCACCAACCCGGCTATCCTTTTAGCAAGCATATAGCCGGGGTCGGTATAGGGAACCCAAAGCGGCGGGATGCTTTCATCCTTGAAAAGCTTTTCGAGCTTTGCCTTTCCATTTTTCGCGTTTGCATAAGCACCGGCGGCGCTCGGATGCAAATGAATCACGCACTTGTCCAGACAAGCGTGCAGGTGGGCCTCCACCGAAGGCCGGGCAATTATTTTAACGTTATCATCGCAGGCAAGAAGCAGCCTGTTTACCACCTCGGGCTCGCGCGTGTATGCGTCCATTTTAGGCAGTGACTTATCCTTTAATATCGCAAGCACCGGCTCAAGCCGCATCCTCCGCCAGCCCTTTTTCTCATTCATATCTTTCAGGGCCGTGCCGCTGGCCTTGATATACATATATTTGCCGTCTGCCGTTTTTACAGAAGTATTGCCGCCTCCGCCCTGAACAAGGGTGGGGTCTTTGCCGGTGACATTCGATATTTTAATAAGCTCTGCAAGCGCTTTGTCCATACTGCATCTCTCGTTACTCGTCTCTCGTCCATCGTTCTTATCTTGGCGTGGCATCGGGCAAACCGC
>JBGVTO010000431.1:0-4035 GCA_041862635.1 Phycisphaerae bacterium | reverse complement strand
AGTAGTTCAATAATTCAAAGAAGCGGGATGCCTAGCTTTTTAGCGGGATGCTGAGAGGTGACTGAGTATTGAACGACAAATCGCCGGCGGGATGCCGGCAACCGATCTGACTGGGCGGGATGTTCTTTCAGATTGGCACTTCACAAAGTAGTAGCATCATGAATTAGTGAAATAAAAAATCTCTGCGAAGTGTACGCGCAGAAAATCGAAACTATTTTACCGAAAGGAATATGAAAATGATGATAATCAAAAAAATCTCAATTAATAAAATTAACCCAGCTTCTTACAATCCAAGGCGCGACCTCAAACCTGATGACAGAGAGTACAAGCAGCTGGTTAAAAGTATGGACGAATTCGGCTGTGTCGAGCCATTGGTTTGGAACAAACGCACAGGCAATCTGGTCGGAGGCCACCAGCGTTTCAAGATAATCTTGGCCCAGGGGGCCAAAGAAGCTCAGGTCAGTGTAGTGGATCTATCTATAGAGAAGGAAAAGGCCCTTAACATAGCTCTCAATAAGATAAGCGGTGATTGGGACAGAACCAAGCTCGCTGAACTTATCGATGAATTAATCAAGACGCCACAAATAGATATCGAATCGGTCGGTTTTGACATGCCGGAGGCCGAACAGCTGATTGCCGATATACTTGGCGATACTGAACTCGGCGAGGCCGCTGATCTACAGGCACAGCTAAATGCAGGCCTTCCTGTAATCACCAAGCCGGGAGACGTGATTGAGCTGGGTCTTAACAATGAACATCGTATTCTATGCGGTGATGTAACAAAGCCGGCTGACGTTGCCAAGCTAATGGGTGATAGCCGGGCAAGGTTGTGTCATACCGATCCACCCTACAACGTCAATTATGACCGCAACAACCGTCCTTCTCCTACAAAGACTAAAAAATCGTCTCCTACAACAGAGCGTATCCGCAACGACGACTTAACTCCAAAGCGTTATGAAGCCTGGTTCAGCAAGGTGGTAAATGCCTTTGCCGAGGCGATGGTATCGGGTGCACCATTCTACATTTGGAACAGTCATAAGAATTTCGGTCTGATGCACGATTTATTAACCAGGCACAAGTTCAAGGTTGCTTCAGTCATCACCTGGGCGAAAGAAAGTTTTGCTCCAGGCTTCGGCGACTTTAACGAACAAACCGAATTCTGCCTCTACGGTTGGAAGGGCGGCAAAAAACATAGTTGGTACGGTCCTAAGAATGAAAGCACTCTTTGGCGTATCCGGCGTGATCGAACGGACCTCTACCACCACCCGACACAGAAGGCTCTTGAATTGGCAGAAAGGGCCATTCGCAATTCTTCAAAACGAGGTGATATCGTATTCGATCCGTTCCTTGGCAGCGGCACAACTCTTATCGCTGCAGCAAGGCTTGGCAGAAAGTGCTTTGGGATGGAAATCGAACCCAAATATTGTGATTGTATCATCAGGAGATACATTGCCCTGGCTGGCAAAGGGGCAGTATCGACTGAAATTAGAAAACTCTATTTATCTTAGGAGGTATCATAATGAACTCAGAAAATACAAATTATAAGAAAAATGATCATAAACCTTCGGGAAAAGACGATGGGCCACAGACGTTGGCTCTTTTGCAGGGTATCAGAAACGGCTCGATTGATCCCAAATCACTCGGCCCTAACGAACGCCGTCCGCTGGTCTCCCTTCTAAAGGATGAAGGCCAATCAACAGCTGAAATTGCGCATTTATTGAAAGTCAAGGACAGAACCATACAGCTGGATAAAAGGGCATTGCGAGAGGAAGACACCCTCACTAAGGATCCCAAACTTGTTAAGCAGATGGCCGGAAGACTGGTTACTGAAACGGACTTGTGTATCGAGAGGATACGCAAGTCCGCGAGGGGTAAAGACACCCCCGCTTCCGTTAAAGTTGATGCTGAGCATCGCTGTTTTCAAATATTTGAAAAAACCATCGAAAGATTGCAAAGCCTTGGGTATCTTCCAACTGCTGCCCAAAAGGTAAGTGCAGAGTTTAGATATCAAACAGAAGAGGTGCTTACCTTAGAGCAAATCGATAAGGAAGTAAGAAGACTTCAGCTGATAGAGGGAAATCCATCCGAAAAAGAAAAAACAGAAACTGAAATTATAACTCAATTCGAAGATGAATCAAATAAAGAGAAAGGAAATCAAAATGAACAAGCCTGATAATAAACTTTTTATACTTTCAAGGCACCTTCGCGAGAATCGTCGCAAGCAAGGCGAAAGGTCACTTGAGGAATTCGCACAGATATATATGACAAACAACTGCAACAGGCCTTTTTCAAGAATGCACGAGGAAATGTTTGGCCTGCTATCCGGAATGACCAAAAATCGAAAGGCAAGGCTTGCCATAGCAGCCCCACGAGGTCATGCAAAAAGCACTATCGTAAGTTTGGTCTATGTGCTTTGGTGTGTGCTTTATCTTAAGGAAAGGTTAATTTTAATTGCATCAAATACAGAGGAGCAAGCTAAAACCTTGCTAAAGGATATCAAGGATCAATTGAAAAGCAATCATCTCATCATCTCGGATTTCCCCGAAATCTGCAGGGGGAAAAAGCCCACGCCATGGCGCGACAACAGAATCCAACTTCCAAATGGAGCTATGATCCGTGTCTATGGCGCTGGCCAGACTCCTCGCGGCGTCAAAAATGATAAGGACAGGCCCGGTCTGATCATCGCAGACGACCTTGAGAACGAAGAGCAGACCCAGTCGGAAGAGCAGCGTGATAAACTTCGATCGTGGTTCAACAAAACTCTGCTAAATACCGGTCATCCAGACACAAATGTCGTGGTAATCGGTACAATTCTTCATCAGGATTCACTATTGGCCAATCTGGTTGACCCGGATAGAAATTCCGGCTGGAACGGCAAAAAATACAAGGCGGTCGAGAAGTTCAGCGACAATCCCCAGCTCTGGGAAAAATGGTCATCGATATTTTGTCGCCGAGAAGAGCATGAAGGGGACACCGGTCCCGAGGCAGCTAAGCTGTACTTTGAAGCCAATGGTAAAAAAATGCTCGAGGGCACTGAAGTGCTATGGCCTGAGTGGGAGAGTTATTACGACCTTATGGAAATCCGGGAAAGCGAAGGACGCCGCAGCTTTCAGAGCGAAAAGCAAAATGAGCCAATAGATCCACAACAGTGTATCTTCAAAGAAGAAGACTTTGTGTTCTGGGACGATGATTATAGAGACGTTCAGCACTTAATTCAGTCGATGAATGGCAGGGGCCGCTTCTGCGGCGCTTGTGATCCCAGCCTGGGTAAAAGCACAAGAGGTGATTACACTGCTATAGTTATTCTGCTTCGGGACGATGACATGGATATCAATTATGTCATCGCTGCTGACCTTTTGCATTGCAGCCCCAGCGAGACAATCGACAGGATAACGGAATACGCGGGGATGTATAAGTTCAAGAAATTCGCAATCGAAATCAACAACTTCCAGGAACTTATGGCCGATAAGCTTGATAAACGTATTATCGCATGTGGAAGGAGACTGCCCATCCATAAAATCACCAGCAGGTCAAACAAGCAGTCCAGAATCGCAGGTCTCGAGCCTTATATAAAACAGGGCAATATACGTTTCTGCCGCAAGCACAGAAAGTTGTTAGACCAGCTTACTCAGTTCCCTCTGGCCAAAAATGACGATGGACCGGATGCGCTTGAGATGGCTATGCAGGCCGTAAAAAAGAAAGAAATTGCCTTTGCAATCGGAGAATTCTAACAGATGTCAAAAACAGAGAAATAAGCGAATCCAGTCCCAGCAGAGGGCATCTATATGTACACATTTATAACTTGAAAACCGATAGGGATTATGGCATATAGTAGTTACAGATTGATTAAGTAGACATAGAAAGTACGAAACCTTAGAACCAACTAAAAAGTGAATACATAATCGAACGATGCGCGAGCATCAAGTGGCTGCTTCCCGGAAAACCGCCAACTGAGCCTTCAGGCTCTTTAACAAGACAGCAGTACTTGAGCCGCGTTCCCGAAACGGGAGCGTTGGCTGAGTGCTATGTCTTGTG
>JBGVTO010000430.1:0-5556 GCA_041862635.1 Phycisphaerae bacterium | reverse complement strand
ACATTCGTTAACATTGACACCGGTAATAGTGATTGAACCGACATCGTTTTCGAGAGCGAGGGTTGAACCGGGCTCAAGAGTGGCTTCAAGCCTGTCCGTTCTCTCGTATTCGGCTCGCGGCCAGCCGTCTATGTTTATACAGCAACCCGCGATAACGACTGGCAAACAAATAAGAATAACCAACGATATTTTTGTAAAACTGTTCTTCATTTTTTGTCCTTTCAATTTGCTTCCTGGTTTAATCTTATTTTTATTGAGCCGCTGCTTGTTTTCAGGTACAGCTTTCCATTGCCTTGGCCGATTGTCCCTGAGAGTCTCTTTTTGCTTATTTCTCCGCTTATCGTTATGGGCAGGTCAGTTCTTATTGAGCCGTAACTGGTTGATAAATCGACCTGGCCGGCGAAGTTAGGCGGTGTTTCAAAATCGATACTTCCGTATGAGGTAACTACCTTCGCTTTGATTTCTGCAGGAGTCAAGTCCGAACAGGTGATTTCGATATTACCGCTGCCTGATTTGGCGGTAAGGTCGGCGGTTGTGAGCTGTCGGCAGTTGATGCGTCCGTAAGATGTGGATATATCGGCTGTGTCCGCAGAAGCCTCTGTCACATTTATACCGCCGCTGGATGAATGCAGTTTGAGCAAGCCGCTCTTAATCTCGTCTACATTAATGGAACCGTAAGATGTGTGCGCATCGCAATCTCCGCCGGAGGCTTTTGAGAGCTTAATTTTTCCACTGCTGGTTTTGAGTTTGATGTCACCGCCGGAAATATCATCGCACGTAATGGAACCGTAGGATGTATTCAGATTAACTGAGCCGACAATAGTCTCCGCTCTAATCGAACCACTGCTGGACTTTAACTGGATATTATCACCCTTGATGTTCCTGCAGGTAACAGGACCGTAGGATGTATCCAGTTGTGCCGAGCCTTGGATATTCTCTGCGGAAATTGAGCCGCTGCTGGTTTTGCCCTTTACGTTTCCGTCGATATCGCTCAGTTTAATCGCACCGTATGAGCTGGAGCAATCGATGTTGGTTTGCTTCGGGACGGTTATATCGTAGCTTATGCTTATCGAGCGTCTGCGTTTTTTAGGAGGTTTTTCAGCTTTGACTGTTAACGTTTGGCCGACCGGCTCAAGTTTTATCTCCACCTTTTCGGCTATTTCCTGAGCCTCTTCTTCAGTGGGTGCCTGAACGCGGATTTGAGCAACTACACTACAATCAGTAACGTCGGCACCGGTAATCGTAATCGAACCGGAGCTGGTTTGGGCAACGACAGTTGAGCCGGAAGCAAGGGGTGCCTGCTGCTGAACCGTCCTCTCATATTTGGCTTTGCCCCAATCACCTATTTGAATGTCGCAGCCGATGACAGTCAATAGTGAACATAGGCAGAGGCCAAGAACCAGACCTATGTAATATTTTTTATTCATTTTTGTTTCTCCCGATTTAATATTCGTTTAGTTGGTTACCTTATTCTTATTGAGCCGTTGTGGGTCGAAAGATGCAGGCTGCCCTGGCCTATCCCGATTTTTCCTGTGAGCCTTCTTTTGCTGAGCTTTCCGCTTACAGTTATTGGCAGGTCGGTATTTATTGAGCCGTTGTGGGTCGAGGCCTCAACTTCGCCGGCGAAGTTCGATGGTGTCGTAAGTTCTATGCCGCCGTTGTATGTGATTATCGATATATTGCAAACGGACGTGGCGGCTTGAGAGTAATAAACCTTCATGCTGCCGTTGTGCGTTTTTAGTTGTGTATCACCTGAAATTTCCCTGCAAATGACAGAGCCGTTATGTGTATGCAGCTCGGTGGTGCCGGAAACCTGCTCGGCGGTAACCTTTCCATTGTGAGTGGTGCCGTTGAGCCGGCCGGTGATATTTGTAATTTCTATCCTGCCATTGTGAGTTGTGAGCTCCAGGTCAGTACGATTTGGGACCGTTACGTCGAGACTAACGGAAACAGATTGGTTCATCAGGAAGGTGGGCTTGTCAATTTTGGCGGTTAATTTGTCTCCGAAAGGTTCCAGTTTCATTGTTGTTCGCTCAGCCAATTTTTTGGCGTCTTCTTCGGTCATAGCCCGGGCGGTAATAGTCGCCGTAAGATTGCAGTCGGTAACATCAGCACCGGCGATTGTTATATATCCGTTGTGGGTCTTGGCTGCGAAGCTTGAGCCGGGCGACAGAGGCGCCGAAAGCTGGACTGTTCGTTCGTATTTTGCCCGCATTGCGCAGCTCCCTATATTGAAACAGCAGCCGGCTGCGACAATCAGCAGGCACAGTAAAGAACCCAGCGATACCTTTTTTAGGAAACCATTCTCCATTTTTTGTCCTTTCAATTTATATGATTATTATTTTATTCTTATTGAGCCGTTGTGGGTCCTCAGATAGACTTTCCCAACGCAAAAGAGCTGGCCCGGGCGTACTGCTCTTGTAAGTTTCTTCTTGTGTGCCTTTGCGACTACCGTTAAGGGAAGGTCTGTTCGTACGCACCCATTATGCGTCCAGGCCGGTTTCAGATAGCTGTTTGTTACCATTTTTTATCTCCCTTAATTGTTTAATTTTTCCTTCATTTTGGTCATCTTTCGTAAATTAGTCGCTGATTCCGTTCCGCAGGTTTCAAAAAATATGTGTTTTTTCCTTGTTCTGGCATTATTATTGTCTTTTATAAATTATTAACTGTTTTTATGAAAAACGTTTCAGAAAATCTGAAACTTATTAAGTCCCTGCTGCGACTAACATTAAGAAGAAAGGAAATTTGTTGGTACACAAGATATGGGACCAGCAAAAGGAAGGTAACTGGTTGCGGCTGCTTCGCAGCGGTGACCACGGGGCGTTTGCCCGGTTCATTGATAAGTACAAAGAAATGGTTTTTCTGTGCTGCCGAAGGTTAGGATTGAGGGAAGATGAGGCCGAAGATGTGGCGACCGAGACGTTCCTGGCGGCATACAACGGATTAAGCCGATATAGCGGCCGGGCTGAATTGAGCACCTGGCTGTGGAGTATAGCGTACCGTCAGGCAGTAAGCTACCTGCGCAAGAACCGAAGGCAGTGGCAGTTCGAAGCCGAACTGGATGAGTCCCGACAGGTCGGGAGCGGTGAAGAACAAGAGCCGGCGGCGGCAATACAAGGCAAAGAGACAGAAAAAATCGTTTGGGAGGCAGTCGACCGGCTGCCGAGACTCTGGGCTGTGGCAATTATATTGTACTATCGCGAAGAAAAGAGCATAATTGATATTGCAAAGATAATGCGGGCGAAGGAAAATACCATTAAGACCTATTTGTTCAGAGCACGCGGGAGATTGAAAAAGGCGTTGGCACAAGCCCTCGGAGAAGATATTGATGTTGGCGGATAGAATAAACACAGATGATAAATTTGATGAAATGTTAGGGCGAGCTTTGCGCTCTTCTTCGGAGCCGGTGCCGGCCGATTTTACCAAGAAAATGTTAAGACGGATTAGACAAGCCGACGAGCAGAAGATTTTAGCCCATGTCATTCTGCAGGAAAGGCTCGCTCTGGCGGGATGTATTGTGTTTGGCGCTGCCGCGATTGTTGCGTTTGTAGCCTTTCCGGGCGCTATTGCGGCGGTTTTTCAAAGTGTTGCCGGAAGTTTCACCCAGCGTGGGGGTGCCTTAGTTGATAGAATCCCGCAGACTATAGAAACTGTTCGGGGCCAGTGGCAGATCTATACGGTCTTTGCGGCCATGGCGGGATTTGCCGTTTACAGTATTGTCGATTTGTTGGCGGGCGATAGATTAAGGACAGCTTAAAGGATGAAGATGGGGAGAGGTCGTCTACAGACTGGATAAAAAGCTTGTGGTTTTCCCATCTTCAAAGACTAACATAGGACCAAACAAGATTTAGCTACCGCCACTTCGTGTCTCCACTCAAAGCCTTTTCACTCAGAGTTTTTGAAGCCAAATGCTCATTTTTCGGGGAAAAGTTGTATAATCTCACCGATTTTCTGAGAATTCTCCAGGTTTTTCTTGACGTGAAGGTGGCTAATTTGGTAAAAATAGATGAGGTAAAGTGTGTGGAAATTCTACAGTCTTTTTAAGTGAGTGAGGCGCTGAGTTTCAAGTAAGAGCGGTGTGCCTGCACCTCTTGTCTGCCGTCGCAGACAGCAAAGGAGGTAGCGCGGGTACAGGTGCTTTGCAGTGAGAAGCCTGCTTTTAAATTAACAGCTTACATTCAGGCTTGCGAAGGAAGGAGGTAGTATCGAATCGTAGAAAATTGTCCGGGGCAGACATAAATTAGATGTAACGAGCGTAAAAATTATTATCGGTCGTTTCATTTGAATAAGCCAGGATTTTGGTGTGTGGCCAAAGCATAGTTAATGTAATTTTTGTGAAGGAGGACTAATTATGTGTAAGAAATTGATTCATCTGTTTCCTTTTGTTTTAGTGCTGAGCCTGGTTTGTAACGCCTGGGGCCAGGACGGTACGGGTTTGCAAGGGGAATACTTTCACTGGTCCGGGTCTTCCCCTCCCTCTCGAGAGGCTGCCTTCCACGAACTGATTCTAACCCGGATAGATCCGGAAATAAACGTCTATTGGAATCCGGGCATATCACCCCCCCCATCGCCCCAATGGCCCCCGCCGCCGGGGGTAAGAGTTGATACCTTCGCCGTCAGATGGACGGGTGAACTGGAGGCACTGTCCTCCGAGGCCTATACGTTTATAACCGGCAGCGATGACGGCGTACGCCTGTACTTTAACGGTGAGCTGATTATCGATAACTGGACCGACCACGACCGTACAGAGAACACCAGCCAGCCGGTACAGCTTGTTGCAGGCAGGAGATATCCGATAGTATTGGAGGGCTATGAGAATGGCGGAGAAGCGGAATGGCAGTTGTACTGGCAAAGTCAATCGACACCACGACAGGTTGTTCCACAGCGCGTATTGTACCCGACGGTCAAACCGAAGTATTTTTGGGCCAGTAAGCCAATCCCGGCTGACGGTGCCCTCCATTCGGATACGTGGGTAAACCTTAGCTGGCGGGCGGGAGATTTTGCAGTCTCACACGACGTTTATATCGGCGATAATTTTGAATATGTGAATGCCGGCGCCGAAAGCACATTCCAGGGCAACCAGGCCGCGACGAGTTTTATCATTGGCTTTCCCGGTTTTCTTTATCCGGATGGTCTTGTTCCGGGTACGACTTACTACTGGAGAATCGATGAGGTCAATGACGCAGACCCAAATAGTTCCTGGAAGGGCGATGTCTGGAGCTTTACAGTTCCCCCTAAGACTGCATACAATCCCGTTCCGGCTGATGGTGCCGAGCTTGTAGCTACGGATGTGAGGCTTAGCTGGACAGCAGGTTTCGGTGCAAAATTGCACACCGTATATTTCGGTGATAATTTTGACGATGTGAACAATTCTGCCGGCGGACTTCCTCAAGGCGTTACAACCTATACTCCTCCCGGCCCACTTAAAATGGCTAAGACTTACTACTGGCGGGTCGATGAGTTTGATGCCGTCGCCACATATAAAGGCGACGTCTGGAGCTTCACGACTCAAGGCGCCGTCGGGAGCCCGAATCCGCCTAATGGCGCTGTGGATGT
>JBGVTO010000429.1:0-16709 GCA_041862635.1 Phycisphaerae bacterium | reverse complement strand
CCTTTGCCTCAATGCCCTCATCAGCGCTGAACACAACCCCACCAAAACAAACAACCACCAGCACTCTAAAAATGAATCGCTTATACATCTTCAACTCCTTCATAATTTGCTTCCCAGCAGATATGTAGGGTGGGCATTGCCCACCTTTTATTTGGTGGCATAAAGAAACGGTGGTGTGCAGTGCACACCCTACCTTCTAAATCTGCTAAATACGAGATACTATTTGTTTTCGAGCTGCTTTACTGTTGTACGTGCCACCCGCTGGACATAGTTGTCCGAATCCTTTACGGCTGCCTTTATCTGAGGTAAGAGTGGCCGGGCCTTTTCGCCAATCTTGTTCAGTGCGATAATCGCGTAGAGCCGTGCCTTGTCCGTTTTGTCTTTCAGCGCTTCGGCCAAAACCGGCAAAGCTTCCTTTTCTTCGCCCCAGTTGCACATCGCGTGCGCCGCAGCGACGCGAACAGTCGTCGCCGGGTCCTTCAGAGATTTTTCAAGCGTCGCCTTTGCACGCTCTATATCTGAAGAGCTTTGACAATTATTGTGTAAGCCGATAACGGCCCAGTAACGCACGGAGGCATGCTTATCGCTCAAAGCCTTAAAATATTCTGGTATTGCTCTGTCGCCTTGGCCGTCCAACTCTTTTATTTTACGAAGGCGTTCAAGCAGGTCCGTTTGGTCGAGCTTATTCCGCCAGTGCTGGGTTCCCGCCTTGCGGGGTCCCTGCTCATCCTTAGCCGGTGTCTGGGGGCGTTCCGTTGTTGAGACTTTGTCATCGAATTTGAACCGGACCTCGCTGCTGTCCTCGAAGCCGATACGGCAGGCCTTGGCGTGCAGCACTTTGCCCGGCGTGAGCCATACGGATTTTCTATACAGATTCCAGTCCGCCGTGTCGCGGACACGTCGTGACGGGCCGGCCTTGGTTTCACCATCGCTGCTGATCCTGTAAACAATCGAAGCGCCGGCTGTGGGGCAGGCGATTGTAATGCGACGAGCAGCTTTACCCGGCGCTCCAGCCTGCCACTTCGGCGACCAGAAAATAGGCTCCGCCGTTTTTTGGTACCTGCCGCCCGGCCGCTTCATTTCGTCAAATTCAGGCTCCGGAATCAATCCCACATCACCGGTTTCTTTCATCCACTCTTTATGGGCTTTGCGCATTCGCTCGAGAACACTTTTATACTCCGGATTGTCTGCCAGATTGTTGACTTCGTGGGGGTCGTTAAGTGTGTCATATAATTCTTCCACCGGTTTGATTTCCTCAAAGTACTGTTTCTGCGGGCCTTTTAGTTTGCCTTCGGCGTTGAGACGGCGCATCTCCTGCATCGTCGGCATCTGGTTCATATAGTCGATGTCCTGGCCCCGGGTTAAGTGCCACATATAGTTGCGAATATATTTGTAACGCTTGTCACGCACCGCACGGATAAGGTCGTATGCTTCATCCATCCGGTCCCTCGCAGCGAAAATATACTCACGGGGTCCGGCCTTTTGACTGCCTAAGAACGCCCGGCCTTGTATATGTTCCGATATCTTTATGCCCGCCAAGGACAGCATAGTCGGAGCAAAATCAATGAAAGCCACAAGGTCGTCGTTGACGGTACCGGGTTCGAGTGCATCAGAATTGCCCGGCATTGCAAGTTTTCGCAGTTTCTCCGGCACGCGAATCACCAGCGGAATTCTAATACCTGAATCGTAAATCCATCGCTTACCGCGAGGCAGTCCGCGCCCGTGGTCGCCCCAGAACCACACTATCGTATTATCGGCAAGCCCGTCGTCTTCGAGCTGTTTTAAGACATCGCCGACCTGTTTATCCATCAGAGTAATAACGTCGTAATACTGCGCCCAGTCTCTGCGAACTACCGGCGTATCAGGATAGTAAGGAGGCAGGACCGCCTTAGCCGGGTCGTGCTTCTCATCTGGTTTAAGATCGGCCAAACGCTTGAGCATATTATCGCTTCTGTTGCGTATCTGGCTCTCGTGCGAAGTAGTGAAATTGAAGACAGCGAAGAACGGCTGACCCTCGGCGCGACCATGCCAGTGGGCCTTGCGGCTGCTTTCATTCCAGGCGCTCGGCGGCGGGTCAAACTGGTAATCGGTTTTGACATTGTTCGTGCAATAATAACCTGCCGCTCTCAGGTATTCACTAAAAGCTTTAACATAGGCCGGCGGCACACCCTTGCAGCGCATATGGTGCGTGCCAATAGTGGTGGGATACATTCCGGTAATGATGCCCGATCGCGCCGGTGCACAAACGCCAGCGTGCGCAAATACGTTAGTGTAACGCACACCTTCCGCTGCAAGTTTGTCGATATTGGGCGATACAGCGTAAGTATCACTATAACAACCCAGGTCGGGACTGATGTCCTCGCAGCTGACCCAGAGAATGTTCGGCTGCGTTTTCGAGGCTCCTTCAGCGCTAACGGGAATCTGGGGTAAGAACATTGAGGCCACTGAGCCCGAGCTAATCTGCAAAAACCGGCGCCTGTTTATGTTGTGTTTGAAACTTGCCATAAATGTTACCTCCACACATCAGGGGTTTAAAAACACTTTTGCAACTATCCTTTGAGCAAGGACCCATACGAGGCGAGATGAGCTGCCAACATATGGTTTTCCGGAGTATAACCTACTGAAATTTAAAGGCAATTCAAATCCTGACCGGCCGGGGATTTATAAGTGACTATTGACTATTTTTTAATATTTTTTTCTGGTCATTAATCATCAAGGCGTGGATTTAGATACTTGAATTCGAAGAAGAATCCGTCCGGTCTGCTCAGGCCGTAGAAAGCGGACAAGCCAAAATACTTCCGCACCACATCGAACTCAGGCAAAAGACTGAAATCAAACAAATCAGAACCTGCCTGTGAAAGCACAAACTGCGGGAAGGGCGACTCGGAACTTACTCCGACGCCTATCTTGGTGCTCGAATCTGTGTCCTTGCTTTTGCTTGTTTCCTTCTTTAACTCGCGCAGCTCGGACCAGAAGAATTCGCCCGAAGCGGCATCGTTCTGCAAACTGGCCAATCCCACAACAGATGGAATAATCGATTTGGCCTTATTAAACCAATCTTCAGAACTCACCGATAGGTTTTCGGTACTGTTCAATGCGCGAATGACCTGCTCAACGGCAGATTCACCTGCGAAAATCAGATGAGTGTCGGTAACGGTAAATGCAAATTTAGGCATTGTTGGAGTCTCTGGTGGGTTCCCGCCTTGCGGGGTTCCTCTGCCGGGGATTTGCATCGGCCTCCTGGGCCTCTTTGGGGAAGCCGGAAATAAAGCCGTCGTGTCAATTAAATATATTGTGTGGCCGAGAAGCTCTCGCCTCGCATCAGGATTGTTCGCAGCTAATAATGTACCGTGCAGAAGTGACAAAGATTTTTCGAGGGCGCTACGGTTCTCTATCGCCACGGCAATAAGTGATTTCTTCTGTTTTGGTTCGCTAACATCAGATACAGGCTCGCTTATGCTCTGGGCAATAATAATTTGCGAGCCGAGATGGTCGACAATATCAGCTTTTAGCTGCAGCGGCGGTTCGCCCTGCGGACTCGGCGGCAAAAGCGGCATATACATCATCGCAGCAAGCTGTGGAAAAATACTATTAAGAATATTGCCGAGCTCATTATAGGCTTTCTTAATATTCAAATTCACAAATGATACCGAATATGCCGAGGGCTGAATAAATTGCGGCACCCTAAGAGTGGACGGTTCTATATCGAGCATTTTGCAAATACCCTTTTTTTCGCCTCTGACTTTCAGGAATGCCTTTCCAAAGGAGTTATTACTGCCCGCTGTTGACGGTCCAGGACCAATTGAACAACCGAAAGATATAACATTATCAAGACCCAGATTGCTTATTAGTGTTTTTGTCTTGCCGGTATCATCCTCGGCAATTATTATTTTGACGATTTGTTTTATATTAACGTAGAGATCAATCCGTGTTTGAGTGGACAATTCAGCAGCTTTCATAGTGGGGGTATAGTCGGCGTCATCAGCGAGTGTCGCGCTATCGGCACCTTTGATGTGTGCAATAACAAACCTTAGAACATCAAGGTCCATAGAGCCTATCAGACAATCGTCGATAAAACAGTAGCTTAAAGCTGCGGAAGACCGGCGGATTATGGTTGTGATACTGACGCCGCGGTAGTCTTCGCTCTGCCGGTGGGCGCCGTCTTCGATGGCCTTTTCAACTGTCTTGTCTACCGCTTCTTTTATCTTGCCTATTGTCGGTCCCCACTGGGTTATGAGCAAAAGCGGCGGCTCATTGGCATCTTTATTTATCTGCTCGTTTAATACAAAAGCGGCGGCTACTCTGCCCTGGGGTAGTGCATCTATATCAGCGATTATCCTGAGGAGCTCGTTATCGGGTTTGCGGATTTTTTCCCGCCATTTGGTCTTAAAGTCATCGACAAAGGACGCCATTGCCCGGTCCTTAAAGAGTTTATAAAAGTTGGTTCCTTCAAACTGCGTTCGCAGACGGTCAAAATCGTCAACATCCACCAGCAGGATTGTTTCAGGCGGAATAAGCTTTGCTGTATTGGCAAGGGTCCCTGCCCGAACAGAGCTTGATGAGCAAAAGCACATAAGAGCACAGAAGCAAAAGAGCATAAGTGCAAAGGGGAGCTTATGAGTAGTTATGGCGGCATGTTTCATTTGAGCACCTTTCGGTAATTTGGCTGTTAGTATTATTGAGCTTTGCGTTACGCCTGTTAGTCATAAGGACCCCGCCGCAAGGCGTCCCTTACGGGACTTACGGAGGAGCTTATGTATCCATATTAATGGAATAAAGGGTGGCACCCTCAAACTTGTTTGGGGGTGGTCTTGCCGGTAAAACCTGCCTATTCTGTAAATATTTAGTTTCATTTGTTTTGCAAAGACCAATAGTATCAATGGTCGGCTGCGAACTGATACCTAAGTATTATACCCATTGTCATTAAATGTTGCGCTTTACATAAAGAGCAACGAGCCATCTCCAAGCTGCGCTTGAAGCTGCCACACGTCGATTGCTTGCGGTTGATGTTTAGGTATTATTCACTCCTGCCCGCCGTGTCACGTCCACGTCGCGACAGGTTTTCGAGGAATTTCGGCCTGGCTTTATTGCGTCTTCTGTCCGGCTGGATGTATTTATAACCGGTGTTCGGATTATCCTTGTCATAGGTAAAAGCGTCCCGGTTTTCTATGAAATGTTTAACATAGCTGACCGGTATGGCAAAGCCGAGTCCGCCGTAAAATATATATCCCATATTGGTAACACCGATGACCTCGCCTGCCAGGTTAAACAGTGGGCCGCCGGAATTGCCCGGATTGATATCTGCGTTAGTCTGAATATAGATAAGCCCCTCGAAAGCCCTGTTCTTCGTGCTGATGACACCATTAGTGATTGTTCGCTCCAGGCCGAGCGGATTGCCGATAGCAAAGACCTCTTCGCCTACTTTGATGCGATCGATATCGCCGAGGTAAACGAATTTGACCTTTGTGTCACCGAGGTCTTCCACCTTCAACAGTGCCAGGTCAACAAAAGGATTAATGGCCTCGATTTTGACCTTCTTGAAACTCTTTTTCTCAAAGCCATTCTTTGCTTTTTGGAACACAGTAACTTCGAGCTTCGTTTCTTTTTCTATTACGTGATAGTTGGTTATCAGGAACCCATCTTCGTTGATAAAAAATCCCGAGCCCGTCCCCATAGGGCTTGAGACTTTGACAACCGCTTCGGAGACTGCGTTCACGCATTTTTCGATAGTTGTCTTTTTCAGATTGGCGATTTTGTATAATTGGCCGCCTGGGCCTGTGGCAAACTGCAATTTGCCCGCTTCTACATCTGAAACATTTATGTCATTAACGTCCTCAACATCGAGTGCTCCGGCGTATTTATACTCGAGTATCTTTTCCTTCGGAATGGTCAGGACCGTTATGCCGATATCAACGTACAGCTGGGCTTGCTTTTCTGCGAGTATTTCACCGGTTATAGTCTGGCCTCCTTTGAGGACAATTCTATCCGCCCAGCAAAGAGCACAAAAGCACAAGAGCACAACAGCACAAAGGTACGTATGATTTATGAGCTTGTGATTTGTATATTTACGAGTTATGTTCTCAACCATTTATCGCTCCTGAATTGACATTTTCACCTGCTCGTTAACATTTTGTAACTAACAGCACTAACTATCAGCTAAAATCATTGTAAGGATTATAACGTTTTGAAGCAAATAGAAAATACAGTCGGGCGGTTAACAATAAACGACCTAAAACCATCAAATTCTAAATTAACTTGACTAAAGGTGATTAAAAAGTTATAATAAATATTATCTGGGGGGCTAAAAATACCGAAAAAATTATCGGTACCGGATGTAAACTTTCAATATTTGAGGAAAATACTTATGAAGAAATTATCTTCGAGCAAATTAGCATTGGCTGTTTTAGGTCTATCAATAGCACATTACCAGATTTTGGTCGCAAAGGCCCAAACAACAGTCGGTAGAGCCGGAGCAACAAACCGTCAGAGGCAATCCGTAACTAAACCCTCCGCTGAGCCACCGGCTATCGTTGTTGCGAGTATAGGCGACTACGTCATCACAAAGCAGGAGCTTGAAAAGAGGTTGATGATGGAACTTTACCCCAGTGGCTATGATAGTTACAACGAGCAGGTTGAACCGCCTGATGCCGAGACGGTGCTTATGAAAATGATAGCGGAAAAAGCTATGGTTACCGAGGCCCGCAAACAAGGATATCTCAAAGATGAATCGCTCGCGGAACAGATTAAAGAAATCAAGGACAAACGGCTTGTAAACTTATTGTTACAAAAACAGTTGCAGCCCAAATTAACAGTAACAGAGTCCCAAATTCAACAAAAGATGAAAGCCGACCCCAAACTCAACCGGGTCAGGGCCGAAGCGATGCTTAAAAACGCAAAAGGCCGCATGCTTTATGGCCAATATTACAAACAAATATGCAAAAAGCTACACGTGACCAAAAAAACTGAGAATTACCTCAAGGCAGCTCAAATCCACCAGAGACTGCTGACTCAGCCGAAGAAACCGCGTGAAGTTCCTTTTATCCGCATCTCTCAGATAGAAGAGGAGCTGACCCCGGAGGAGAAAAGCATTGTTCTGGCAACATTCGACAATGGAAAGATAACGTTGAAGGATTGGTTCGATACTTTGTGTAATAGCGCCCCGCCGAGCCGCCCGAAAGACCTTCATACTCCAAAGGGTGTCGACCGGTTGGTAGAGAGAGCCTTGAGTATGCCGATTCTTGTTACCGAGGCCACATCGCTCGGGCTTGATAATGATAAAAATCTGTTAAAGCAGGTCAGAGATTACGAAGACACCAGGCTCCTGTATAAGGTCAGGACTGAAAAGTACAAGCAGATTAAAGAGCCGACGCCTGATGAGATAATGGTCTTCTTCGGCAAGAACAGGGAAATTTTCAGAACAGACAGTACGCTCAAGATTGACCTCATCTGGTGCCAGGACCTTAAAACAGCCCGGCAGGCAAAGGTTGAATTAGACGGCGGCGATGATTTCGAGCCGGTCAAACAGAAATATTCTTTGAATAAGAAAACCAAGCCGTTCGATACCTATCCCAGCGGCGAAGGATTATTTTGGAAGGATTTATGGAAAGGCGACCCGAACGATATATTAGGGCCGATTAAAGGTTTTTACCAGAACAGCATCAAGTGGCGAATCGTCAAAATCTTAGAAAAGAACCCCGGTGATTTAAAAGGATATTCCGATAATATGGGACGGCGCGTTAAAGAGAGGATAGTAAGCGAACAGAGAGATGCCCTGCTGGCCAAATACGGAGACGAGCTGCTGAAAAAATATCCATACAAAATCTATGCCGAGAAAATCAAAGATATTAACCCGCTGGATATTCCCTAAGGCTGAAATTATAACTCGCTCCTCGATGCTCTGCGAGTATCGAGGAGCGAGCATACACTATCAAGCAGCACTTATCCTTTGAAGAAGAGCGCGAGGGCTAAGAAGTCGATGCCTTGAAGAGTATCATGAAAATCACGATGCAGACGAGGGCTATATCGGCAGGCACCGCGAATATTTGGGCCCATTGGAACTTCTCTTCCTTTCGGAATTTGTCCATTACTATGCCGGCGAACTGCGTGCCCAGGAGCAGACCTACTCCTGTTGTGGCGGCAAAGATTAGGCCCTGTGCGGAACTAAGAATCTCCTTCGGCGCAAAGGACTTGGTAAAAATCTGGCCGGCAATGATGAAGAACACGTATGCAAGTCCGTGGAGCGCCTGTGCTCGTACAATCAGCCAGCGCTGCGTTGTTGCGATGTAGATAATATAGAGCAGCAGCCAGGAAGATGCCCCAGCAACGAGTGTCCATTTGTATCCGATACACTTGAGTAAGATTCCGAGCGCAAAGATAGTAGCGACTGCCTGAACCACCTGTGCGATGGCCATTGATGCGGGGACATTCTTGCTTGGGATTCCTATGTCCTGCATGAATTGTGCCGTACCCTGGAAGTAGAACTGCATCAGCCCCGCGATGATCATTGATATAACTACAAAGACGAGGAAGTTAGAATCGCCCAGCATACTCATTGCCTTCCAGATGGTGGCAGCGCCGGATTCTGCGGGAGGTGTATCCGGCATGAATATGCAGCCGATGGCCATGATGACTGACAGGGCGGCTGCGAAGTAGAGGCAGTCGCGGCCTTGTTCGCCGGTCTTGAATTTCCATCGCCAGCCGGTAAGGAACCAGCCAATCAATGCCCAGGCAACAGGGGCCCAAAGAAATATCTTGCCCGAGGCGGCATCAACGGCCGCCTCGTCGGGATATACTTTGCCCAGGTGATAAAACATCATAGAATTTACCAGCGGCAGCGTTGCTGCGTAAAACACCGAATAGAGGAGCATTACAACGAAAAGACTCCCGAAGCTCGTTCTGCGTGCGGCAATGAATAGCAGTACCGCGCCAGCCAGGTGAGCGATAATGAGTATCCATTCGGTATTAACATATTTGTCAGCAAGCTGGCCAGCGAGGAGTGGGAAGACGATGCACGCGAGCGGGAGCGTGGCGTAGATTAAGCCCGTTTGCTTTCCGGTCATTTTCAAAGGGCCTAACAGACGGGCTGCAAGCACCGGGAACCACGCGCCCCAAATAGCGTACTCCATAAACATTGCAAAGCTCAGCGAGATGTACATTTTCGAGTCCATTTTGTTCTCCTTAGTCTATTTGTCCTTTATCCGTTTGAGCCCAACAGCCTTTCAGCCGCCAGCTTAATATCTCCGAACCGGTCGTCGCCGGCTTCGCGCTCGATTGCCAGAACACCTTCAAAACCGATTTCTTTGAGCACATTCAAAAATGCCTCCGTTCCAACTTCACCTTCACCCCAGGGGACCTCCGCGCCCCACGTGCCCGGCTGGGTAGTCCGAATAGCATCCTTAATATGGATGTGTTTTATCCACGGCGCCAGCACCCGGACCGCTTCGATTGGGTTGCCCTTGTCATAAAGAATCATATTCGCAGGGTCAAAATTCACTCCAATCGCCGGATGATTCAATTCCTCCATAAAATGCTTCAGCTCCTCGGCTGTCTCCTGGCCGGTCTCCAGCAGCAGCATAATATCCTTTCGGCCGGAGGCATCAGCCAAAAATCTGATACGGTCGTAAAATTTCTTAATATATGCCTCATCGGTCTCATCGATAAAACCGGCGTGCAACGAGAGGTATTTGACACCGAGCTTGACCGTTACCTCAACAGCGCCAACGAACAACCGGCGACTCTGCTCCCAGTATTCATCCGGTGCCATTCCGCCTGTTATTTTTATGCTATCCAGCGTCGAGTAATCTTCCTGCGGAAAGTCTATCATTGTACAGCTTACAGTCCAGTTTTGCTTCTGCACGGCTGCAAGGTAATCGTCTCTCTTGTCTTCCAATGCAGCCCTGACTCCCAGGTGCACGTGTTCAATTCCAATTTTATCCATCGCATCTGCTACGCCGGCGACGTCAGTTTGCAGAGACCAGCTGCAAATCCCTATAGGCCAATCCTTACATTTCATCGTGCTATTCTCCAATTCAAATTTTTTCTTCTTTATTTACATTTACCTATCGTAACTTTTTCCATCTTCCTCGCGGATTCCTTCTCCGCCGCCACGATTCTAACCGAATCCCGTGACTGCTTCAAAGTCGTTATCGGCTTGACCTTTTCGCCTCTAATCGCCCTGGCAAAATGTTCTATCTCCAGGAGCCAGCCGTCTCCTTCCTGCACTTTAGGAGTGAATGCCTCTCCTTCGCCCGGGCAAACCCTAAACGCCGGGTCGCGAGTCAAATCGTAAACAAGCGTTGCTTTTTCCAGCACAATATTAAAGCTCATCTCGAAACCAAAAGTCGGCATCATCCCCCAGCCGCCTTCTGCTGTTACTACCTTATCGTCACCATAGAGATACTGGGTAACTATGTGTATCAGTCCGCCCCCGGGGCCTTTAGCCCCAAAACTGCAGACCGCCCGCGGCACCCCGAAAAGATACTGAACAAAGTCCGTATCGTGAATATGCAGGTCAAGGGCCATTCCTCCGCTGCGTTTTTCGTCCAAAAACCAGTTATCTATGCTCCACGTTGGGGCCGCTCCCAGGCGTTGGAACGTCGCTGCAATGACCCTGCCGTACTCTCTGCTGTCAACTATCTCCTTGGCCTTGGCGTATTCGGGCCAAAATCGCACGCAGTGTCCGATTTGCAGCACCTTTCCACTGCTTCCGGCCTCTGAAATCATCCTCTCGCAGTCTGCGACGTTTAGTGCCATCGGCTTCTCGCAAAAAACATTGACTCCCGATGCCAATGCTTTTATCGAAAAGTCCGCGTGCAGAGACGTCGGCAGTGTAATCGAAACGGCATCGAGCTCGGCACTTTCGAGCATTTCCTCGAAATCCGTGTATAGCTGTAAGCTGCTGAAATCAATCGCCTGTTCCGTGTCTCCGATGTTGCCCACCGCTCTTTTCGTATCTTCCACTATGTTCGGATTTACGTCGCAAACTGCCACAACTTCAGCACCTTTCACGGCCTTCCAGCACTTGTAGTGCGTTTGCCCCATAAACCCAAACCCTGTTATGCCTACTCTTAGCATACTCGTAATCCTCCAATTGTTTCCGCCGAAGGCGGACTGACCAATCCTTTATTCGCTTTACAATAACAGCAGCTCGCCCGAATATTTCACTGGTTCAGAATTTTATCAGAAACAGTCACGTACTCAAGCATATTTCTCTAAATTTATGAAGTATAAATTCCGCTTAATTCGACCGCTTGCGCAGCAAATGATTGATATTTTGGATACGGGCCTTAAAAGGGGGATGTGAGGAAAAATAAATACCAAGGTCGAACTGGCCCACAGGCTTGCTCAGCGTGGCCAGACGCGAAAGCAACTGCACGCAGGCGCCGGCGTCATAACCGGCGGCCCCAACCAGACGCACGCCGAGCTTGTCGGCTTCGGACTCCAAATCTTGGGAATATGCACTTTCAAGGAACTGCACACCTACCTTGCGAAGCCAGCCGGAAAGCACGCCGCGAACAGGTGCAGCCCTCGATGCCGTAGCAATGGCTGAATTGCTGATGATACGGGCCATCGCATGGCCCCGCATCACGTGCCCCATCTCATGTCCAAGAATGAACGCAATCTCGCTCTGTTCCCACCGGCATAGTTCCATCAGTGAGCGGGTGACAAAGATGAATCCGCCCGGCAGAGCGAACGCATTCGGCTCGGCGCCCCTGAGGGTTTGAAAACTGAATTTACGGGACTTATTGGCGACGCAGGCAGCCAGACGATTACCTACTTCGTTCAGTATTTGTTCGGCTTGTGGTTCCAGGTCAAGTTCAAGCTGGCGCTTGATTTCGCGTGCAAGGTCTTGCCCAACCTCATGCTCGACTTTTATAGCGTCAGCTTCACTGCCGACTATTGATTGCCAGAACCACCTGGCCTTGCGAACTTTTGGCCCAACTTTTTTGCCCAAATTGTAGAACAGACCACTCACCTTGTAAGGTCTCCTTAATCAGTCACCCCGTGCGGATTCGGATTCAGGATAAATGAGAGTGCTGGGACTCGAACCCAGGACCTACGGCTTAAAAGGCCGTTGCTCTACCGGCTGAGCTACACTCCCAAACCTTTACACATAAAGATTTACATTATTTAGGATGAGCTGTCAACATAATTTGTGCTGTTAGAATTTGCGGCTCCTACCCGCGGCAGGATTTTCTTCTTCCCCCCGACTATTGGCCCCGAAAGTGGTTGTATTTAGCCCCGTCCTCTGGGCGGGATTATATTTCCTTTGATCATACTATAACCTTGTGTGATTCACATCCCGGAATATAACGTCCGTTAGGCAAATCGAGAAGAATGGCAATGTTTTGCCTCCTTACCGACCGCCGAAACCTTCGAACTTGTGAATCGGTCCATCCTTCGTGAATGTAGTATTCCCCATTTCCCTGTGCTCTGATACCAGCTATATAATTATCCTCAATATAGTCTAATGGTCTGTAACGGCAATCAATAACACGTACCCGCCAGCGCCGGCATGCTTCAAGCTTCTTCTTCATCTCAGCATAAGGCAAGACACAGTTGTAAATCATAAAAATATAAATCTCTTTGCGCTTGTATCCCGCCTTTTCAAGCAGACCAATAGCATCTTTGACTTTAGGCCATGACTTGTAATTTCCGTCCCATGCTATCCTTGGATTAACAAAGTGAGCATCCTTCAGCAATTTCGCTCGTTCTTGTGTAAGCAAGCGAAGATCGAAACCGCTCTGACTTTCACATCTAAGCGGATGCCCTTTTTTCGTTCTATACTCTGCTAATTCTCGAAGGATTTTATCAATATGAGGATTCGCAAGAAGATTATTATCATAAAAAACTAATTTTCTTTTTTTTATCAAAGGTATCACTGAATCAACACACGTGAATTCCGGTTCAATCCTCCATGTACCACAGAAAGTACATCGCCTCGTACAACCTCTTGAACTATGTATTATTTGATAATCAATGTCTTCGGGCAAAAGGGAATAATCTGGTGTAACCTTCTCCGCTGCGCCCCCACGATAAAGCCCTTTGTATATTTTCGCAAATGGTGAACGCTTTTTGCTATCTTTGGGCATTAGTGAAGCATATATCCCACCTATTTCAATTTTCGCACTCGGATAAGCTTTATTATAGAATTCCGCAGCCTCATGCACATATTTTGACCAATATGTAAATAATGAAGTTATCAAAACTCTATCTGGAGTAAAACCACACCGTCTCAGCCCTCGTGCTAACTTGACCTTGTCACCTTTCTCTGCATGATAACTGCCAATTTTTAGCAGTCCAACCGGTAAAAAATGCGAGTGATTCTTGCTCTTATTAGCAATTGGAAAATTCGGCTCTACTAACAAGATATTCATACTATAATATTCGTCATTCTTACTTAATATTCTTCAGCTGGGAATTAAATATGCATACTTTCAGTTCTATTTGTGTGTATATTTAAGGCATCTTTGTTCTAGACGCTGGCTTTGGGCGAATTTACTATTTACGTCTTCGTGCATTCTTTCGATTATCTCAAGAATCCGATGAGGATATTGCCTAGCTAAAATATCGGCAGGATTCTCTCCGCCATAACCGTTTGTTAATCCGATGTATTCACAGTCAAACATAAAAGTAACCATTACTGCCCTTGCTCCCCTGTTTATGTATGTACATCTTTCTCGACACTGGATATCAAAATTTCGACTTTGACCGTATTTAATGACCAGCTTTGGCGCCACCACTAACAGAAATTCACGATAGCTTGGTATTTTTGCTTGAGGATATTTCTCCAATAAAGTGTTTTCAAAATCAGGATATCTGCCCCTCAGATTATTCCTCAGACAATTATTTAATTGTCGTATACCCGCTGTATCATTTCCGCTCTTAATCGCCGGAAAGGTTAAGAATAGACTAAACGATTGTTCCTTAAGTCCTTGAATCGTTAATATTTTTGAAATAGTATCCATCATTAGAGAAGTCTTGCTTTTTCCGTGCCTAAATCCGGGCTTAGTAAAATCCAAATTTATTATGTCATAAGGAAACCATCTTTCAGCTCTATGGGTGAGTTGTGTACTCCCAGCCTCAACAAACTCTTCAAGCTTTCCAAAGAATCCTCTAGCACCAGGAAGTCTATTACGAATTAATACGTACCTTTCCTGAATATATTCACAAAATGTAACACTATCAGGGGCATAGCCTGTATCTGTCAATGAGAGAAGTCCATGATCTCTAAAAAACTCAACATCATAGCAATTAATTGACGTCAAAGTCAACAGTCTGATAAAGTCTCTGTGGTTCTTCTCTTTTCTTTCCTGAGCGTATTTAATCCACTTCTCTCTTACATACCACTTTTCAGGGGTGTTATAGATCTGATCCTCTTCTGACCTAACAAAATGTTCCTCGGCAGGCATGTTACCACTTCTTTAGGCTATTGAAAAAGTATTCTCGCATTTTATTCAGGTCACCATGAGCATTTCGGCAAGATGCTTCAAAAAGCACGAGAACTTCTTCAATGATTGTCCTCTCTTTTTTCTTTCTTTTTCTAAATATTGGATGAGAAGGATAAACCACCAACCTCCTTTTTTTCATGTCTATCTCTACAGGTACTTCTGAAGATTCTTTGGAAGAAGTGACACTGAAATTGCGTTCAAACACAAACTTAAGATAATCCTTCATTCTGTCCTTTCTCGACGTCTCTTCTTCTTTTTTCGATGCTTCTTTCCTTTCAACGTACCTGATTCTACAGGTAGGAAAAACCTTTGTATGAAGTATGTTATGTAGATAATTCTTTAACCTTCTATAGTGAGGATGAGTTACAATAAATGAATTCCTGTTTACGTTCATAGCTTCTTCGAGACCATCCTCCACGTAAATCTCTCCGAATGTCCATGGGAGGAACAACTTCTCAGCATAAGGATATCCTAAGAAATCTGGATCGGTGCTACCTATTGCTGTGTTCTTAATTCTGACAATTATGCCGCGTAATTGTGCGGGCAATATCTGTCTTCTTTGACTGTAAACATATCCCCTAAACCGTAAAATCGATTTATCTCCGAAATCATTGAATTTCTCACGGAAGGTATAGATATCGAAACTCTTAGGATCTTCCAGAATATCCTCTTCGATGGGTAGTTGAATAGGCTTCCTAAGCATGACTCCGTCAAAATCCACGATGAAGTTGAAACCCTTAATCTTATCCTTTATGGCTTGTATTTCTTTCAGCTTTTTCTTCTTTACTGCTCCATGTCTCACCCGTATTGGCCCTTCCTCTAGATACACAACTGGCACCGTGTTGGCAACCTCGATCATCAGTCTCCAGTATCCACCCACGCCTTTCCATAGGTTCAGCTTCCTATCTTCGATCCTTTCGACAATTTTTTCAAATTTCAGACCATCAAAGGTGGCGATTTTAATACCAGCGTCCAATATGTCTTTGTCCTCTAACAACTCTCTGAAATCCTCACCTAGTTCACTCAGGAGAATGATTGTATAATGAGCACCTTCTTCCTCCCTCAGGTTGACTAGCTTTACTTCGCTTAGCTCATAAAAATCCCTCTTTTTACTAATTGTCGCCTTGAACTTGCCAAAGTTGATGTCAGCTTGGAATTTGAATGCCTCACCTTTTCTTGAGGATATTACTGTCATTTTGTTGCATATCTCTGATACTGCGATGAAGCCAATGCCGATCTTGCCTATTTTTGGCCTTCCAGAACTCGTAAGCAGCCCGGAATCCCTCTTATCAGATCTGCTAATCCAAAGGAACTTCTTGTCGAAATCTTTGTAATTCATACCCTCTCCATCATCAGTTATAGAGAAAGTATCAAATTCAGGTCTGGCTCTTACGGTCACTTTTGTAGCGTCAGCATCAAACGAATTATTGATCAGTTCCTTGATGCAGTTCGCAGGATTGCTATAAATGCCTTTGCTTAAATGCTGGACAATCTGAGCAGCTACTTTCATATGAACTACTTGTTCTTGGCCAATTCTTAATATAAGCCGCTCTTCTTTTTCTTTTTTCCCCGGCATTTTACAACCTCTATAAATATAGAACCTTACTCAAGATATATGAACTTGTCTTATTACACATCTTTGTAAATATGTCTCTTTGATCACAATTCCCGTCAATCAAAAGAATTCCGCACACTTTAGGGAGATTATAGCGGATATAGTTCGGATTTCAATAGGAAAAAGGGCAGTCAAAAAAAAGTTGCTTTTTGGTCATTTTTTTTGTTGACAATGTTTGAAAATATGTTAAAATAACCACCTGTTAGCCAGAAGGCTAACATAAACCGCCAGCAGGCGAAGATGACATTTCAGTTTGCATGTCGTAAGCTGCAGCGCAGCAAGGACTTAGAGCCAGCCAGCCCGAATCCCTGCATGCCTTAGGCAGGGAACCGTTTTGAACATTTAATTTTGTGTAATTTGGATTTGTTTAGGATTTAGGGCTTAGGATTTCGGATTTCAGACTACCGGATGCAACCTTGGGCTACGATTTATGCAATACACAATACGCAATACTCGCCAACCGTCTTCTTTCGTCTGCCCTCTACATCTGTCGAGAACCCTCTACAAATCAACCCCCTTTTATGCAAAACAAACCCAATCTTGTCCGCCGTAGGCGGATTGCAAATGAATGTAAGTATCTTTTCACAAATGGCTTATGAATATAAACACAATTGGACACTTGGTGAAAACAAACCCAATTCAAA
>JBGVTO010000428.1:0-4878 GCA_041862635.1 Phycisphaerae bacterium | reverse complement strand
GCTGGAAGGATCAAAGAAGAACTAAAGAAAGAAATAGTAAATTTGAAAGAGAAAGATAAATCTTTTCCTTTTCTTGTAGCGGGTCAGGTATGAGAGAAGCCTGCTTCGGCGAGTTATTTAAGAAGTCAGAAGAAGGGTTGTGAAGAAGTTGGTATCGATTACCAAGTTCAGCAACTACCCCAGGAGGTTAGTGAAGAAGAACTTATTCAGTTCATCAAGGAAAAAAATCAAGATGAAGAAATAACTGGAATTATCCTTCAGATGCCTTTACCTGAGCAGATAGATGCTGAAAAGGTACAAGAAGCAATCGACCCTTCAAAAGATGTAGAAGGTGTGAACCCACAAAATATGGGATTGCTAATGTATGGCTGGCCGGGACTTGTCCCCTGTACTGCTTTAGCAGTGATGAAATTAATTGAAAGTACCGGAACTTCCATCAAAGGCAAACAGGTAACCCTTGTAGGTCACAGTTCACTTGTAGGCAAGCCTTTAGCTCTTCTTCTTTTATCTTCACCTTTTGACTCGGCTACTACGACTGTCTGTCACATTGCTACTCGAGATTTGGCTGCACATACGAGAAGAGCTGAGATACTGATCGTAGCTGTAGGCAAACCAGGTTTAATCAAAGGAGACATGATTAAAGAAGGAGCTATAGTTATTGACGTAGGAATAAATCGGGTTGAAGGCAAGATCATTGGCGATGTTGTCTTTGAAGAAGCGAAGGAAAAGGCTTCTCTAATCACACCTGTCCCCGGAGGTGTAGGACCGGTAACTGCTGCTGTGCTTTTAAAAAACACAGTGGAGGCTTGGAAAATCCAGTTGGGATTTGATTTTATAAGGAACATCAAATGGACAATGAATTGAAAAGATTAGAGGAAAAAATCTTAGACGAATATTTGAATTTAGTTCAAAGAGTACAACCCGAATTAGAAAAACGATTTTTCTATGATGTGATGCCACCCTGGGAAGATTTCAAAGAATATAGGTTAGAAGAATTAGCAGATAGGAGGTGGTAATCCTAAATGATATTTCATTATTATTGTAATTATACTTTCATTTCTGCACCTCGCCTAATACCTATGCCGCCCAGCAGCATGATTGCTCACGTTCACCCCACCGCAATGAGTAAATAGCTTGAAGTAATAGCCACTGACGTTATAATTCACTGAGTTTAGTTGGTAGTGCGTAGTTTGCAGTTCTTCTTTGTGAAATCGGCGGAATCTGTGAAACCTACGGTTAATTTTGAGGAGTCACTTTGGGAACGAAAAAAGCTGCTTTTATTTATTCGGCGGAGCTTGAGAAATTCAACTATCCGGCGGATTGTCCGTTTAATACGGACAGGGCAGGGCAGGTGAGGAAGATTTTAAATTCTATGGACCTGCTCTCCGGTGACAACAGGAGTGAAGTAGCACCGGTGCCTGCCGAGAGACTCATTCTGAAGAAGTTTCACTCGGCTCGTTATCTGCACGCATTAAAGACCGCTGCAAAAGGCCGGTGGGATACCGAAGCACTGCATATGGGAATTGGGACCCTGGATTGCCCTGTATTTGCAGGTATGTATGACTATGCGGTTCTGGCTACTGGAGCTACGCTTACCGGTGTTAAGCTGATTCTCTCGGGTTCTGCTGAGGTGGCGTTTAATCCATCAGGCGGATTTCATCACGCAGGGCCGGAAAGAGCAGCCGGCTTTTGCTACATCAATGACGTGGCCCTGGCCTGCACAATATTGGCTGAAGAAGGTAAACGAGTTCTTTATCTTGATGTGGACGTCCATCACGGTGACGGTGTTGCTTATGGATTCTATGACCGCAGTGATGTGATGACCATATCATTCCACGAGAGCCCGGGGACGCTTTTTCCCGGGACAGGGCGCGAGGATGAAATCGGCAGCGGGCAAGGCAAAGGCTACTGTGTGAATGTCCCTCTTCCGGTCGGGACTTACGACGAAGTGTATATGAAGGCATTCGATGCTATAGCTCTTCCGCTAATTACCGCGTACAATCCGGACGTAATTGTTTTTGAGCTGGGGGCTGATGCACTTGCGGGTGACCCGCTTGCACATTTATGTCTGACTAATAATGTTTATGCCGATGTCATCGAGCATCTGTTAAGTTTTGACAAGCCCATCGTTGCAACCGGCGGCGGTGGTTACAATGTCAGCAACACCGTCAGAGCCTGGGCTTTGGCCTGGAGTATCCTCACCGGTACCGGCAGCGGCAGTGATATGGACCACGCCGTCGGGGGTGTTATGCTCGAAAGTACGGACTGGCAGGGGGGATTGCGAGACAGAGCATTTGCTGTGAGCCAGACACAACGCGAAATGGTAGTGCCTGTAGTAGAGGCGACAATAGAAGCAATTAAGGCCAATATCTTTCCAATTCACAAACTTTAGTTGCCGTGATTTTTGACGAGAAAGAGATTCCCGCCTTAGAGGATCTCTGTTTTGGAAAAGCGCATATTTTTTTTGATCCGTTTAATGCGAATTTTGCTTTATCCTCGGCCTTTGATTAATGCTTCTACTACGCTCGGGTCTGCAAGTGTGGTAATGTCACCGAGGTTGTCTGTGTTCTTTTCAGCTATTTTGCGCAGGATTCGTCGCATAATCTTGCCGGAGCGGGTCTTCGGAAGGGAGGGTGCAAACTGAATGGCTTCGGGTGTTGCGATAGGGCCGATTTCCTTTCGCACGTGCATAATAAGCTCTTTCTTTAGCTCATCGCTTTCCTCGATGCCGCCTACAAGTGTAACAAAGGCGTACAGTGTCTGGCCTTTAATGTCGTGAGGCATCGGGGTGACGGCAGCTTCGGCAACCTTCTCGTGGCTGACGAGGGCACTTTCAACCTCGGCGGTGCCGATGCGGTGGCCGGAGACGTTGACGACGTCGTCGATTCTGCCCATTAGCCAGTAATCGCCGTCTTCATCAATACGACATCCATCGCCGGCGAAGTAAATATTATCGAACATTGTGAAGTATGTATCGATGAACCTGTCATGGTCGCCCCACATCGTGCGCATCATTCCAGGCCAGGGTTTGCGTATGCAGAGCTTGCCGCCTTCATTTATATCGCATTGGCTTCCATCATCTCGCAGAACGACGGAGTCAACGCCAAAGAAGGGCCGGGAAGCACTGCCGGGTTTTAGTGTGTGTGCGCCCGGTAGAGGTGTAATCATAAATCCGCCGGTCTCCGTCTGCCACCAGGTATCTACAATGGGGCAGCGATTGCGGCCAATTTTCTCATAATACCACATCCAGGCCTCGGGATTTATCGGCTCGCCGACGGAGCCGAGAATCCGGAGCGAATCGAGCTTGTACTTGGCGGGCCATTCGTTGCCGAGGCGCATAAGGGCGCGAATAGCTGTGGGTGCGGTATAGAAGACAGTAACGCCGAATTTGTCACAAATATGCCAGAAGCGCCCGGCATCCGGATAGGTAGGTACTCCTTCAAACATCAGTGATGTGCTGCCGTTTGCAAGTGGGCCATAGACGATGTAGCTGTGCCCTGTTACCCAGCCTATGTCGGCGGTGCACCAGTAAATGTCGTCGTCGTGAATGTTGAAGACGATTTTGTGAGTGAGGGTGATATGCAATAGGTATCCGCCCGTAGTGTGGACGACGCCCTTGGGTTTGCCGGTCGAGCCGGATGTGTAAAGGATGAACAGCGGGTCCTCGGCATTCATAGGTTCGGCTTGGCATTGTTCGGCTGCATTTGCCATCTCATCATGATACCATATGTCCCTGCCGCCTTTCATATCGCAGGGGTCATCATTGACTTTAACGACTATTACATTTTCAATTGTAGGTGTTTTTTCTAATGCAGCGTCGGCGATATCCTTGAGCTTGATATGCTTGCCGGCACGCAGCGAGACATTGGAAGTGATGAGCATTTTGCAGTCGGAGTCGTTGATGCGACCTTCGATGGCGTCTGCGCTGAATCCGCCGAAGATAATTGAGTGAATAGCGCCGATGCGGGCACAAGCGAGCATAACAATTGGAAGCTCGGGGATCATTGGCAGATAAATCGCCACACGGTCACCTTTTTGTATGCCTTTTGATTTGAGGACGTTGGCGAATTTGCAAACCTGCTTATGCAGCTCTTTGTAGGTGAGTTTCTTGACAGCATCTTCAGCTTCACCCTGCCAGAGCAGTGCGGTCTTGTTTTCGATTGGCGTTCCAAGATGCCGGTCGAGGCAGTTATATGCAACGTTCAGCTCGCCGTCAGCAAACCAAGTGTGCTCAATTTTTCGACTCTTCGTATCCCAGGTGTAACGTAGGCTCTTGGTTGGCTCCTTAAACCAGGAGAGTGTTTTTGCCTTCTCCAGCCAGAAGCCGTCCGGGTCGTTAATTGACTTCTCCCACATCTGCTGATATTGCTCGGTGCTGGTTATATATGCGTTGGCTTTGATTGAAGCCGGTGGTGGAAAAGTCCGCTCTTCGGTCATAAGGGAGTCAATTGCCTTTTCTTGTGTCATAACGTTATCCTTTGAGTAACTGAGGGTTATTGTATCTTAATAGTTTCTATTTATACTCTCTAATGAATTATATGTTCGGTTCCAAACAATGTATTTAACGCTATCAGGCAAAGTCTTATTTTCCCCCTGATGTAAAAGCAATAGAATACCTAATTTACTCAAACTGACCGATTTTAGGCGGCGAGGAGTTTTTCCAGGCGGCGAATAACAGGTTTTTCATGACTGTATTTGATAACATCCTGAACATTTTCCTGCCAGACTATCCGACGCATACGGTCTTTGAGTTTGCTAATCGGCTCAAGTCGCAGCACTTTCTTGGATTTCTTTTGGCCTTGTGCACGATAGGCTTTTATGCCCATGTGGGTCAGGCAGGCATAGGCACAATCAACCAGGTGCAGGTGTCTAACCACA
>JBGVTO010000427.1:0-10464 GCA_041862635.1 Phycisphaerae bacterium | reverse complement strand
AGAGAAGGAACGAAACTAAGCACACTAAGATCTTTGCGGGCCAAAGACATCAAGTACATCTGGGCTTTTTGTAAAACTGTTAATGGAAAACAGGCACGTTTAGAAATAGGTAGGAAGGACTCTAATACGAACATTGTTGTAAAATGTTAGAGAATCGAAGGTGTACCCAGTCGGAATTAGAAGTAATGATGGACGCAAAGGAAAAGGGAATTCAGCATATATAAGGATAGCCAGGCAGGAGATAGAATGAAAGGAGATGTGGATAATGGTCATTGAAATCATTGAATATATTGTTAAGAGAGGAAATAGGCATGGAGAATATATCTGGATACGCACGAATCTTGGCACGGGCGAGAATTGAGCAGCAGATAAATAAACCAATCATAGGCAAGCCCTACCTAAAATACGGTCAGTGCTATATTCTCTGGAGCTACTTCTTTCAGTTAGGGGGGATTCTGGGAGCCAAGCACTGTGGTAACCTTGATGCTTTCGGACCCGCATTTCTGGGGGGCATACAAGGGGAGGCCGGCGCTATTAAGCGTTTGTTCAAAGAAGTAGCAAACGACCTCGTAACGCATTCGGTGAGTGACTCGATGAAGTTCGAAGATTACATAGGCGTAGAATTCATGGGGCGTATCGGCTATAAGGGGGATGCACATAGTTTTTTGTTCAAACATGGGATGGAAAAGATCACGCCCGAGACCGCTGAAGAACTTGCGTGGCAATATGCGCGGGATGGGGCTGCTTTGGGCGCGATATACCCAGACATTTTGCGAGAGATGTTTCAACGGACACACGCAGGGGTTCCCGAAGGAATTTGGGAACAAGCCCGCGCCGGCGGACTCGACATCCCGCCAGAGCAAGATCTGATGAGCTACGAGGAGGTCGAGGAAGGTGAGGACGAAGTGTTCATGGCTTATTGCCGAGAATGCTGTCCGAACCTTTGCTCTATCTTAATCGCATAATTGATGACAGTTAGGTTTATTAGGAAAAGTCAAAGTTTTTGAGTAATGTCCCTAGCAATAATAGTTGGCTATACATATCTATCATTGATAACATTACCCAACTTTTTTTCTACTACTTTGTCAATATGAAACGAAGCTTCTCGATTTTGCCTTATAGGCCTATCGCATGCCCAATCTTCAAAGTACCAAACAGTCTTGCCAAATTTTCTTTCATATTCTTCTGAAAATGGAGTAGGGAATTTTGTGGCTTCTAAATTGTTGTCCTCTTCGTACTTTATCCAACCATCGCTTTTGCAGAATGGTATCATGATTTGAAATAAAAAATTAGTAGTTTCAATGATAAACCATAAAAAGGGCATTTCTTCGCTAGGATTTTTTCGCTTGCAAATCATAACCCTCCCAAATCTGTAGGGATTAATACCTGGTGTAAAGGCATACAAAACAGGAAACTTACCGATATTTAAGGAAGCTTTGCCTAATAACCATAGTTTTGTATTCTCACATTCAGATAACAGTTCTTCGGGTAAAACTGAAATGGCTGATTTGATAAAAGCCTGTGCTGCTCGAATAGGAATATATGGTTCAGTTTTCATTTCTACTGGTATCTTAAGAGTACCAGAGCTACCTTCTTTAATATTCATTATGATGGAGGAATTTGAGTTTACAAATAATTCCATACCTTTATTACCTTTTGAAGAAATGAATTTATCAGATTTATATTTGGGAGTACCTTTCTTGCCTTGCATCTGACAAAGACTGGGCATTGGTCCAAACCATTTAGCTAGATGATCTTCATATTCTATAGAAAAAAACTCATTACAAATATCGCATTCATTCATTAAAATTAGACTTTTATTACCAAGAAACTCTGGTATTGCATGTGCTTTTTTTCGAAAACTAACTTCCGGCTTTGATTTCCCACAAAACCGACACTTCCTCTCGCTATCAATCTCATAGTCACAAATTCTTATAGTGACTTTATACACAAGAGGTAAATCCACAACAATTTGATAATGCTGTTCATAGAATGCCATCCTTTTAAGATTAGCTTCAGAAAAAGACATTATTGGGCCTCCACATTAATTCAGGATAGCTACCATTTTACAATTTCCGGTTGCTGATTTTCATATCTCCTGGCTACGCCGTAGGCGAGCGTGAAGCGTATCTTGTGTTGAAGGCAAAGAATAGCGAAAAAGGAGGGGGAAGGCAAGGGAAATTTTAGAGGATTAGAGGATTAGAAATTGGAGTATTAGGTTATCAGATGAACAGGAAATCAGGGTGAAGGTTATCAGGCAAGCAGGGTATCAAGATTGCGCCCCTGCTGCTTCGTAAAAGCGAAGCAAAACGCAGAGGCTTCGGAATGACCCCGCACCAAATTTCGGCAGAAACCTATTTCTTGCGGGGCAAGCAACCCCCGACCGCCGACAGAAAAGCAAGTAAGCTAACATCGGGGGTAAACTAAGAAAAACAAGTAAGCAAAAACCGGGGGCTAACAATTTAGGGCCGATTCAAGCCGGATAAAAAAATCTGTTGCAAATCTTCGTTGCCACATTATAATACTCATTTTGTCGTGCGTGATGTAGCACGCAATACGCAATACGATACTGGCAAGTCCGCTTCTGTTTGGCGGATACGCTATACGAAAAAGGGAGAAAGTTTCAATGGAACCAATTACGGAACCGGGAATAGACTTATTTGCCAACGAGCTGCCCTCGATGGACGAAATTAAAAAGCTCTCTGAGTTTGTCCATTCGGGCGAGGCGAATCTGCAAAAATTCGGTGAACAAGTAGAGTCAAATATGAGCAAGACCGGACAGAACGCCTGTCTGTCTGTAGGCATCGGCCTATATATATTAGGCAGAAACGCCGAAGCGGTCGAGAAACTGCAAAAAGCCAATGACTGCAAAGAAAAATTCATATACTTAGCTTTTGCGCTTCGCCGAATGCGTGAATTCGAGAAGGCAATTGAAAACCTGCAAAAAAGTCTCGATTACGAGGCAGACGCATTAAATATAACCCTGGAAAAAGCAGACACATACCGCCACGCGGGAAATTTTGAGGCTGTGGAAAAAGAATTAAAAGGGTGCAAAAATTTTGAAAACGTAAGTGCCGAATACCATTATCAGCTTGGCCGCCTTCAGGAAGTCCAGGGGCTTTACGAACAGGCAACGGACAATTACAAGACAACTCTGGAATTATCCCCGAATCATCAAAGGGCCCTTTTCCATCTGGCCTATCGCTGCGATTTGTCAGGCGATGAAGAAGCAGCTATTGATTACTACAGGCAAATTGCTTCAAGCTCACCGGTTTACGTAAGCGCCCTGCTGAATTTAGCAGTGCTTTACGAGGACAACGGCCAGTACGACAAGGCGGCGAAATGTGTCGATACGGTCCTGGAGACTCATCCGAATCACCAAAGAGCAATCCTGTTCAACAAAGACATCGAAAGCTCAAAAACAATGTTCTATGACGAGGAAAAAGAAAAGAAACAGACACGCAAAAGTCAGATACTTGAAACGCCGATTTCTGATTTTGAGCTTTCGGTGCGCAGCAGAAACTGCCTGAAAAAAATGAGAATCAACACACTCGGCGATCTCCTGAACATCACCGAGGTGGAGCTGTTATCTTATAAAAACTTTGGCGAAACGTCCCTTAGAGAAATCAAGTCCATCCTCGAACCGAAAGGACTGACTCTCGGGATGGCTCTGGAGGCAGAGCTGATGCCTTCAGTAGAAATCTCCGACCAAGCTGTCGTCATAGATGAGGATGAAGGACTCAGGAATAAACCGGTCGATGACCTCCAATTGTCGGTGCGCGCCCGCAAGTGCCTGCAAAAGCTGAATCTTCGCACAATCGGTGAATTGACACACAAAACAGAAGCTGAGCTTCTGGGCGTTAAAAACTTCGGCGTAACAAGCCTGAACGAAATCAAAAAAGCGCTCACGAACCTTGGATTATCACTGCGAAGCCTGGATTAACTGATTGGTATCAGGGAAATTGATATTGTCCACCACCATTCAATTGACAGCAAACCCTACTGAAAATGTATCGCGGAAGGTCTCGGCGGTACGGAATTTTCGAATCTCGAACGTCAAAGCATTAACCCTTTTTCTATCGCTGGTAATTCTGAGCGGCTGTAAGCCCCGGCAGCTCACAACGCCCATTCCCCAGATGGATATCGAACCACAGTTTTGGGTAAAGGTCCTGCTGCTCGACAAAGTCGAAGCCTGCACGCTGAAGATTGCCTCGTCATTCAGCATTACTGACGACCCCAACCTGCAAACACAACTCCCGACAGCCCGCTTTGACCAAATCGATGCGCCGATAAGCATCCGGTTAATTAACGGCGAAATCACCATCGGGGGTCGGCCCTTTATGAATGATGAGGTAATTATTTTTCCGGATGAGCCGTACATCTTCAAGCTGAATGGTGACGCTTATCGCGGCAAATTAAAGCTGATAATCAATCCCGACGGCGGTACTTTCGACGCTATTAATCTGGTCCCACCTGATGCGTATTTAGCCGGCGTAGTAGGTGCCGAGATGCCCAGCTACTGGGAACCGGAGGCGCTCAAGGCTCAGGCAATCACCGCAAGGACCTATTGCTTCTACATCAAAAAGCGGTTCGGCGGCAACCACACCTGGGACATGAAAAAAACAGCAGCACATCAGGTCTATCGCGGCGTCAGCGCCGAGTCCACTCTGATTTGGGACGCCGTCAATCAAACAAAAGGCCAGGTCCTCGTCTGCAAACAAACCGACGGCACAGAAGACATCTTTCCGGCCTACTATAGCTCAACCTGTGGCGGCCATACCGAAAATAGTAAAAATGTATTCGGTGATTCCTTTGAACCGCTAATCGGCGTGCCCTGTCCCTATTGCAGGAACGTGGCCAGACCGAAATTTTTCTTCTGGCCCATGATTCAATTCGATAATACTTATGTTATAACCAGGCTATTACGAAGGTATCCGAATCTAAAACAGCTCGGGGAAATCACAAATTTCAGTCCCGCCGCACAAAGTAACTATACAGAATTTTCTCGACTGACTAAAGTTGAGCTCTCCGGCTCAAGCGGCAAAAGCGATTTTCTAAGAGCTGAGGATTTTCGTCTTGCAATTGACCCGACCGGGCGAAAGTTGAGAAGCACCATATGCCAAATCGTAAAATGGGGTGAAAAATGGGTATTTTTATCGGGCAGAGGCTGGGGGCATGGCGTCGGAATGTGCCAGTGCGGCGCTCAGGGGATGGCAAGGCAGGGCAACACCGCACAGCAGATACTTTCCTATTATTATCCAGGCTCAAAGATATTGACAATTGACTATTGAAAAATGAACAGAAGATGCCATAGTCGAGCCAATCTTAAATCTTTGAGACTTATACGCGCAGGTATTGATTTATAAAATTTCCTTACCGCAATGAGGACACTTCGCTTCTTTTAACTTTTGCCTTTGTATTTCTTCAACAAAACCGGCACCAAGTATTCCTGTGGGCAATGCGAACATCTTAAAAACAAAAGAAATTGTTTTCGTAAGCTTCGTCAATTTATGCTATAATTTCCCAAGAGAAAAATTATGAGCTTAGATGAGATTAAAAAGATTTTGAGAGATTACAAATCTGTACTTGAAGATAAGTATCATGTACATACTCTCGGCATTTTTGGTTCATATATTCACAATGAGCAAGCCGGCGATAGCGACCTCGATATTCTTGTTGATGTCACGGCCCCCATAAGCCTTTTCGAATTTATCGATATGGAAGAAGAGCTTTCGGAATTGTTAAATGTCAAAGTTGACCTCGTATCGCGCGGTGCGCTTAAACCTTATATTGGCAGGCGTATTTTGAGTGAAGTCCAGTTAGTATAAGAGGGAAACGGCATGCACAGGATACACTCCTACTTACCACTGGGGTTGCATGATGATAAATATTTATTGAGATGAGTAATTTCCAAATTCTTTATACAGATTCGCGCTCGTCAGCCAGGCTTGGATTATTAACGACCGCGCATGGAAAAATCGAAACTCCTGTTTTTATGCCTGTTGCCACCGTCGGGGCGGTAAAAGGTATCACGCCGCAGCAGCTTCAGGAAACCGGTTCCGAACTTGTCCTGGCCAATACCTACCATTTGCTGCTCAGACCCGGTGTCGAAACGGTCGAAAAACTTGGCGGACTGCATAAATTTATGGCCTGGGACGGACCGATACTAACAGACAGCGGCGGATACCAGGTGTTCTCTCTAAGCCCACTTACGAAAATCGATGATGATGGCGTTGAATTTGCCAGCCACGTAGACGGAGCAAAAATATACCTGAACGCTGAAAGCGCAACAGAAATCCAAAATCGATTAGGTGCCGATATAATAACGTGTTTCGACCAGTGCACTTCATTTCCCATCGAGACTTCGGAACTTAGAAAAGCGGTTGACAGAACTATCCTTTGGGCAAAGCGTTCTAAAGAAGCGCAAAGTAACCCAAACCAAATGCTTTTTGCCATTGTCCAGGGTGGAATAGACCTTGAACTGCGAACATACTGCACCTCAGAGCTTGTCAAAACAGGTTTCGATGGATACGCTGTCGGCGGTTTAAGTGTGGGTGAAGGGCACAAGAATATGATAAAAACTGTTACTCATACAGCGCAGCTTTTGCCGCAGGATAAACCCCGTTACCTTATGGGTGTGGGCACACCGGCGGATATCATTGCCGCCGTCAAGGCGGGAGTCGATATGTTCGATTGTGTCCTGCCAACCAGAAACGGACGAAATGCCTTTGCTTTTACGGACAACGGCCCTATGCGATTGAGGAACAATGTACATATAAATGACGCCAGGCCAATCGAAGCCGATTGCGACTGTTACTGCTGCGGGAATTTCAGCCGGGCCGCCTTAAGACATTTCTTTAATTCGGGAGAAATGCTCGGCCCAATCTTAGTATCACTACACAACCTAACATTTTACCAGAGGCTAATGGTTAGAATCAGGCAGGCTATAAAAAGAAACGAATTTGCCGACTGGGCAGAAAGAATTGACTATTGATTATTGACTATTGATTATTGATAATCTAACATCTTATAAATAATCAAGTAATCAATCATTAAAGGAAAACGAAAATGAACAATGTATGGATATTAGCGCAAGCAGATAGCAGCGAGGCGCCTTCTACCATTACATCGGAACGGGTCACTACGGAAGAGACAACAACGACAACGGTCGCAGCCGACCCTAACGCCCCCGGTGGTGTACAACCGAGAAAAAGCCCTTTGGGCTCTTATGGAAACCTGATTTTTCTTGGCGTGATGTTCCTGCTGATGTACATGATTCTTTTTAGAGGGCCTCGAAAGAAACAACAACAGCACAAACAAATGGTCCAAACCCTGGCAAAAAACGATAAAGTCAGAACGATCGGCGGGATTATCGGAACGGTTGTCGATATTAAGGGTGATGAGGTTACACTGAAAGTTGATGAGTCGAATAATACGAAAATCAAAGTTATATCTTCAGCGATCGGCAGGAATATGTCGAAAGATTAATCGTGAATGAGTGAATGATTGGATGAGTGAATGAGTAGATGAGCGGATGCATTCACGCATTAACGCAGTATCGAGGAAGTTATGAGTAAGAATCTGACGCCCAAATTAGTTTTAATCATCGTTCTCGTAGTGGTTGCAGTCTGGACTTTATATCCGCCAAACAAGACCTTAAAGCCGGGCATCGACCTTGCAGGCGGGACAAGTCTTATCTATGAAATTGATACTCACGGCCTACAAGAAGCGGAGAAAAAAGACTTAGCTCAGAGAATGATAACCGTTCTTCGAAGGCGAATCGACCCGGCCAACATCCAAAACCTCGTATGGCGGCCGCAGGGCAGCACGCGCTTCGAGATACAAATGCCCTTGGCAAGTGCAGAAGCCCGTTTGAAACGGCAAAATTACGAAAGTGCTTTAGACGAGCTGCTCGCCAAAAACGTAAGCCGTTCTAAGATTATGCGGTCACTCGATATGCCAGTAGAAGAGCGAGCCGAGGCCTTCAAGGATTTTGCACAGGCCGACCCTAACAGACTGTCAATTCTCGAAACCCTTGCCACAGTTTATGACGAGCGCAAGGAGCTGCAAAATAAAAGGGATGAGCTCGACAACAAACTCAAAACTGCTGAAGACAAGATGTCATCGGCTGGACTTGAGCTCGAGAAGATAAACAAAAATAGAGCTAATTGGGCCAAACTAAATGAGCAAAAACTGGCCGATTCGCTAAAAGCATTCACAGATGTTAATGATAATCTCGAGCTTCTAACCGTTTATGTTAAAACCTACACCGAGTGGTCCACAGTCGTTAATCAGCTGACCGACCCGGACAAAAACGCCAAATACAAAGAGGCAATAAGGACCATCGACCAATTAAACCTTACTACAGACCAGTTAAACTTTTGCCTGGAAATGGCCACTAAATTACCAAGACGCAAAGAAGAGGTCCTAAAGCTCAAAACCAATTTCCCGGACCGGGTTGATGAAATTAACAACGTAGTTGCGGCATTTGACGAGTATCGTCCTTTCAGAGGCAGACTCGACGACCCCAAGGACCTGCAGCGAATGCTAAAAGGCGCCGGTATACTCGAGTATAGAGTACTTCCAACACAGGGACATCCCAGCATAGATATGGACCAGATGGCCGGCTATGTGGAAAGACTCAGGGAAAAAGGGCCTAAATACGCCTCAGACACCCAGTATGTATGGTGTGAAATAGAAAATATCGAGGAATGGAGGGCAGTCGACAAAGAGGAGCGCCCTTCAATTGCTGCACAATTCGGCGATAAATATTATGTCTTAGCAGGCAACAATACAAATGAAGCCATGCTGCACCGCCCCGGCGAAAGGGATTGGAAACTGGAGAGAGCCAATCCGACAACCGACGACATGGGCCGAAGAGCTATCGGCTTTACATTAGATGGAATAGGCGGAAAGTTATTCGCAAATGTTACGGGCCAAAACGTCGGGCGGCCACTCTGTATCCTGCTCGACTCAATTGCAATATCGGCACCAAGTATTAGCGAGAGGATACGCGGACAGGGAATAATAACCGGCAGCTTCACTCAAACACAAGTCGAGGATATGGTCAACAAACTAAACGCCGGCTCTTTGCCCGCCCGGCTGATAGAGCAGCCCATCTCTGTAAATACGATAGGGCCTTCCATAGGCGCCGACAACCGCGACCAGGGCATCAAAGCCGGTTTCATCGGGCTTGCGGCGGTCGTAGCATGTATGGCAATTTACTATTGCTTAGCCGGCTCAATCGCAGACGTGGCACTGCTTCTGAATATGCTGTTTGTCTTGGCAATAATGGCAGGTGTGCGAGCGACTTTCACACTGCCTGGAATCGCGGGCATCATACTAACCATCGGTATGAGTGTCGATGCCAACGTCCTGGTTTTTGAAAGAATCCGCGAAGAACAGATGAAAGGCTCGTCTCTGAGAATTGCCATAACAAACGGCTACCAAAGAGCATTCAGAACAATTTTAGATGCGAACCTGACTACATTCATTACCGCTGCGATTCTTTACTGGCGCGCCTCGGAAGAAGTAAGGGGCTTTGCTATTGTGCTTATGCTCGGTATTGCATCCAGTATGTTCACCGCGTTGTTTGTTACGCGTGTAATATTCGATTTCCTCTTATCCAGGCGAATTATCAAAGACCATTTATTAATGCTGCGCCTCATACACAACCCGAACGTAAACTGGATGCGCTCCAGGCCGATATTCCTCTGCATCTCAACTGCTCTGATTGCAGGAGGGCTGATTGTATTCTTTACAAGAGATGATGCGAAGAACAATAAATACGATATCGAGTTTACCGGCGGAACGAGCGTCCAGATAAATCTAAAACAACCGCTGAGCCGGCAGGAGGTGGAGGACAGAATTAAAAAAATCGGCACTGACTTAAACAATCCTGCTCTTGCAGCGGCGAACGTTTACAGCATCGGACAATCAAACAAACAATATGAAATCAACACCACGGAAACAAACAAAATAACGGTTATAATTACCTTCCCACAATCCACCCTGCAAACACCTGAGGAGCTTACCTCGATAATCACAGAGACCCAGGCGAAATTTGGCGGCGAACTACAAAATCTGCTCGTAACACAGGACACTGCCAACCCGGCGCAATTCGTAATAACAACCAGCCAGATGAACCAATCGCTGGTCAAAGATGTGCTGACAGCAGCTTTTCCTGAGGTTCCTGAGGCCAATATATCAGAGCCACGCATTGATGAGGTTGTCAATAACGCAATATTAGCTGCTTTCGCAGATGAGCTGGAAATTCAACAAAATCTTCAACCCAAAATCACATCCCAGGAGAAAATATCCGAAGAGCTGATAGGCTCTTATCCCGAACTGGCTGATTTTCTGGGCGGGGTCAAGCTCGAATGTGAAATTGGGCGACCTGCCACATTAGAGGATATCAACCAAAGATTAAACGCCTTGCAATTCAAGCCCGATACGCAAAACCTC
>JBGVTO010000426.1:0-18191 GCA_041862635.1 Phycisphaerae bacterium | reverse complement strand
TCCATCAAAAGACAGGAAAATGGCAAATATGCCCTCGCCAAGAGCAGCGTGTAGATGCCTTCTTCAAACCATCCAGTGATAATCAGACTCCTCTTCAAAAAGCAGGGAAAGCATTAAAACATCAAATTTCTCATAATGTCCCTCGAATCCCATTTTATTTAGCAAGGGCATATTATTCTGTATTTTTGTTGCCATTCTTTTTTGGTCTAATCGGGCGCAAAAGATTTAAAGGCTTTAAAATTGGAGAGGCCTATATCTTATCGTTTATTCTGTTCAGATTAACTGTGTTGGTAGTCTTTGCAGGAATAAATGATAGATACCTTTACGCCTTCGTCCCTATGGCATTATGTTGGGCAGGAGCGGGATTTTGGGAAATCGACTACCGTTTACAAGAGAAATTTAAGGATAAGAGCTTGTCGGTCGGCAGAGACAGGATAAGCTGCTTTTCTATAATAATATTAGTTGTAATTATGGCTATATGCTTGCCAAGAGCGCTAAGGCCAATCCGGGGACATCGGGCTATTCAAAGAGAGGCTGGATACTGGTTAAAGGAAAATGCAGGGGAAAAAGACTTTGCCGTTGTATCACCGTCTCCTCAGGAATCCTTCTATGCGGGGGCGAAGTGGCATAAGTTAGAAGGTGACACTTATGCGGAAGTCATAAATAATGCCAGGAGAAAAGGTGCAGATTTTATAATTATCGATAAGGATATTGATAAAATATGTCCCGATTTCAGGGATTCGATCAAGACAGATGACTTAGAAATCTTTACAAAGAAATTTGAAAAGAGCCAGAAAAAAATTGTTATATATAAACTGAAGAAGTGAAAGCCTGATTTGATAAATGCGGCCAATCTCTCAATGCATCACTTCCAAACTCCGCAGGATAAGGCAGTATTATGAGGATAAGAGTTGCCCAGAAAGTTATTTTGCTTCCAACGAAAAACTTTCCGATAAAATATAATGGAATTAGCGCTATTAATCTGCATAACAACGTTACACTTTGGGCCGTATATATCCAGGTGAATACTGATGAGTTATCGGTAAACAGAGTCACGAATTTATGAGCGGCAAAAATGAGAAAGGGATAACCAGGAGGATGGCTCTTTATAATACCAACAGGGTCGCTTGAAAGCTTTTGTGCCCGTTCAATGTAATAGACGCCGTCCTTAGCAATAAGGACTGTTGTGGCAATCAGGTAAACTCCGAGTACGGATGCGATAAGAATAAGAATAAGTAAGTTAATGACATCGTCTCTATGTTCTTTGTATTTAGTTTCTAACGTAGCCGCCATAATACTCACATGCATCTACTTTATGTACTCGTTGTTCACCGATGTCAAATATAAATTCTCACCGACGAGATTATTTTATCATTTACTCATAATGGCTTGCTCCCTTTTTTTGTACCAAGTCTTATGAGAGGATTTCACATTCTTTCTCCCTGTTCTGGGGCAGGCGGAGCGTATCTGCATTATTTACGATATTCATTTTGTAAGCCCTTATTTTATAAGTAGCTGCGTTGTGTTGAAACGTAAAGCTATTTTAAAATCTTTATCGTCCAATCCAACTTATCGACCCTGTTTTTGTATTGTCGCCGCACATACCTTGTATTCCGGTATCTTGGCCAAGGGGTCCAGGGCGTCGATCGTCAGCATATTAGCGGGACCTTCGTAAAAATGGAAGGGCATGAAAAGCCAGCCTTTTTCAATATTTTTAGTGACCTTTGCCAGCGTGGATACCTTGCCGCGGATGGTGGCTACTTCGACTTTGTCACCGTCTGCAATTCCGAGTTTGCCTGCATCATCGATGTGTATTTCGACATAGCCTGTAGGTGAAACCTGGTTTATAGCGGCTGATTTTCTGGTCATAGTACCGGTGTGGAATTGATATAATTGCCTGCCGGTAGAGAGAACAAAGGGGTATTTGGCATCGGGAGACTCGGCCGGGGCTTTGAAGGAGACGGTGTGGAATTTGCCCTTTCCTCTGGTAAAGCGGCCCTTGTGAAGATACTTTGTGCCGGGGTGTTCCTTGTCGGGACAGGGCCATTGCAAGCCGACAGAATCAATCCGGTCAAAGGAGATACCGCCATAGATGGGCGTAACTGAGGCAATTTCATCCATAATCTGCCCGGCGGAGTCGTAACTCATTGGATAGCCGAGTCTTGTCGAAACATCGCAGATTGTTTCCCAATCGCTACGGGATTGGCCGGGCGGGGTGACGGCGGCGCGGACACGCTGAACTCGGCGTTCGGTGTTTGTGAATGTGCCGTCCTTTTCGGCAAAGCAAACCGAGGGCAGAACCACATCAGCGTACTGGGCCGTCTCGGAGAGGAAGATATCCTGCACGAGAAGAAAATCAACCGTCTCGAGGGCCTTTCGTGTTCTGTTTAGATTTGGGTCGGAAAGTGCGGGATTCTCGCCCATTATGTAGATTGCCTTTATGTCGCCTGTCTCGACAGCGTGAAATATCTCTACAACAGTGAGCCCCTTGTTCGGAGAAAGTTCTTTTGACCAGGCTTTTTCAAACTTGGCCTGGATTTTAGAGTCCTCGACCGGCTGATAGCCGGGATAGACGTTGGGCAAAGCCCCGAGGTCGCAGGCGCCCTGGACGTTGTTTTGGCCACGTAGCGGATTTACGCCGGTCGATTCTTTGCCGACGTTGCCGGTAAGCATTGAGAGATTGGCAAGTGAGAGAACGTTGTCGGTGCCGGTTGTATGCTGAGTGATGCCCATACTGTAAACGATACTGGCTGTTGAGGCACCGGCATATATCCTCGCGGCCTGGCGGATTTTTTCGGCGGGGACGGTCGTGATTTCCTCAGCCATTTCCGGCGTGAAATTTTTCACCGCATTAGCAAATTCACTAAAGCCCTCTGTCAGGTCATTTATGAAATCGCTATCCTGCAGTTTTTCACTTATTATCACGTTCATCATAGCGTTTATGAGAGCAACGTCCGTGCCGGGTTTTTGAGGAAGGTGCAACTCGGCGAATCGTACGAGGTCGATTTGACGCGGGTCGGCCACTATGAGGTGGGTCCCATTTTTCGCCACTGCTTCCTTTATATAAAGGGCAATCACTGGATGGGCCTCAGAAGTGTTCGAGCCTATTACGAATATGCAGCCGGCATTCTTAAGCTCATCAATCGAGTTGGTCATAGCACCACTGCCGAATGCCCTTGCAAGACCGGCAACGGTCGATGCGTGGCAGAGTCTGGCACAATGGTCAACATTATTAGTGCCAATTGCTGCACGAATAAACTTCTGAAAGATATAGTTGTCCTCATTGGTGCACTTGGCGGATGAAAGCCCGGCGATGCTGTCGGGACCGCTCTGTGTTTTTATTTTGGTCAGACGTTCAGCTATAAAATTTATTGCTTCAGGCCAGGTCGCTTTTTCGAACCTGCCGTTTCGTTTTATAAGTGGGGAGGCAAGCCTTTTCTTGCTTGCGACAAAGTCCATAGCAAACCTGCCCTTAACACACAAATTGCCGTTATTCGGAATGCAACCGACTTCGCTGGTTACGTGGACTATTTCGTTCGTTTTTAGGTCGACGTTGAGGTCAATCTGGCAGCCGACACCACAATAGGCACAGGTTGTTCTTGTCCTGGTCAGATCTTTTTCGCGGCCCTTACCTATAGCTGCACGGTCCAACATTGTGCCCGCAGGACAAATCTCGACGCATCCTCCACACAGGACACATGAACTTTTATGAAGGTCTATCCCAAACGCCGTGCTCACCTCAATCTGCCCAAGACGACCAGCAAATGCTAACGCTTCGGCTTTCTGTACCTCTTCGCAGTACCTGACACACAAGCCACACAGAATACACTTGTCCGGGTCATAAAGTATCGCTTCACTGTTAGTGGCATAATTCGGTTTTACGGGCCTTCGCTCCGGCAAACCAAAGCGTCCTTCGTCAGCCTGGTAGCGGTATGCGCAGTCCTGTAGCTTGCACGCTCCATCCATATCACAACTGGTGCACGCTACCCGATGCTCCGACAGAATCAACTCAAGAACCGTTTTGCGTATGGCTGCAATCTCGTCGTTTTCGGTGCACACTTTTATTCCTTCAGCCGCGAGTGTGTTGCATGATATTGTCAGGCCAGGACGACCCTCTATCTGAACCACACACAACCGGCATGTTCCTGCCGGCTCGAGGCGTGAATCATAGCAAAGGTGGGGAATGTCAATGCCGACACTTTTCGCCGCTTCGAGAATCGTTGTTCCTTCCGGGACCGTTACTTCTCTGCCGTCAATTGTAAAGCAAACTTCCTTCATTCTTGGATTGCCCTGTAATTAGATTCCTATGCTGAGACTTTGCCAATAGCTACCTCGAAATCCTGCGGAAAAAGTTCCAATGCTGAGAGTACCGGGAGTGGAAAAGACTGTCCCATTCCACAAGTGGATACCTCCACGCATGCCTTGCCAATTTGGCGTAATTGCTCCAAATCCTCAGTGGTTCCCTCGCCTTGAAACACCTTTTCGATAATTTCCCTCATTCGCACAACTCCTATCCGGCACGGCGCACAGCGACCACAGGATTCGGACCCGTAAAACTCCAGCAGTCCTTTGACAATATCAACCGCGCTGTTGCCTTCTTCGTAAACTATCACCCCTGCAGTTCCAATTCCACTGCCGGCCTGGCGAATGGCTTGGGCGGTGAGTCTGCATCCCAGAGAAGCTCGAGCAAGAAACGCACTTGTTCCTCCGCCGGGTTGAACCGCTTTTACGGGCCGGCCGCTCGCTGTTCCTCGGCCAAATTCATCGATAAACTCTGCCAGCGTTCCTGAACCGACCTCAAGCTCAAACACACCGCTTTCTTTAACGTCCCCGGATATTGAAAAAAGCCTCGTTCCGGGCTCACCCTCAACACCGAGCTTGTGATACGCTTCTACACCATTTGCCAAAATCACCGGCACGTTTGCGATGGTTTCGACGTTATTTACAACCGTTGGCCTTCCAAACAATCCTTTTTCTGTTGGATACGGCGGCTTCAATCGGCTGGCAGCTCGGCGTGTCTCAAGCGAAGAAATAAGCGCAAACTCCTCACCGGTTATGTACAGCCCTTTACCTTTGACTACCTGCAGGTCAACTGAAAACTTTGAGCCTAAAATACCGTCCCCCAGAAGTCTGGCTTTCCTCGCCTCAACAACAAGTCTCTCCCACAGAGCGACGGTGTGGTCGTACTCGCCGTTTATGTAGATGTAGGCCTGTTCAGCCCCAATCGCATAGGCCGCGATTAGGATTCCTTCAAGCACCATCCAGGGATCGCCGTCGAGCAGTACTTTGTCCTTGAATGTCCCCAGCTCGCCCTCTTCAGCATTACAAATAAAGTATTTTTGTCCCTGTTTTTCACTGGCAGCCATTGCCCACTTTGGTCCCGTTGGGAATCCTGCACCACCCCGGCCGGCCAGACCTGACCGTTTAATCTCCTCTATTACTGACTCAGGCCCCATCGCCAAGGCCTTCTTAAGAGCCACCAGGCCTCCATCGGCCTTGTATCCCTTCAGATCCAGCGGCTCGTACTTGCCCACTCGACGAGTTAAGACCCTTGTTTCCCTCATGTTAGCCGTTGCACTCCAACCGTACCTTGAAGTCTCTGTATGATGTCAGAGCACCGTAAATTCGAGTCTCGGAAAAACCGGTTCTTATCGCAACGTCGCGGACCACCTCTCGCGGGACGTATTCGAACGCCTCTTGAACCTTGCCCAGAAACATAAATAAATTCTCCGCAGTAACGCCCCCGACATCTGTGACCAGATTTTGATATGTCTCGATTTCGAACTTTTGCATTTGCTTGTCCCTCAAGCTCGCCGGCATTATATCGGCCCGCTCCAGCCGGCGTCGGGCATTGATGCCAAGACTCCGTCGAGCGGTTCAGTCTCCAAAGAAGCCGCGTTGCTGGTGCTCATATCTAATTCCCGTACGTCTTGAAGCAAAAGTGAGATAAAATAAATTTTGATTTAGGAGACGATTTCAACTCCTGTTTTCAGTAATTTTACTGTTATACTTTTTCCTTTCAAGAATTGTTTTTCTTTTTAAGAATTGTTTTTCTTTTCAGCTCCTTTCAGGGATACAAGCCCCGATTATGGAACTGAAATCGCCGACCCCCAAGAAAGTGCTTGAAACTCCCCCCTTTCGAAAAGTATCAAACTGTGTCACTTCTGCTGACGGGAAACAATAAGTAACTCTAATACAATTAAGAGTTAAAACAGGATGCTTCTGCTACGAGATCGCACAAATTTCTGTTTGACTGAAACTGCACAAAGGTTTTGCCATCTGCCTATGATTACGTTTTTATACTATCGTTCCTCCTGCGATGATGTTGTCATTGCTGTTGTACAACACAAGCTTTTGGCCGGGACAAGGCGCGAATTGCGGCTCGTCAAACTCAACAGTGACATCGTTTTCATTTACTTCGGTAATTTTGCAGGGCTGCAGCGCACCATAGGAACGAATCTTGCCGAACAACCGTTTGTCACGAATGAGTTCCTCGTGTATAAGAATGTTCACCTGGTTTGCCTTGACAGCACGAAAGCTTATCTCCTCTTTGGTGCTCAGTGCAATGGTGTTTTTATGTGCGTCTATCTTGCCCACATAAAGCGGCTTACCTCCGGCGAATCCAATTCCCCGCCTTTGGCCGAGGGTGTAATTTGCAATCCCTCTATGCGTCCCTATCTTATTGCCCCGCATGTCCGTTATATCGCCGGCCCGATTAGCCTCAGCGACAGTTAAAGCTGCTCGGTAATCGTTTTCTCCGGCAAAACACAATTCCATACTTTCCGGTTTATCAGCAACGCTCAGATTCAACTGAGCGGCAATTAAGCGAACCTCATCCTTTGTTAGCTCGCCTAAAGGAAGAACAGACCTTTCCAGCTTTTCTTTAGTAATTCCATAAAGAAAATAACTCTGGTCCTTGGCTTTACTCTTTGCCCTGCCAAGTCGCACCTTGTCGGTAGTTTTAATAATCCGTGCGTAGTGACCTGTAGCCAGATAGCTAATCCCAAATTTTTCCTGTAAAAAATCCCACACTAATGAAAACTTGAGCAGAGTATTGCAATCAACACAAGGATTTGGAGTTTCACCCCTTGCATAGGATTGACGGAAACGCTCTATTATCAGCCGTTTGAAAACTTCAGTAACGTCGATAAAATAATGAGGGATATTCAATTCGTTGCAGACAAATGCGGCATCGGCCCCGCAGCAACCGCGAGTGTTTGTATTGCACGATACAGGTATCTTCATTGTAATGCCCAGGACCTCCCAGCCTTCTTCCTTGAGCAAATGCGCAGTGACACTGCTATCGACACCACCGCTCATTAACACCGCTATTTGCCTGGGTTCCCAAGCACCCTTCATAGTGTATGGAGCTGCCTTCGATGATGCTTTATTGGGAACCCAGGGCGAAAAACTTGGCGACATCAATCTTATGCTATACTTACCAGCCTGCATGTTCTAAAAACTTGGTCTAAAAAGAGTATTGACAGCCATGGTCTCTGCCTGTTCAGCGGAAAAAGATGTTTGTACATCCCCTCCTTCTTTTTCCAGACTCGGTCGAATAGACAACACAAGATACTGTTCATCATCCACCAGCAAAAACTTTTTGTTGCCATGGTATCTCCTCCACAATCTTTCTTTCTGATTCCAAACTCACATCACTTATCGCTCTGAACAGTTGTGTTCAAGCATCCAGGACGAAAGACTGAATCTGACAATTTGATATTCCATTTGCCGAGCATCGTTATTCTTATTTCTCAAGTGTCTCAATAAAAATTTACTATGCTTAAAACTTATAAAGAGAAACAAGATTAACGAACGATTATTTCTTTCGGCGCACTTTAACACAAAAGTGATTCCCATCATTCTTGATTTCTATTACTTCCTGGCCCTGCTCAGCAAAACTTGCGGGAGCATTTCTTACAGGCTCACCATCATCAAGAAGCACTTCGAGAACCTGGCCTACAGCAATCTTTTCCAATTTTAGCTTTGCTTTGACAAAGTTCAGCGGACACTCAACACCCCGCAGGTCGATAATGAAACCTGTATCATTAGCTTTGTCGATGTCATCCTGTTGAACAAATGGTTCGGCTTTGAATTTGAGATTGGCATCAAGGGATAGAAAAAGCTCTTCTACCCGTTTCGTCAAGTCCCCAACCTGTGGCAACATATCATCGATTGACTTTCTGTCACCCAAACACCAATCAATTGCATCGTCAAGGAGCTGTTGTGTCTGCGGCTTAACCCAACCCGGCTCGATAAGGTGCTTACTAAATGCAGTAAATATCTCTCTGCCGCTTTTTGGCTCCAGGCCGAACGTAACCAGAAGTGCTCTGGCGGCGGCGACAATCGCTTTATAAACATTTTCGTTACTAACAGGAACTGACCCAATCGCGTCCTTTGCTTCATCGATATCAAGCTTGATTACATCCATAACACCTGCACCACACTCCCCGGTCCCTCTGCCAGCTAATGAGAACGGCTTATTCGAGCCAAAGTCGTAATAGTAATCATCCGGGAATTGTACAGATGAAAAATCGCTGTACTGCTCAACCAGGTTTTTCAGCTTTTCTTTCTTAATTTTGCCGGCTTCAAAAGCTTTTGCTAATAGCTCCGGTATTTTTTTAGCAGGCACTGTTCCTATTCTTTCTGCCAGATGTGCATCACCCTCGATGGTTTTTGCTCCTACGAATACATCATAGCAGGGCATTAGCTTACCATTGACTCTTTTGGCTCTGCCTTGAAGACCTAAGTCAGCTATATAATGATGGCCGCAGGAATTGGGACATCCGCTGATTCTAATGGTTGTCTCGGACAAATTGGCCTGGCTGAACTTATCTGAAATCGCATCTGCCAGACCTCTCGAAAGACACAATCCCAGTTTGCAGGTGGAAGCTCCGGCACAGGCGACTACTTTGGGATTGCCATCACCGAAGACATTGATACTAAGGTTATTTAGTTCACCATTAACCTTATCAATATCTTCTTGCGCAACGCTTGTGATGAGAATATCCTGAAGTTGTGTGGTTCTAACAAGCCCCTGGCCGTACCTGGCTGCAATTTGACCGACTTTGTTCAGGTCATCAGCCGGTATGTCACCATTTTTTAACCGTAATCGCACTGTATATCTTCCGGCTGTTTTCTCAGGTAATACATTGGCTTGTTTTTGACCAGCGTCATCTGATGCTTCGAGCACTCCATAGACTGGGGTAAGGTCACGAATTGTTGGCGATTTGTAAGGAAGCCCATCGGCCTTAAGTCTCTCTCTTTCCTTTTGGTATAATTTGATAAATCCTTCAACACCAACTCTGGCAAGCACGTATCGCAGTCTTGCTTTATGCTTGTTCGTCCTGTCACCGTATTTGTCGAACAATCTCTTGATGGCCTCTGCAACTTCAAAGACATCCTTAGCTTCTATAAAATCTTCGATTTTTACCGCAACCGCGGGATTCGAGCCCAACCCCCCTGCTGCATAAACTGAAAAACCTTTTACTCCGTTTTTCGTGTGGGCAAAAAAGCCAAGGTCAGCTACTGATGCAAACGCACAATCGTCTGAGCAGCCGGAAAAGACTATTTTGTATTTTCTTGGCAAATTAAAAGAGCTTCTGTCCTGCAGAAGATATTCAGCCATTGCAATTGCATACGGAGCAACGTCAAATTCTTCTTTAGGACAAACCCCTGCTCGTGGACAGGCTGTAACGTTGCGAACGGTATTTCCCCCACTGCCGCGAGGTGAAAGACCCACCTCAAGCAACTGCTCCAAAACATCAGGCGTATCTTCGATATTGACCTCATGTATCTGAATATCCTGTCTGGTTGTAACGTGGACAATTCCACTACCATAAGTTTTACTTAGCTCGGCAATTCGTTCCAGTTGATAAGGCAGAACCAGCCCTGCGCCGATACGTATTCGAATCATGAACTTACCTGTTGTTCTTTGTTCATATACTCCCATTGGTACTCGGTAGGCTCTGAAAGCGACCGGGGAGGTTTGGCCATCAAGAAACTTTTTAACCTGACTGCGATAGCCAAGAGTATCTTCTTTGACACTTTTAGGAATGTGCAAAATTGGCTCTCTGGATTTACTCATTTTGTTTTTCCACAATCTTTACTGGTACTTCATTAACATTGCCGTTTTCTATAAGAAAACCTCTCACAGCAGGGGCTTCAGTGTCCTGGAGTGAAACGATTACATATATTACATCCGGCGTAAGAGCCAGCCGGATATCCTCAGCAGAAGGTCTGGCGAGTGTTTCTGGGTGGCTGTGATATATCGCTAACAACTCAAGACCGGCTGAGCGAATATCTTTAACAGTCGCGAACTGTTCCTTCGGCTCCATCATAAAGTGGGAGCTGCTGTTATCGACGTTTGTCATATTATAAAGCTTCTCGACTTTACCATTGCTGCCCGCCAGAATTCCACAGACCTCGACTGGTGCAAGAGCCTTGGCTTGTGCGACCATCTGCTCGAATATGTTAGTTGGAATTTCTAACTTCAGCATTTGCAGCTCTTCAGGTCGCATACAACTTGTCCTTCATCCTTCAGTTCGGTTATTTGCGGATTTTCGCCGCAAAGTGGGCAGTTCACGTTCCGATTCAATCGCACCTTGCGGACATCCATCGTTAACGCATCATACGTCAGCAATGTGTTGGTCAACAAATCGCCTATTCCCAGCAGATATTTTATCGCTTCAGTTGCCTGCCATGAGCCTATGACTCCTGCCAGAACTCCAAGTACTCCAGCCTGTGAACATGATGGCACGGCGTCGGCAGGCGGTGGAGCACTAAAAATACAGCGGTAGCAGGTAGTTTCGCCGGGAAGTACAGTTATCAACTGACCGTCGAACCGTAGAATCCCTGCATGTGAAAACGGTACTCTGTTAAAATAGCACGCATCGTTGATAAGAAATTTGGCAGGGAAATTGTCCGTACCGTCAATAACAAAATCGTACTGACGGATAATGTCTGATATATTTTCGGCATCCACTCTTGTCTGATAGGTCCGGACGGCGATATTCGGATTTATTGCTCGCATCTTATTCTCGGCAGATTTGACCTTTTCCACACCTACATCACTGGTGTGATGGATTATCTGCCTTTGAAGATTTGTTAAATCTACCTTGTCGGAATCGACAATTCCAATTGTACCAACCCCGGCTGCGGCCAGGTATAAACCAGCCGGCGCACCAAGACCGCCTGCACCTATGATTAACACTTTGGAGTTGAGAAGTTTTTCTTGCCCCGCGCCGCCGACCTGCTCCAGTATTATGTGTCGGCTGTATCTTTCTATTTGTTGTTCAGTTAAGCCCACAGCCACCCCCCATAAAATACAGAAACTCTACCTTATCGCCGTCTTTGAGTATTGTCTCTCCAAACTTAGTTCTTCTTAGAATCTGTCCATTAAGTTCGACTGACACCATATCCGGCATCTTTACCTTTTGCTCAACTAAAAGTTTACTCACTGTCAAGCTATCTGCAAAATCTGATTCTTTGCCATTTACAATAAGTTTCATTTTGTCTTCCTCAAAAACTTTTCTCTATTGCCTGTTCGAAATCGGCTCTTATGTCCTCGAAATCCTCAATCCCTACCGAAACCCTAACCATATCATCAGAAACACCCATCGACTTTTGCTCATCCGGGGAGAATTCGTGAAATATGGTAGAGGCAGGATGTATCACCAATGTTTTCGCGTCACCCAGGTTGGCCAGATTCTTTGCCAGCTTGAGCGAATCGATAAATCTAAAAGCCCTTTGCTTATCACCGAGACCGAACGTAAGCAGTCCGCCGCCATGCCCGTCAAACAGCTTCATAACTCTGTCGTTAAATTTGCTGTCTGTCAATCCCGGATAGTTCACCCAGGATATTTTCGGATGAGGCTGCAGAAATTGGGCTAATTTCTTTGCATTTTCGCCGTGTTTGACCATTCTGCCAGGCAGAGTCTCTAGGCCTTGCAGCATCAGAAACGAATTCATAGGGGCAGGACAACCACCAAGGTCGCGATAAATCAGGTTTCGCAAATGCACAAGAAAAGCCAGTTGGCCAACTCTTTCAGATAAATGCCTTATATCGTCAAACATCCCTTTCCTCCAATTATAGTTTCCCGTATCGATTATTGCTCCGCCAATCGCGGTGCCGTGGCCATTAATAAACTTCGATGTCGAGTGAACAACAATATCAGCACCAAACTCTACGGGCCTGATAAGAAAAGGCGTAGTAACAGTATTATCAACAACCAAGGGTATATTGGCCTTATGAGCAATTTTAGCGATAGCCGGTATGTCCGGCACATCCATTCGAGGATTGCCAATGCTCTCGATAAAAATCAGTTTTGTCTTGTTATTGATCGCATTCGCAAAGTTGTTGGTATCAGCCACATCCACCAGGGTAGTTTTCACGTTGAACCGCCCTAACGTATTTTCAAACAAAGATACCGTCCCACCGAATATGCCCGTCGCGGCTATTATCTCATCGCCAGCTCTGGCCAAGCTCATCGCAACTGATGCAATAGCTGCCATGCCGCTGGAAGTGGCGATGCAGCCGATCCCATCTTCGAGTTGTGTCAGTCTGACCTCAAGAGCAGCGGTGGTTGGATTTGCAATCCGCGTATAGATATATCCGGGTGCTTTGCCACCAAAGATATCGGCAAGTTCCTGAGCAGTCTTATAGGCGTAAGATACGGTTTGCCAAATCGGCACCGCCGTTGCGCCGGTTTCCTTGTCACCTCCAAAACCACCATGTACAGCTAACGTATCAGCTTTCATTTTTCATTTTTCCCTTATATCTGGTAATCAAGCAAAGGTTTCGTGTGAATGCCGCACTCACCGCCGCATTTACTTGTCCCAATCCATCTGCCTGCCCGCTCATCAGCTCCTTGGGCAATTTTTGTGCACGGCCAGCAACCAAGGGACCTATAGCCTTTGCCATACAATGGATTAACATGCACATCATTCATGGCCAGATACTGCCAGACCTCCCGCTCGTACCAAATCAATATGGGATTGAGCTTAATCAAACCTTTGTCCAGCTCTTCAACTTCTTTATAATTCGTACGCGTCCGGCCTTCGGTGCAGCGAAGACCTGTAATCCAGCAATTAACGCCCATCTCTTTGACCGCTTGGCGCGTTGGCTTGACTTTAAGAATTTCACAGCACCTGTCCGGGTCAGTCTCATATAGCTTATCAGGAATTTCCTCATCATTGCTGAATACCCGCAGCTCTGGATACCTTGATACCTCCTCAGCCATAAACTGTTTGGTCTTCAGCGGTTTGAACCTTGTCGTAACGATAAAGCCGCGAACCCTGGGGCTTACACGTTTGGCAAGGTGCCAGACGGCGCTGGAATCCTTACCAAGACTGTTGGCAACTACCACGCTATCACCAAATTCCTTGTAAGCTCGTTCAATCAGCTCCAGCGAACGTTCAACTTTTTCAGCAAAATTCAGCTTCTCAACAAGTTCTGCAACATTTTCCGTCGCTTCTTGAGTTAACATAATCTTAAATCTCCTTGTAATTGAAAATATAAGCTGCTATATTTCATATTCCGGTCTTTTTAGTTTCCCGAATTTCACGCGAATCCAGAACCTTTCGTGTACGTAATATGCTACAATCTTAATTACCGTGTCTAATATGCCAATTCCCGCCGACAAGCTAATATTCCCGGTAATAATCCAGGCAACCGCAAAAGTAACTACCGTACCACCTGCACGCCACGTTATGGCCTTAACTATACTTCTGTAATGCGATTCCAAAAGTTATTGTTCCCAATATTAAAGTATTCCTATGGTTATTCTGTGTTTTCACATAAAAAAAATACAATGTTCGAAAAAAACTATCTTTTCGGCCTAAATGCAGTAATTCGGAGCACATTGTTTTCTCTTAGCTTGTTCAAATTCTACAAGATCGGCAAATGTTTTGTTCTCGCACACCTCAGATACCGCACTATTCACCTCTTGCCAAAGCTTTTTGAATGCCTCATCTCCAAAAAAAGTTGAATCTCGGGTGGCTTTCCCTGCATCTGGAGCTACGAAAATCGGGCCCTGGATATATTCAATGACTTCTCCAACCGTCAGGTTTTCAGCTGCCCGTGCCAACATATAGCCGCCTCCGTTGCCCCGGCGGGAGTCAACAAAACCCGCATGTCTAAGCTGATTCAATATCGCCTCCAAAAAGCGTGGCGGTATGTCTTGAGCACCGGCAATCTGGTGTATTTTCACTGGCTTACCTGGCTCACGCAAGGCAAGCTCAAAAACCGCCCTTAGAGCATATTGGCATTTCTTGGGTATTCGCATATTACCTAAACATCTTAACTATATCAATCGAGATACTTATATATTATAGAAGGCAAAAATCTCATTGTCAATAGTTTTTTCAAAAAAAATAAAAAATTTAGCGTACAGAGAACTGCCTTTATACCAAACTGCACTTATTGGGCTCTATGAGGCTTTTTATAAGGCCCGCATAGTCAGGAACGCCCTCACGTTTCGATTTCGTCATTCCGGCTATTTCTGATTTGATCGAGAATTTCCTGCCCACCAGCGGCAAGCAGTTCTTGTGCGAGTTCCTTGGCGCAAGATTTGGCCTCATTGATGCAACCGGTTTTTGAGCGTTTGATATATTTCTTACCTTCCACATCAGATATCATTGCATCGATATTAATGTTATCGCCTGAGATTTGTGCATACACTCCCAGAGGTATACTACATCCGCCGTGCATAGATGTAAGTATGCATCGTTCTGTCTCGACGGCAATTCGAGAATTTTTATCGTCAAGTTGTGAGACAAGTTCGGCAAGCTCATTATCTGTGGTGCGAATCTGTACGGCCAATGCCCCCTGTGCCGGGGCGGGCAGAAACTCCTGGGGCGGCAGAACTGCAGAGATTTTATCGGCCAGACCCAACCGGTTCAAACCTGCGCAAGCCACAACGGCTGCATCAATCTTCCCGGAGGCAACTTTTGAAAGCCTTGTTTCAACATTTCCCCGCAAAGGAACACATTTTAGGTCATCCCTAAGCCGGCGCAACTGCGCTATGCGTCGAAGGCTCGATGTTCCTACGGTTGCCCCGGCCGGCAGAGCAGCAATAGAGGCTGCCTGAGATGAGGCTATCAACGCATCGGCGACGGACTCCCTTTTCGTTACCGCGGCAACTACCAGCCCTTTCGTGCAGGCCGTGGGCAGGTCCTTAAGACTGTGAACAGCAATGTCAGCCCTGCCGTCAAGCACCGCATTCTCAACTTCAGAAGTGAAAAAGCCCATGGAGTCGGATTTATGAAGGAAGTCTGATTTGTCGCGGTCGCCTTTAGTCGACACTTTCACTATGGAAATTTCAATGCCATCGCTGAGATTCTTTAGCAAGTAACGGATATGGTTGGATTGGACTAAAGCCAGCTTACTGGCACGGCTTGCTATCTTGAGGTGTCTCATTCTTAGCCTTCCATAATTCATTCTTTGACGTTTTTTTAAGTTTTTACACCAAAACCGGAGCAGATTCAAGCATTTCCGGAATTTTGGTCTGTACAGCGAGCAGATGGAAGAATTGTAGGAACAGTGGAAAACTAACTTGCAATTATAAACCGAATTCAGTATAATACAAATCATCTTGGGCGGTTTTCCCGATTCTGGGAAGGTATTATACGTATATTATGACTCAATGTACCCAGTGAGTAAGTTATATCTGCCCTACAATCAATGAAAAAATGTATATCCAGTATTGAGCAGAAGATTCTGGCTGTTCTACAACAAGGATTGCCGAAAAGCCAAAGTCCATTTAACGATATGGCCCAACAGATAGGTATAGATACTGGGCAGTTGCTGGCAGTTTTGAAAGACTGGAAACAGCAGGGTAAGCTTCGACGAATAGGAGCAATAGTGAATCATTTCAAAGTGGGCCTGTGCGCTGGAGCAATGGTGGTCTGGCAGGTGGAACCCGAACGAACCAAGGAAGTGGGTGAGGTATTTGCCGGGTTTAGGGAGGTTAGTCACGCCTATGAACGCCATACTGATAAAAACTGGCCTTATAGCGTGTACACGATGGTCCACGGGAAAAGTGACGAAGATGTTCAGCAGACAGTTCGACGAATGAGCCAGGCGTGCGGGATATCAAACTACCGAATACTGGTTACTAAAAAGGAGCTCAAAAAGGTGCCGCCGACATACATTACACAATCGGGTGCGCACAATACTAATGAACAGGAGCAAAAATGTTAAGTCTTCCAATACCGGAAATAATCATATTTACATTTGTGATAGCGCTATTCCTGGCAGCAGCGATTTTAGGCGTTCTTCAGTTGCCGGCCGGCGGCGAGAAATTTAAACGTTTCCTTTTGCCTCTCGTCTCGCTGGCGGTGACGCTGGAAGCTGTCATGCTTATATTTAGAGCTGTGGCGATAAAAGCCGTACCACTCACAGGACTGTTTGAGTCAATGATTGTCCTTACTATTGTATTTGGCCTTATATACCTATTTATCAGTATTGCTATCCAGCAGGTGTGGTTCGGTTCGGTAATGGTGTGGGTAATTTTCGGCTTGATAATTTTGGCCGCGATTGTTGCCGAACCGGCTTCGGAAGCCCAGGCCGTAGCCGCTACGCCCTGGGCGATTGCCCACGGTATTGCAATGATTCTCAGCGGGGCAGCGGCAATGCTCGCAACTGCAAGCGCCGTGCTTTACCTGCTTGGCAGACGAAAGCTCAAGCAAAAGAAGGTTCTACAGGTCATCGGAAGAGTGCCCAACATTGAGAAGCTCGAGCGAATGAACCTTTTTGGCCTAAAGGCATGTTTCATACTGATGACGTTTGGTCTGGCAGGTGGGATTGGACTGGCAGCCACCTCGTCCTCACTCAATATGACGGCCTTAGATTGGCTAACAGATCCCAAAATCGTTCTTATCGCTCTGGCCTGGCTGCTGCTGGGTTCGATTCTGGCGCTGTGGCGCACGGTCAAATTAAGGGAAAAGACGATTGCTTACGTGACGCTTGTCGCTTTTGCATTGATTCTATTTGCGGTAGTGGGGACCTCGGTGTTTTGCGATACAGAGCACGACTTTGGCCTCAGCGACGTTAACACTACCGAACAGGCAAGATAAGAACAGAATATGAAGATTGTAGTTTTAGGACTCAACCACAAGACTGCTCCGATAGAGATTCGCGAGAAACTGGCGTTTGACACCGTTGAGACGACCAGGGCACTGTGCGAGCTGAAAAACAGGTTTTGCCAGGCGGAGTTTGTGCTGATATCGACCTGCAACCGTGTCGAGCTGTATTGTGCCGACAAACGTGCTGGGGGGGCTGATGCGGATGACCTGGCTAAGTTCATCTCGGAATTTCATAATGTTAAGCTGGAGAAGTTTGCGGAGTTCCTGTACTCCTACAGAGATGAGGATGCGGTAAGGCATCTGCTGACGGTCGCATCGAGTCTGGACAGCATGGTAGTGGGCGAGGCACAGATAATTGGGCAGGTCAAGGAGAGCTACAAGCTGGCCTGTGCGGCCAAGAGCACGGGAAAGATTCTGAACCGCCTATTTCACTGTGCCTTTGCGACCAGCAAGAAGATATATACAACTACCTCAATCTCCAGCGGCCGGGTCAGCATTGCCGGCGTTGCAGTCGAGCTGGCCAAGCAGCTCTTTGCGGATATCTCATCGGCGAAAGTGGTTGTTATCGGGGCCGGCGAGATGGGTGAGTTGATCGTGCAGCACCTTCTTCAGGTTGGGGCCAGGAATATAACTCTCGTCAACAGGTCTTACGAACGCGGTCTGAGTGTGGCCGAGCAGTACGGCATCGCGGTCCGGAAATGGGAAGATGTGCAGAACCAGCTTATTAGTGCTAATATCGCAATAGCCTCGGCGACGGCGCAAGATTATCTCTTCAGGAAAGACTCATTCAAGAAGATAATGGACACTCGGCGGGGAAGTACGCTACTGATTATCGACATTGCGGTACCGCGAAATTTCGAACCTTCGATAAATAATATGGATGGAGTTTACCTATATAGTGTTGACGACCTTTCCGACGTGGTGGAGCAGAATCGCAAGACCCGCGAGCGGGACATCGCCAGGGGCATGGAGATTGTCTTTGAAAATGTTACAGATTTTATGGACTGGTTCGGGGCCAAGGATATAGGGCCTCTGATAGGTCAGATGAAAGAACAATTTGTACGGATTAGCCAAAACGAGCTTGAGCAGTTCTTCGTCGGAACAAG
>JBGVTO010000425.1:0-3327 GCA_041862635.1 Phycisphaerae bacterium | reverse complement strand
TAGAACCCTTCCGGCTCAAAGACCCGACCATTGAGCTTGAACTCGGCGCTTAATTTTACATCAATAAAAGGATTGTCGCCTTCGGGACCCTTTAGCGCCAGCTCAAAAATCCCCCAGCGTTCGATAGAGTTAGAATTAGATTTTCCTTCCACTATTGTCGTGGCGGCAAGCAGTGCCAAAGATGTGAGAAGCAGTAGTTTAATCCACCCAAGGCGGACTCGATTTAGGCGCATTTGCATATTATTCCTCCCTTCAAAACCTACGGTTCAGCCCTTTTGTCCCCATTGTTTTGTTTCTGAAGCAAAACGGCGGGGGACAGCGGGGCGTTGCCTACTGAGCCATAAAGTCAAATGGCGAGATGTAATCGCCATGCTTATCACGCGCCTCATTCAGACGCTTACGCGTAGCTTCCAATGTATCATACACAATCTGGGGACTATTTCGCACGTTTTCTTTGTGGTACTTCTCAACACGTTCAATCTTGGCCAGGTTCTCAGGTACCCGAATAGTGAACTGCTTGACATAATCATCTTTTGTATATTTCTTGTCAAGAACCTGCTTGAACAGCTTCACCAGGTCATCATAATGGGGAATCTGACCTGTTGGGCAGGTAATCGTATCCACTTCGCCGTGAACACGCAATTCCATCCATTTAACCCAAACATGCTTATCACGGACGCCATTGACAAACTTGCCTTCTTTATCCCTCAGGAAATAATTCACACCGAATACCAAAGGCGGCTTTTTAATACCATTCGCAAAGTCAATATTATTCTGAATATATTTACCCATAGGAATTGCCAGGAAGTCCTGAATACTCATCAGGTTGATTTCCATCACACCTTCGGTGCCGATAATCGCATAGGTGGTCTCGGTCTCAAGCGAAGCACCATATAAAACTATGCCATGGGCCCAGTCAAAGCTTTGCTGAACCGGTACAGATGCCTTGCTATCACGGCCTCCGTACATTAGCCCTCCCAGGACAACGCCATCGGGATTGTCCAGCTCAGGGTCGCAATTTGCCAGCGCCTTCAAAGCCACCGTATATCTTGCATTCTTATGAGCGAGGGGGATGTCATTTCCTTTAGCATCCTTCTTTCCTTTGAACCATTCGCCTGAGAAGTTGACGCCCTTATCCGGCGTATCTTCTCCCATACCCAGCCAGTAAGGCATTTTATCCGTAACCAGAACATTCGAGAAAATCACCTCGCCGGGCTTATGCAGCACATCACATATTGCAGGGTCGTCCTGGGCATTAACGTTTTGAATAATGCCAAAGATTCCTGCTTCGGCGTTTACCGCCCGAAACTCGCCGTTAATCTTCCTGAAGTATGCAATGTCATCGCCCATTATATTCTCGCCCGGCAGCATCGCTGTCGAGGTCTTGCCGCAGGCGCTTGGAAAAGCGCCGGCCAGATAGGTCTTGCGTCCTCCGGGACCATAAACACCGGAGATAAACATGTGCTCAGCCAGCCAGCCCTCCTTGTCAGCCTGGCGAATCGTAAGCCTTAAAGCCAGCTTCTTAAGCCCCATAGTATTGCCGCCATACTGCGTGTTGACGCTGTAAATCGTGTCTTTTGTGTAATCCATATAGACGCGCTTATTTTCCACATCAACGCTGACCATGCGTTCGTTCATCTGGCCTGCCGAATGCAGAAAACAGAACACGTTATCATCTTTTCCAATTGTGCAAAACTGCTCATAAGCACTTCGATAAAGCAAATCCTCGCTGTGCGCCACGTACCACGAATCTGTCGCCTGTAGGCAGGGAATGCTGAAGACCGAGCCGGTGGGCCCTAACGACAGAAACCGAAGAATCATCGTCCTGCCTTTCATGGAATTTTTAAGCAGACCACGCACCTCAGAAAGACCTTCCTCTCGCTCTATCTGATTCAACGCCTTGCTCAATTTTTCTGTTTTCGGCACCAGATACTTGGTAACTTCCCTGTCGCGGCCCTGGTCGTGGTATCCATCGAAGTGATAAGTGTGTCCCTGTGTTTCAAGCGGACTCTCTTCCCCACTCTTGACTGCCATATCGCGAACGTACTTAACGTCTTTGGCAGAATCCGTGCAGACAAAGACCTTCTGGGGGCTTGTAAGCACTATCGCATCCGCAACAAATTCGTGTATCTTCACGTTATTAACAGCCATAAGCCTGTTGTATTGTTCAGCCGACATCTTTTCTTTCAATAATTCTTTTACATTATACATAGACAATCATTACCTCCTTAATACTTATTAGACTTGAAAAAAGTCAGGGGATTTTAAACTATAGAGCCAACTGGCGTCAACTTCTTTTCGACCTTGCATTCTCATGTTTTTGAACCTTTACCCGAGCGGGACCCTATCAACAGTGAATTGAAGCACTTTTCCGAGCATGTCTTGGCCTTTGGTTTGAACTCTGCACACTGTCTTTGCTTATCCATTAACGCTCCCCTGACCCCTAAGCTGCCGCTTTTTAGACCGCTCCCCATAGTTGCATGTGTCGGATGACATCTCCCGATTTGATTGTGGTGCCATTAGTGCACCCGGTCACATTGCAGAACGAAATTGCGTTATTAAAATCGAGCTTGGGTGTTAATCCGATAGTAACCATATCTGCGTCGGGCTTGCAGTTGCAATTGACCAGCTTTTTGAACATAACGCCGCAGTGCGGGCAGTACAATTCGTCTTTTACGCCGTCTTCCAGCTTGCCCGAGAGGATAATCTTGTCGAAGTCACCTTGAATGGCCGAGAGAACAAACTCGCCTTCCATGCCCGGCCGCTTAAATTTTATCCGCAATCCAGGGGCACCGTTTATTTCATGTTCCTTCTCAATAATATTGCAGCCGTTCGGGCAGTATGCCTCAGTTACAACATATCTCACTTTTTTCTCGTCTGTCCCTTTTTTCCGCTGCCCGAGTGGAATAATCAATTTCCCGTCTTTACTGAATCGTTCCATGCTCAATTCCTTTTTCTCCTGGTATTTACCTATGTGCCTTTCACTAAAAAAGATTATTAAAGATCAGAAACTGGCACTCCTTTATTAGCTAATATTCGCAACACGCTTCCCAGGTTTTCCGGTGGACAATTGAACTGGCCTACCCAATTCACAGAGGCAATCCTACCAGTCAGCGCTTCCCATACTCCAGCCGGGCGTGGTTCACACGCTAACCAACCACCATGAACTTCATACACCTCTATCCCTGCTTCCAGCAACACTTCTGCTACACGCTTGGCGTGTTCAGGTTCGCGACCCAAATCAGGCCGCTGCCACAAGTCACAAGCCACCCCAAGATTGAGTATAAACTCCTTCCTCGTACGCTTGTGACTTCGCTTTGGCCTTTC
>JBGVTO010000424.1:0-19356 GCA_041862635.1 Phycisphaerae bacterium | reverse complement strand
GGCTTCAGGTCGTTCGATTTCTCTCCTTCCTGCCATCCAAGCTACAGGGTCTCTGGCTTCTGCCCCGGAAAGACTAACTCCTTCTGAACACGCCAGCCTTAGCTGGTCGCACTACTTAATCCGATTTCACACTGAAAATTGTGAGAAATATCTGTATTTTAGCAAAGAATTAACATTTATTCGGACTCGATATAGGCAAATTAACAATTGTAGTGTCAAAATGGAGACAGGGAGTCACCTGAAAATCAGGGTGTTTTTCAGTACCTGTAAAGAGGTGACTTTTTTTGAAGAATTCTGGAATTTTACGATGCATGAAAGTGGGGCCTTTCTTTCCATGTATTTTCACAGTTTTACCAATAACGTTGCCAATTCAAAATCAAGAGATTTTCCTTGACGGGAAGCTGGCTGATTTGGTATAAGTTAAAAATAGTGGAATCTGTGGATTTTGGTCTCACCAAAACTATAAATATTAATTAATGGCTCATATCAGGTTTGTCAAAGGAAGGAGGTAACCCCAAGTCAAAAAAGATTGTCCTAAACAAATGTAAACAATTTACGATGTGCGATTTTTTTTGATGTTTATCAGAAACATCGAGTGTTTTGGTGTGACCAAAGCACGGTTATTATTAACTACTTGAAGGAGAACTATTATGTGTAAGAAATCAATTTATCTGACTTCTTCTGCTCTTGTGTTTAGTCTGGCTTTGATGAGTACGGCTAGTGCTGAACTTATTGGCTGGTGGAGGTTTGATGAGGGAACCGGGACCACCGCTTCTGATTCAAGTGGTAACGGCTATGATGGCACCATCAACGGTGACGCGCAGTGGGTGGCAGGTCAGCTCGGCGGAGCGTTGCAATTCAATGGTACTAATGTTGAAGTCCGGGCTCCACATATTCCGCTTGATAATCGAAGTTTCACTGTAGCAATGTGGGTCAATCCAGTGTTGTTTACTGGTGAACAATGCGTCTTCACACAAAACCAGTCAGGAGCAATAAACTTGAGCTTGCATTTTCGGCTCGGAGGGCCCGGTAGTGGAAATGTGCCTGCGGGGGGCGTTCGCATGGGATTCTACAGTAATGACCTTGATACTGTCGGTGGGATCATCCAAGACAATACCTGGTACCACATCACTTTCTGGTACGATTTTGAGAACCAAGACAGAAGGATATACATCAATGGAGTACAAACAGCACAGGGTAGTGCAACCGCTTATCTCGGGACATCAGGCGATACTGTTATTGGTACATGGGATATTAATAATCAGTGGTTTCAAGGTATTATTGACGACGTACAACTTTACAACCACCCACTGACAGAGAACGAGATTCAAGCTGTTATGCTTGGTCTTGAAGGGTATCCGTATGCCTCGAGTCCTAACCCGAAGGATGGTGTTTATCATATGGATACGTGGGTTAATCTTAGCTGGCGGGCGGGAGATTTTGCTGTTTCGCACGATGTGTACTTTGGCGAGAATCTTGACGATGTGAACGCTGGAGCCGAGAGCACGTTCCAGGGCAACCAGACCGCGACTTTTTTAGTTGCCGGCTTTCCAGGATTCCCTTATCCGGAGGGCCTTGTTCCGGGTACAACTTACCACTGGCGAATCGATGAGGTCAATGACTCTGAGCCAAACAGTCCTTGGAAAGGCGATGTTTGGAGCTTTAGTATTCCCCCCAAGACTGCCTACCTCCCAGAACCGGCTGATGGTGCCGAACAGGTAAATCTTGGTGGCAGTCTAAGCTGGACACCAGGTTTTGGTTCAAAACTGCACACGGTATATTTTGGTGAGACTTTTGATGAAGTGGACAATGCCACAGGTGGATCCCCCCAGGGAACCGCGACTTATTCTCCCGGCACACTTAGAATGGCCAAGACTTACTACTGGCGGGTTGATGAGTTTGATATTCTCGAAACGCACAAAGGCGATGTCTGGAGCTTTACAACTGAAGGTGCTGTTACGGCAATTAACCCGGCTAATGGCTCAGTGGATGTAACACAAACACCTGTTCTCACATGGGAACCTGGTTTTGGTGCTACACATGAAGTTTATTTTGGCACTGATGCAACTTCCCTGGAATTAAAAAGCAGCGGAAACCTTGGTTCCGAGAGCTATGATCCCGGACAACTTGAATGGAATACTACCTACTATTGGAGGGTTGATGAAGTGAATAACGCCAATGCCGACAGCCCGTGGACAGGTCCTCTCTGGAGCTTTACTACGGCCAACTTCCTAATTATTGACGATATGGAAAGCTATAACGACCTTGATCCTGCTGATCCGGCGAGCAACAGGATATTTAATGCGTGGATAGACGGATACGAAGACCCGACAAACGGTTCTTTAGTTGGTTATGAGACTCCTCCTTTTGCAGAGCAAACTATCGTTCACAGCGGCAATCAGTCTATGCCGATGTCCTACGACAATTCCGTTGGAAAATCCGAGGCTACTTTGACATTGACTTCCAATCGTGACTGGACAGTTAATGGTGTCGACACTCTGACAATTTGGTACAGAGGTGATTCAGGCAACACTGCTGAGAATTTGTACGTTGCTCTGAACGGTAACGCCAGAGTCGACAATGATAATCCTGATGCAGCAACGTTAACCAGATGGACACCCTGGAATATAGACCTACAAACCTTTGCCGATCAGGGCGTAAATCTTGCCAATGTCGATTCGATTACTCTTGGCTTAAGCTCGGTTACCGGCGGTACAGGCATGATGTACTTCGATGACATTCGTCTGTATCCACCGCAGTAATAAGACGGCTTTTGGCTGTTAAGTTAAAAGTGTGTGGTTAATTTATTGGATTTCGTCATTTTGGGCTGATACCGAATTAATTGGTATTAGCCCTTTTTAATTGATATTTATTTTGTCATTTAATCGCATTATTGAATTAATCATATCAAAGCTTGTTGTCAATGCTCGGGGATTTCCCTTAACTACTGCATTGCAGAAGCCGTTAACGTCCAACCTTCTCGGTATACTCGATGCAGATATTGGTTGGCTCCTTCGTCATTTGTAATTTTCATATCTGGACCGTCCCAGTAAAGTTTCTTGCCAGCGCGCATAGCGATGTTCCCCAACAGAGGCGTCTCAGTCAGTAAACCGCTGTGTCGCACAAAATCCGAGCCGGCCGGTACGCCACCTCGACAAGCATCTATCCACTCCTTGTATTGACCCGGTGAACGGGGGAGTATCTTCGGAGGTCGCCCATAGCTCTGCATTCTGGATTCGGGAACCAGGCGATGGCCCATGAGCGTTCCCTGCTCGCCAATATAGACGACGCCTGACACCACTCTATTGGCTTCGAGGTTTTTTGGTCGAGGCGGCTCGTAGCCGCCGTCGTACCAAGTCAAACTCACCGGAGGCATTCCTTCGCGGGCGGGGAACTCGTATCTCACTCTGTACGTTCGTGGGTAGATTTCCGGGCCTAGTTCAACGCACTCGCCTTCAACACTAACCGGGTAAGTCAACTTAAGTGCCTTGAACACGGTCGAGAGGACATGGCAACCCAAATCGCCCAGAGAACTCGTCCCGAAATCGCGCCAGTCGCGCCAACGCCATGGGTGATAAGCCGGGTGATAAGGCCGTATGGGCGCAGGTCCGAGCCAGAGGTCCCAGTCAAGTCCATCGGGCACCGGCGGAGTCTCCGGCGGACGGCTCCCCCACATCGGTGGGTCCCAGAACCGCTTGCCCAACCCCACATGTACTTCATGCACCGGGCCAATCGCCCCGTCCAGGATGAACTCCTGTATGAGGCGAGCCTCTTCGCTAGCTTGCCCCTGATTACCCAATTGTGTGGCGACCTTGGCCTTGCGCGCCGCTTCAGTGACTTGCCGGGCTTCATACACGGAGTAACCCAGGGGCTTCTCGCAATACACGTGCTTGCCTCGTTTGATCGCGGCCATTGTGATAGCTGCATGTACATGGTCGGGAGTAGCAATCACAACGGCATCTACATCCTCCCTCTCAAAAAGCTCCCTATAGTCGGCATAGGCCCTGCAGCCTCGATAACCTCCGGCGTTTTTTCTGGACGCGTAGTGTTCATTAACTCTGCGCCGCGCCGGCTCGCGGCCACCTAGCCGTTGTTCTTTACCCTTGAGATATAACCACTGCCTTGGCAATGAACATCGCAAACGGCTATGACCTGCAACTCGTCATACTTGAGCAGGTTGAAGAGGTCGATGTGGCCCTGGCCTCCCATGCCGATGCATGCCAAGGTGGTTTTTTCACTTGCCGCAATGTGACCCTCACCTCCGAGCACGTGCCGAGGGACAACGGTGAACGTCGCGGCAGCTCCCATTCCGACAAGGAACTCACGGCGAGAAACTCGACGTAAGCTTGAGGAATGTGTATGTCTGCTTTGATTCTCGAATCTGCTCATCTACATGTCCTCCTTTTGCAAAGGGTGATGACGATTTCTCAGGAAACTCATCAGTATAGCGGTCTAAGCAGTTGTTTGACCACCATACTACCTAAGGTGTCTAAGTATGTCAATCGACTCACGCATTGATATCGGGACACTCCTGATCAATCGAATGCCTTAGAGATTCGTTAAATTCATGAAGTTTAAGACTAAACCCAGCTGATGTAAAATTATTTACCCAAGAATTGATCTTTGAAAATAGTCAAGCCAAGCAGTGGAATATATATTTCATTTCAGCCATATGCTTAATCCGAAAAGAATAAAAAAATCTTTGTTTTTATACAAATATTTGGGATTTAGTGCTTCCATCAATCGTCAAATTTGATATTTGTAGTGACAAAATTGTGTCATGATGTCACCTAGAAATCAGGGTGCTTTTCAGCTCCCGAAAGAGGTGGCTTTGCGTGTGTTCTTCCACTGATTGGCAGCTCCTGTTTGCGGTAGTTTTGTTCGCCACTCGTTGGCTTTTTTGGCCTTAGTCAGCCTATTTTGGCAAAGAAGGCAAGCGACAATTTCCCAACATCACAAAGGCAGATCTCTCCGATAACGGACAACCCTATCGGGTCCAATTGAAGTTGTACGGATAGGATGGACTTGCGTTTGATGATCAAAGATTGTAAGATCAACTGCAATAGAAAGAAGAACCCCAACCTTATGGGTTAGTAAAACGAATGATCTGTGCGTCAGCAAATAGAAGCCTGGAGACCATCACAATGAGTAGCTATCGCCCCCTCAATGGTGAAGAAATGAAGATGACAAGTGCCGTGAAGGCACTTGCATGTCTGACAATTCCTGCTGCTGCATACCTGTTCCTCTTGGTCGTGCCGGCGACGACCCAGGGACAAGTCATCAATCTGGTGCAGAACCCAAGCTTTGAGGAGCACGAGGTCATCCTGGATGACGCGTTCTGGTACAAATGGTGCACCTGGAGCGAGGACACCGGCGTCGACAGCACCGTCAAGTACGACACGAGTGAGTGCATTGACGGCGTCCGAAGCCTCCGCATCGACCACAAGGGGACTACTAACGACAACTTCGTCGTGTTGTATATGCCCATTCTACAGAAGGTAGGTACGAAGTACACGGTCAGTTTTTGGACCAAGGGGCAAGCCCCGCGTTCCTTCGCCGCGGAAATGAAAGCGGAAGACAACTCAGTCACTTGGGGGTACACGGATTTTCAGATCACGACCGACTGGGCGGAGTACAGATTCACCGCGGCATCCCAGAATGCCAGGGCCAAGCTGGAGTTCTTGTTTGCGGGCTCGGAAACCCCCCTGTGGCTGGATTTCGTCAACGTTTACGAGGGCGAGTATGTCCCCGGAATCAAGCCGTCGAAAGCAACAAGCCCGAGAAAAGCAGACCAGCCCACCAAGGTCGAGAAGACAGTAACAGAGCTGCCCTGGCCAGCCAGCGGCCATAATGCGCGGGTCAATGCGGTCGCATTCTCACCGGATGGCCGCACCGTGGTCTCTGGAGGTGCAGACAACACCATTCAGTTGTGGCGCGTGCACGACGCCTTCCGAGTCCAAAAGCTGAAAGGCCGCAAGGACTGGGTCTGGGTCATGTCCGTGGCCTTCTCTCCCGATGGGACCACACTGGCCTCCAGCAGCGAGGACAAGACGGTCTGCCTCTGGCGTGTGACGGATGAGCGTTGTCTGAGGGAGCTCCGCGGCCACACCGGCGCCGTGGCGGCGGTAGCCTTTTCCCCGGATGGGGCAATGCTGGCTACCGGCAGCTTCGACGACAGCATCAAGCTTTGGCGCGCGTCTGATGGGGCGCTGCTACGGACCCTGACCGGCCATGCGGACTTCGTCAATTCGGTGGCTTTTTCCCCGGATGGAAAGACGCTGGCCTCCGGCAGTGATGATCGGACCATCCGTTTGTGGCGCGTGGCGGATGGAGTGGTCCTGCGTACCCTGACCGGCCACCAGGATTATGTCTCGTGCGTAGCCTTCTCGCCCGATGGGCAGCGGTTAGCTTCGGGGGCAGGTGCGCAGGATAAGAGCCTGCGGGTGTGGCGTGTCTCGGACGGCAGTCTGGAGCAAAGCTGGAAGGCGTCTGCAAATGCGGTGACGTCGGTGGCGTTCTCTCCGGACGGCGATATGATTGCCGCTGGAGCAGGTCGGAGCGACAATTCGATCCGCCTCTGGCAGGTTGGCCGGGATACACCGCTGCGCAAGCTTACGGGGCACTCGGGGTCGGTCCTGTCGGTAGCCTTCTCTCCTAACGGAACCATGCTCGTCACAGGGAGCGTGGATGCGACCGTGCGGATGTGGCGCATCGCTGACGGCACACTTCTGTGGATGACCCCCGGCCCGTGAGAGATCGGCCGGCGAATCTGCCCTGACAAGCTCAAGGCTGCGCCGGGATCTTGAGGGCGGGATCGCCCAAGAGGATAAACTCCAAGACACTTAATACATTCCATGGATTTCCAGCCATATCCGCGGTGGACAAAAAGTCGAACAAGGCATCCGCATAGAGCCGGCCGAGTGTGTCTGCTCCTCGACGACGGCTTCGTATGGTGCCAGTGACCAGTCGCGCAGTATATGCCTTCCAGTCCATGGGTTCGGACCCACCGCTGGATACCCACGTGAGGCTGCCGCCGAGTCCCTCCCGAGTATTTCCCAAATAGGCGATCCCGGCTCCTGGTGACTTCAGTACCGCTTCCCCAAATGAATGGGTAGAACGTGTACGTAAGCCCTCCATCAGGTCCAGGTCAAAGGCTCCGGCCATGCAGCCAAATGAAACGATAACAGGAACCTTGATGCGAGGCGCATAGTGCAGGAGGTCGTCCGAAGAAAACGACAGAGATGCAGAGAAGCCCAGTGAGGAGACGCTCCCGTGAGAGCCGCACAAGAAGATGCCAGCATCTCGAGCGGTCAGGGCGGGCTCTAGAAAGACTCGTTCACTACGATCGTCGTAACTAAAATACCTCTTGACGTTCAGGCCCTCGAGCAATCCCTCCTTCTGGGCCAGGGCAGCCTGCCCCTCCATCTCCATCCCTCCGCTGAATTGGATATTCCGGAACCAGGACCAGTCGGCATCGGCGTACCAGCGGATGACTTTGTCGACGACCTGGGCGGCCTCGTTGGCATCGTTCACAGAGATCCGCCCGATACGATAATTGCAGACCCAATCGTAGTCGGGAGACGCATAGAATAGATCGGTGGGAACCCATTCCCTGCTTGGGATGGGAGGCTCGCGTGTAGCAAATGGGGGGAAGTAATAGTAGAAACTCGGTGGAATCAACAAGCCATCTCCCAAGACCGTCACGTATACCAGACGCGGGTGAGCGGGCTGGTCCCGCAGGTAGGCGACGATCTTCTTGGCCAAAGCGTAGTCGTAGTGTCTGATCCGATCCCATCCGTCGAGCTGCGCATTCTGGTAGCCTTCCAACGGCGGATCCTCGGCCGGCGTATAAGCCTGGCCGATCGCTTCCGTCGTCACGACGGTCGAGGTGATTCCTTCCTGGGCAACATGAAACTGGCTCAGTTTTTGGGCCTCCTGTTGTAGCGTGGCAGGGCACAGCACGATACACTGAGCCTCGGTGGCTAGCCCCCTACCTTGATCGTTCTGCATCCGCCGGGACGGAGCAAGCTGCCCCAAGGCGTCTGCCGGATTCCTGAGTCGGTAAGAGAGTTTGATGGTGGCTTTGGTCAGGAGCATGGCCTTCTTCTTTGCGGGTGTGTACTGGACCGGGAACAGGTGCACAAAGATGTACCGATGCTGATCGTCAACGCCCTGGTCGAACTTTACGAGGCAGCCTGGGAACAAGGCGTCCAAGGAATAGACTTTGTCATCGGCGATGACCTCAAATAGATTCGGTGCGGCCACTCGGTTGGCCGGAATAAGCTTCAGTTCCACCTTGATCTCACGAAAGGTCCCTTCGACCACCTCCAGCCCCAGTATCTCCGTCTCCCTGTCCAGTTCCACCCTGAACGTCTTCATGGCCAACAGGGGCTGACCGGGACAGGCTTCGGGCAGAAGGTCCCCCACCATGAGGTAATCATAACCCTTGGTGGTGGCGTAGATCCTGCAGCTCTGCACATCCATTTGGAAGGTCAAAGTCTCCGTGCGGACATCCGCAGAAGCGGCTGTCGTCGAACCTACCTGCCTGTTAACCGCCACAGTCGACAGGTCGATGGGCGGCCCCAGCTCAATCGCACGTGGCTGCGGTGGTGAGTCCGGCTCGGCGGCCGACAGCATAGAATTGGCAGGGATACAAAGGGTCACTGCGAAAGCCAGACGAAGCCAACGAAGGTTCAATAGGGTTCGCATAGGTTCACCGTCATATTCTGAAACTGACCAGATCGTACTCCTTGGACCTGAAGCACCGGCCACACTTTTGGGAGATCTGGTGCCAATGAACTATATACATAATACAGTCCGTGGCGACGAACGTCAATCACAATCTCCTCTCCCATTGCCTCAATCGCGGATAAGGATGGTCTTGCTAGGTCTCTCATTAATCAGGCGAGTTTGCTGGCTGAGAAGATGGCTCGGCCTGAAGAGGCACTGGCCCTTGCCAAAGAGGCGTATCGCCTTGCTACGGAGCATCATTTGGGCGCACTCGTTAAGCAGATTAAGCCCATCCTGGAATCTATTAGGGCACAAAGGGATTGAAGCCTGACTTCTGACGGCTCTTTACTGAGCAGGGTACAGGGATAACCCACCAACGCCTGCAGTCAAATTAGCCAAGAATGAAGTCGCTGAGCTCCTCCGCAAGCACGGGGCGAAGGAATAATATATTTATCGTTCTTCGTCCAAAGCTTCAACCTGCCGCTTACGAGCTTTGCTGTTTGTCTTGGCATAAATCGCTGTCGTAGTAGGGCTTGCATGTCCAGCCTGGTCCTGGACAAACCGCAAATCATGTTCTACGTTGTACAGCCTGGTCAAATAAGTGTGCCGTAACATGTGAGGATGTAATTTACTGACATTGCATCGGCACTGTCATATTCTGTGACATAAAATTCGTTCGCTCCCTGAGAAGCGATAATTCGCCCGATAGTAGTCTTGCCGGTTCCACTGGCTCCAGAAAACCATCACAAATGACATGATAGTAAGGAGAAAGCGTATTAAGGCACAATGTTTATGTGGTTTCGTAGCAATTTTATGATGAAATGTTAATCCTTCTTTCTTTATTACAAGTCCTCCGGTGTAAACTTCAGTCCAAAAAGTAAGAACGTATCGGCTTCGCCAGAAGTGCCGATTTTCGTTTGATATGAAGAGCGATTACCGAGCGACCCAATAGCGATTTTCAGCGATTTTCCTTATTTTTTCACTTCTATAAGCCCATTTAAAACCCCAACTTATGAGCGTCACTATGTAATTGCCGCCAAATATTTCAGCGATTTCACATATATAGTGTGGGGACAACAAATCTCACCCCAAATGTTCCCGGCAAATTCAAGTATTTGTCGGCTTAATTTTCTAACAACATTGTTTTTTGGAGGATTTTATGATGAATCAAGAGTTATCAACAGTTGGACAAATCATAGGCTGTACCTGAAACCAGCAATGCCAAAGACTATAAAAACGTGATTGACAACCTTAAAAGGATGCAGGACTTGCCCTGCATCCACATATGTCGGCAGCCTATGTATCCAAGAGATGCTGTTATGGAGTGGATCCGCAAAAAGATGAATAAGGAGATGAGAGGAAGGGGGGTTGCATGATGAGTTTTCGTTATAAATTTTCAGCTGTTTTTGTTATACTGGAGTTGGATCGGTCTTGCCAGTTATTTAGAAAGGAGGTGAAAAAATGAGCGAACTGGTAAGACTAAGAACAAGACCATCCCGAGATGGCAAAACCTTCAAATACTTTCTAGATTACGTAGACGAGAACGGCAAGCGAAGGCGGATTTCTCTTGGCCATGCTGACAAACGTAAAGCTGAACGGGAAAGGGTACAAAAAGAGCGGGAATTACGAATGGGTGTAGTCGCACCACAGTCGATGAGATTAAATGAGTTCATGGAAGATAGCTTGGTCAGAACCGGCGACCAGATCAGGGAAAGCACCCGGGCAGAATATAGGTGTGCTATGCAGCATTTTATTGACACTGTCGGTAATATTGACTACCAGGGCATTAGATATAAGCATGGCGAGATTTTCCTCCAGGCCTGTCTTGACCGAGGCGATCCTCCGGCTACAGCAGCAAAGAGGATAAGGCACGTCAAAAGGTTTTTTCAATTAGCTGTTGACAGAGGACAGCTTGACGGTAATCCATTAAAGCGCCTTAAAGAACCAAAGACACCGAGAAACAAGAAGATACGTGTTTATAGTGTCGGTGAATGTGAGCGAATGCTAAGGGCTGCTCAGGAAGTTCAAAAAGTGGGTGTGTTACGATGGGACCTTTTGATTACCCTGGCCTTGATTACCGGCATGAGAAAGAGCGAACTGCTGAATTTGGTCTGGAGTGATATAGATTTTGATGGAAAGGTTGTAGAAGTCCGCCCTAAAAACGATACCGTTGAGACCTGGGAGTGGCGGATCAAGGATACAGACCATCGAACATTGGGTATTACGGACCATATGATTTCACTACTGGCTGATCTTCAAGGCGAGCGTCCTGAAGGTTATCCGTATGTGTTTGTACCTGAGGGTCGGTATAATCACATCCAGCAGCGTCGCCAAGAAGGTAGATGGAATCTTTCTGATACCAGGTTGAATGTCATTAGTAACTTTACAAACCAATTCAACCGCATATTAAGGCGAGCACGTATCAATAAAGGTCGGTTTCATGATCTGAGAAACACAGCTATAACAAATTGGTTTGCCATGGGCCTGAGAGAATATGAAGTAATGAGGCTTGCTGGACATGCTAAATTTGAGACGACTCACAGGTTTTACTTGGCTGTGGCAGATGATCTTATAGCACGGGCAAGGCAGGCGAGCGACAAAGCTGTCGGTCAAAATTTGGCACGCGCTTGGCACGCGCCCCTTATTGAGGCCAAAAATAAAAAGGGCCGACAGACACAAATGCTTGCCAAACAACGGGTTACTAAACGAGGCCGACGCAATTCGAACACGCAACCTTCGGATTGTTAGTCCGATGCTCAGTCATTTACTTGGGCTTGGCGCGGAAATGCCAGACACAGGGGAGATTGGTCTGGCGGTTGTGACCTATCTGGCCTACCTCCAGTCTCAATATGACACATTTTGTCTTAATTTTTCACTTGAATATCTTACTTCTGCAGTATATATTTCCCATAGCGGTTAGTTCCGGCCATATGGCTACAATTTCAGCCAATTCGGTGGGTATATCTTGAGGCTGATTTCCGGCAGTTTCTTGAAACTTTTTGTAAGCTGGTTTGTAAGCGCCTTTTTGGGTTTCTTGTAAGTCCTTTATATTGAGTGACTTACAATTTCTGGGAATCGGATACTTAATCCGATAAGAATAAAAAAATCTTTGTTTTTATGTAAATATTTGGGATTTGGTGCTTCCATTAACCGTAAAATTTGGTATTTGTGGTGACAAAATGGAGTCAAACTGTCACTTGGAAATCAGGGTGTTTTTCAGCTTCGAAAAGAGGTGACTTTTCTAAGAATTCTGGTATTTTGTAGCTCATGAAAATGGGACAATTTTGGGGGCACCTGTGTGTGCCTCAGTGCGACGAAAGGTTCGTGAGACTGGTACAGAAAACCCAAGCTGATCGGTAAAACTGAGGAGGATTAGTTTTGTTTTAGTATAACATCATCATATTCAATCTCAAAACGCAGCTTATGCTTGGCTTCCTCCTGTGCAATCGATAAAAATATCGCTTTCTGGTCTTCGTTTTCGACTTCGTCTGCTAGATCAAGATAGAGTCGGAATGATACTTTCTCCTTCTTCATTGCCAATATCAACGCATCTTGGTAGCTCATATCAGGAGTAGGCTTAATATCTATAACATAGTCGGCAATCTGTAAGTCTGTGACACTTTTAGCTGCTTGAATTTTCTTGCTGTGTTTCATCGCTTCCAGCCTTGCCTTATGTCCCAATTCTTCCCTGGCAAAAGCTTCAAACACCTCACGCATTGCCGGATTCTTCATTTTCTTTGCTAAATCTTTATAGAATTGGTTGGCTTCTATTTCTCTGTCAATAGCATAGTCCAATACATCATCAAAGGAATCGAGCTTATCCATTTTAATGCCTCCTTTTAATGTAAATTTTTTCTCCTTCTCAGCATCACCAGCCTCAAGACGATTAGTAAGTGCCATTAACTACTATTTTTTTGCATTCTGGCTGTTTAGCTGTTCCCTCATCAAACGACCCATCTTGAACTTAACTACTCTCTTACCTGGGACGTGGATTCGTTCGAGAGTCTTCGGGTTTCGTGCTGTCCTTGGAGCACAGTCACGAGGGTCAAAAACTCCAAAATCGCGAAACTCTAAGCGGTTACCTTTAGCAAGCTCAGAGATGACCTCGTCGAAGAAATTCTGAACTGCAGCTTTCACCAGCCTGCGCTTGGCCTGAGTATTTTCAGCAATTCTGTCGATAAGTTCTTTCTTTGTAGTCGTTGACATAGGCTAACTCCAGAATGATTGAATATAACGTTAGTAACGCCCAAACGAGAACACAGAATAGCCTAACAGACAAGATACTTTTGATCAAATACTTTGTTGTTTTCTCTGCAATAAAGTCCTGTTGCCTTCTGCACCATCATCACTCTATAGAGTGAATTTTATTCGAAAAGACAAGCCTATGATATACGAACAAATAGGTACTACAAACTTGACACATATGCTCCTTTTCATTATCATCAGATATCACTGAAAAGGTCCGGTCTCTATATGTCTAGAGCGCGACATTTAGTTATGTCGTGTGGCCCAGCCCAAAAATTGTAACGAAGGATCGAATCTATGGGAACAGCCAGGAAGGCGGGGGCAAAGAAGAAGACCAAAGTCGTCAAAAAGGTTGGGAAGAAGAAACGCCGCACTTCAAAACAGAATAAGCCTAAGGTAGCAAAAACAACCAAGAAGGCGGTCAAAGAAACTCCCAAGAAAGAACTTCCTCGCCACTCCACTGCCGAAGATATGGCCCGGGGACAGCGTGAGATATCAGTTGCAGAATTCTTCATGAAAAACCGTCACCTCCTTGGATTCGACAATCCTCGCAAGGCATTGCTATCTACCGCACGCTGAAGGTTGGATCGGGTAACGCGGCGCATATCAACCGATACTTTTGCGCACCCAATGCCAATTTCCTCGGCGTCACGCCCCAGGACATCATCGACTACAAGCTACCCACTCACCCGCTCAAGGAGGTCGATATCAAACGGGCTCGAGATGCCCTTAAAAACGACCCCTTTGTGCAGCACTACAAGCCTTGGCAGGACGCTATCCAGCAGTTGCTCGATATGGGTGTAAGGGCCGAGCAACAGGCCTTTGCGGTGCACGATCTCAACTACGTAATCGAGCACTACCTACCTGAAAAGCTGGCGGCGCCGAAGAAGTTCTTACCTTAACGCTAAGTGCCTGCGGTCTAGATGATTTATCAAGGGAACATCGATAGAAGGACGTATCGGCCACCTATGAAAAGCTCAAAGTCAAATACTCCAAAAGAATTATCTGATTAATACATTCATTTCACCCGGATGCTTAATCAATTACGAGTTTTTGTGTCGCGTAGCCGACACAAATGCTCTATTGGACTGAACCGCTGAAGCGTTATTTGGAATTTTAATAGACATTCTGGAGTCAAACTGTCACCTGAAAATCAGGGTGTTTTTAGCTGCTGAAAGAGGTGAATTTTCGAAGAATTCTGGTATTTTGGAACTATCTCTTACGTCGACACTTTCATCAGGTCTTAACCACCTCAATCTAATCCACGACAGCTGCGAGACGGTTTGCAACAATTTGTATTTGACGATATAATACTTGGCAGCAAGCCTTGTGTAATCATCATGCTGCCAGAAAAGTATGGATTCAATGTATGGGAGGATATGATATGAACATGAAGTATATAAGAAGTCATATTCTTAAGCTCGCTTTGATGGTCCTTTTGATTTCGAATCATGGCTATAAATTGTACGGTTCCACCAATGCCATAGAAACAGGAATAAGTCCTCCAAAATCCGAACAATGCATTGAGAAGTACATTTACAAGAAGACGCCACAGGGTGAGCTCGCAATGTATGTTCATTTCCCCGAAGACTGGACAACGAATGATAAGCGGCCTGCAATTGTTTTTTTCTTTGGTGGCGGCTGGGTAGGAGGAAACGTCGAGGAACTTGTTCCGCACGCGGAATATCTGGCTAAGCGTGGCATGGTGACCGCCCGCGCTGATTACCGGATCAAGAGTCGACATGGAACAATGCCGGATAAATGTGTTGAAGACGGCAAGAGCGCTATACGGTGGTTGCGAGTCAATGCTGCCAAGCTTGGCATCGATCCCAATCGAATCGTAGCTTCAGGAGTATCAGCCGGTGGCCATGTGGCAGCCTCTACATGCACAACCAAAGGTCTTGAGGCCCAAGGAGAAGAGACATCAATCTCGTCAAAACCTAATTTGCTGGTACTTTTCGAACCGGTCCTCCAGTGCGCTGGGCTTGTCCGAGAAGTCGGCTCTAAAGAAATGGCGGTCAGGATTTCGCCGTATGACAACCTAACCAAAGATATCACTCCACTTGTCGTGCTCTGTGGCATGGAGGACTGGCTGGTAGTGGAGGCAGTAGAATTCGTCGAAAAATGCAAGAAATTGGGAATCGTCTCAGAGCTATACACTGCAGAGGGACAAGAGCACGGGGCACTCCTAAAATTACCCTGGCTTGAAAGAGCAATTTATCTGATGGATAAGTTCCTAGCAAGGCATGGATATACCCAGGGCGAACCGACTATAAAACTAACCGAAAGTAAAGCCGAAATGAAGAAGATATTGCCGGCGAGTCTTAATATAAGAGATACGTGGGCTTATACACCGCTGCATCGGGCAGTTCGAAACGGCCAAAAGGAGTTGGTCAAAGTCCTTATTGCTAATGGAGCTGATGTGAATGCTAAGGACAACTGGTTTACGCCGCTGTTTTACACATTCCGCTGCGGCGACAAAGAACTGGTCGAGTTTCTTATTGACAATGGAGCCGATGTGAATGCTAAGAGTAGGTGGGGTCGTACACCATTATATCACGCAGCTGGCAGAGGTGATAAGGAACTGATCGAGCTATTCATTGCAAAAGGCGCGGATGTGAATGTAACAGACCCAACTGGCAATACACCCTTGCACAATGCGGTAAAATCCAGAGCTGCCGACAAAGATATTATTGAATTACTCATCACAAAACGTGCAACTCTGAACGCCAAGAACAACGATGGCCACACACCAATTGATGTCGCTTTTCAGCAGAATCGCAAGGATATCGTACAACTACTTTTGGCCAAAGGCGCCACTATCTCTTCCATCCACGTAGTCGCCCAGATGGGAGATTTAGCCGGAGCAAAAGCGTTGCTCGAACAGGGGGCGGATGTGAATGCTCAGGACGACAAAGGTACTACACCTCTGCACTATGCGGTCCAGGAAGGTCACAAAGAAGTTGCCGAATTCTTAATTGCCAAAGGCGCCGATGTGAATGTCAAAGACAAAGAGGGCTACACGCCGTTGTACTATGCCATTTGGAATGAAGACAAGGATATGGTGAGGCTTCTCATGACCAAAGGCGCCGATGTTAATCTCAAGCCAGAAAAGGACTATCCGCCTCTTCACTATGCGGTCTGGAATAAGGATTTGGATATGGTTAAGCTTTTCGTTGCCCAAGGAGCTAAATTCGATGTGAAAGACCAGGACGGCTGGACGGCCTTCCGCTACGCAGCATCGCAAGGAAATCGAGACATAGTCGAGTTTTTTATTGCAAAAGGCGCTGATGTTTCGAGTTTCCATATGGCAGCCTGTATGGGGGATTTAACCCATGTGAAACGTTTCGTGGAACAAGGAGCCGATGTTAATACAAAGGACGAACTTGGCTGGACACCTCTATACTGGGCAGCTTCAACAGGTCAGACGGATGTAGTTGAATTTCTTATCGCCAAGGGCGCTAATATTAATGCGAAGACGAACGATGGCACGACCATGCTCCATCAAGCAGCTCAAGCTGGTGCGAGGGAAGTGGCGGAGCTATTTATCTCGAAGGGCACGGATGTGAACACCAAAGCCAAGAATGGAAATACGCCATTACATAGCGCAGCCTCAGCAGGCCACCGCGAAATGATAGAGTTGCTTATCGCCAAGGGTGCAAACGTTGATGCAAAAGGCAGGAATGATTGGACACCGCTCCATAGAGCCGCGAGGTCAGGTCACGGAGATATTGTAGAATTTCTTGTTGAAAAGGGTGCTGATGTTGATGCTAAGGCCAGTTCGGACCATACTGCCTTGCACTCTGCGGCCGTTAGGGGCCGAAAGGACATGGCAGCACTTCTGATTGTCCAAGGTGCTGATCTAGATAGCCAGAACGTGAATGGACAGACGCCCCTTCATTTGTCAGCCCGTCGGGGTCGAAGAGATATGGTAGAATTGCTTATCAATAAGGGTGCCGACGTAAGTATAAGGAACAAATGGGGTCGGACACCTCTAGACCTCGCAGTTGATCAAGGCCACACCGAAATAATCGAACTGCTACGTAGGCATGGAGCGAAGGAGTATAGCAAGGAGCTTGAAGCACCCCTTCTCCAAGCTGTGGAGAAGGGTGACGTCGAGGAGGTTAAATTACTCCTTGCAAAAGGTGCCGACGTAAACACACAAGATTTTCGCGGTACGCTATTGCACATTGCAACTCTTGGTAACCACAAATCACTTGTGGAGTCCTTAATCGCCGCCGGTGCCATTGTCGATGCACAGAATGCCGCTGGCAACAGCCCCCTCCACTATGCAGCCGTATATGGACACCGTGACATTGTGGAATTGCTCATCAAAAATGGAGCCAATGTGGAAGTCCGTGATTTGCTCGGTTATACCCCTTTACACTGGGCTGCAAGTGGGGGTCATTCGGATGTGGCGGAGTTGCTGATAGTCAAAGGTGCAGACGTTAATGCCAGGCAAAAGGAGGATCTGACTCCCTTGCATGAAGCAACGAAGTGGGGGCACCCAGATGTGGTTGAATTACTTATCAGCAAAGGGGCCGAGGTTGAGGCACAGGACAAAAATGGTCGAATTCCATCGTGGTATGCGAAGGCCGGTGGTAACGAAGAGATTGTCGCACTTCTGCCCAAGACTGGTCGCACCCACGACTTGGCAGTTACAGGTGTCTCCGTACGTCCTTCCTGTACTCAAGGGGATCATGTTGTTGTGGTGGTGGATGTCCTTAACCGAAGTGACTACAGTGAAACAATCGGTGTTACGCTTACCGATAATACCGATGGTGTCCCGATAGGGACCAAGTCAGTCCGTTTATCTCCAACCGGGGTTGATGGGATGGATGAGATATGCGATCTGACGTTTCTTCCCCCAACAACCGACCATAGCTACTTTGGTGCACATATGGGCTGTGGGGGGGACGTCAACGGCGATGGCCACAATGACCTTGTCATAACTGCCCAGGAGTGGAATAGCGGGGCCGGGCGCGCCTATCTCTATTATGGTGGGCTGAGTATGGATGCTAAACCTGACAAGACCTTTGAGGGAGAGCACCCTGGGGACAGGTTTGGCCAAGATGTATGCCTGGGTGATGTCAATGGGGACGGCTATGCCGATGTAATCATAGGAGCCGTTTTCTATGGCAACGAGCGGGGCCGAGTCTACATCTATTACGGTGGCCGGGATATGGATTCCACGTGCGATTTGACTCTGGATGGAGAAGCTGGAACAGCAGGACGATTCGGCCGCATTGTAGTGGCTGGGGACGTGAACAACGATAAGTATGACGATGTATTTGTGACTGCTCCGGTATCAGCTACGCATCCCTGGAAAGGCCGAGTGTATCTCTACTATGGAGGCCCCTCTATGGACAGTAAATACGATAGGATTTTCGAAGGTGAAAACGATCTGGATGCATTCGGCCGTGGGGTTGCCATAGGAGGGGATGTGGACGGGGATGGCTACCGGGACATTTTGATAGGAGCCGATAGGGTCAACCGGCGAGGCCGGGCATACTTGTACTATGGCAACGACAAGGCAAACATGGATACAGCTTGCGATCTCGTATTTGCCTGTCCTGAGTCGGGTACAAATGATTTTGCCTATGTTGAACTGTCCGATGTAGATGGTGATGGTCATGCTGATGTCCTTGTCGGAGCCCGTATTGCTTCTAATTTTCAAGGCCGGGTCTATCTATATTGGGGAAACACACGATCAAATATGGATGCCATTCCAGATAAGATTTTCAGCGGTGAAGAGGATGGACGTCCCAATCTTGGTGGGAATGCCGTACACTGCGGCTATTTCAACAATGATCGTTATAAGGACATTGCTGTAGCGGGTTACGCTTGGTATCGTTCCAATCAAATGGGCCGGGTGTATATTTATGACGGTAACACAAAGGCCGTGATGGACGAGAGTCCTGACAAGATTCTTACCGGAACACTGTGGAGCCGGTTCGGTGCATACTTCAGCATGGGTGATTTGAACAACGATAACTATGATGACATCGTCGCCGGCGGATACAGGCATAATAGCCATCAAGGCAAAGCTTGGATGTATTACGGCGGTCCCGGCGATTCCACGCAGTTGAAATTCGATTGGGACACCACCAACGCCTCGATTGGCAAGCACACACTCAAGGTGGAAATCCCTCCAGTCCCAGGGGAAAAAGATATCTCAAATAACACGATGACTGTAACGGTTGAGGTCAAGGAGCCTTCTAAATAAAGGTCATGGCCTGCATGAATTTATAGACACATTTCTTCGTCACCGTAGTAGGGTCGAGGACTGGCGCGTTGGTTTAGGTCGAATTTTGTTTTCACCGTTTACTCGCCCTTTCGTCTGCGAGTGTCACAATATCTCAACCTTTCCACGTTTCCAGC